>NZ_CAKKTM010000043.1:3115-20176 GCF_920888515.1 Protofrankia sp. CiP1_Cm_nod1 | reverse complement strand
CGGTCCGCCCGCTGCGGCCGGCCGCGAGCCGCCCGGCGGACGACGGCGGCAACAGCACGGCCCCGGGCGCCGACAGCCCCGCCGCCGGACCGGGTCAGCCCCCATCCGGCCCCGCCGGACCGTCCAGCGCCTGAACAGGGCACGGACCAGCGGAACCAGGACCGAACAGGCTGTAACAGCCAAGCAGGACATTATAGCCGGAAATCACATAAAAGACCGTAAGTCAACCTGAGGCCGGCGGACACCCGCCGGCCTCAGTCGTGCGCCAGCCGCCACGCCCTGCGTGCCAGCCACAACGCCCTGCGTGCCATCTGCCACGCCTTGTGGGCAATCCGACACGTCCTGCGAGCAAGCCGACACGCTCTGTGGGCAAGCTGCCACGCCCCGCACGCCAGTCGCGCCCGAGCCATGCCTGCGATGACGCCGCACACCGGCGCGGTCCGGCCATCGCAAAAAACATGAGCATGAGGGGCTCAAGTTTGACGGCGGAAGAGTTATTGTTGGATCCTGAGCCGGCAGGGCTCAACTACCATATGAGCGGCCCACGCGGCATCCTGACGGAGCCGGTGGGGCCGGATCCATCCTGATTCGAAAGGCGCACAGACATGGCACGAGCGGTCGGCATCGACCTCGGCACCACGAACTCCGTCGTGAGCGTGCTCGAGGGCGGCGAACCCACGGTGATCGCCAATGCCGAGGGCTCGCGGACAACCCCATCCGTCGTCGCCTTCGCCAAGAACGGCGAGGTCCTGGTCGGCGAGGTCGCGAAGCGGCAGGCGGTCACCAACGTCGAGCGGACCATCCGGTCGGTCAAACGCCACATGGGCACCGACTGGAAGATGAAGGTCGACGCCAAGGACTTCACCCCCCAGCAGATCAGCGCGTTCATCCTGCAGAAGCTCAAGCGGGACGCCGAGTCCTACCTGGGTGAGACCGTGGCCGACGCGGTCATCACCGTGCCCGCCTACTTCGACGACGCGCAGCGCCAGGCCACCACCGAGGCCGGCACCATCGCCGGGCTGAACGTCCTGCGGATCGTCAACGAGCCCACCGCCGCCGCCCTCGCCTACGGCCTGGACAAGGGCGAGAAGGAGCAGACGATCCTGGTCTTCGACCTCGGTGGCGGCACGTTCGACGTGTCCCTGCTGGAGATCGGTGACGGTGTCGTCGAGGTCAAGTCGACCTCCGGGGACACCCAGCTCGGCGGTGACGACTGGGACCAGCGCATCACCGACCACCTGATCAAGACCTTCAACGGCCAGCACGGCGTCGACCTGGGCAAGGACAAGATGGCCCTGCAGCGGCTGCGCGAGGCCGCCGAGAAAGCCAAGATCGAACTGTCGCAGTCCACCCAGACCAGCATCAACCTGCCCTACATCACCGCCTCGGCCGAGGGCCCGCTGCACCTCGACATCACCCTGACCCGCTCCGAGCTCCAGCGGATGACCCAGGACCTCATCGACCGCTGCAAGCACCCCTTCCAGCAGGCCGTCAAGGACGCCGGGGTCAAGGTCAGCGACATCGACCACGTCGTGCTCGTGGGCGGCTCCACCCGGATGCCGGCCGTGGTCGACCTGGTCCGCGAGCTCACCGGCGGCAAGGAGCCGAACAAGGGCGTCAACCCCGACGAGGTCGTCGCCGTCGGCGCCTCCCTGCAGGCCGGTGTCCTCAAGGGCGAGGTCAAGGACGTTCTCCTGCTCGACGTCACCCCGCTGTCCCTGGGCATCGAGACCAAGGGCGGGATCATGACCAAGCTCATCGAGCGCAACACCACCATCCCGACCAAGCGCTCGGAGATCTTCACCACCGCCGAGGACAGCCAGCCGTCCGTGCAGATCCAGGTCTTCCAGGGCGAGCGCGAGATGGCCGCCTACAACAAGAAGCTCGGCATGTTCGAGCTCACCGGCCTGCCGCCGGCGCCCCGCGGCATCCCGCAGATCGAGGTCACCTTCGACATCGACGCCAACGGCATCGTCCACGTCTCGGCCAAGGATCTCGGCACCGGCAAGGAACAGTCGATGACGATCACGGGCGGTTCGGCGCTGCCCAAGGACGACATCGACAAGATGGTCCGCGACGCCGAGCAGTACGCCGAGGAGGACCGCAAGCGCCGCGAGGAGGCCGAGACCCGCAACCAGGGCGAGACCCTGGTGTACTCCACCGAGCGGTTCCTGGCCGAGAACGGCGACAAGATCGACGCCACGGTCAAGACCGATGTGGAGGAGAAGCTGTCCGCGCTGCGGGCGGCGGTCGCCGGCACCGACATCGCGGCCATCCGCAACGCGACGACCGAGCTCGCCAAGGCCAGTTCCGCGATGGGCCAGTCGCTCTACGCGGACGCCGCGCAGGGCTCGGCCGGCAGCCCCGGCGGCACGCCCGGAGCGAGCGCGGACGACGACGTGGTGGACGCCGAGATAGTGGACGAGGAGGACAAGAAGTGACCTCGGCCCCCAACGACTGGACGCATGGCGCTTCCACCCCGGACGAGCCAGTGGTCGTCCGGGACAAGCGCCGCATAGACCCACAGAGCGGGCAGGTCCGGGTGGAGGCGGCCGCGCGGACGCAGGCCGCCGCCACCGCCGAGGGCGCCTTCACGTCCTCGGCGGGGGGGCCGGCGCCCGGCGCCGCACCGGCCGGTGAGGCCGAGCTGGTGGCGTCGCTGCGCCAGCAGGTCGCCGAGCGCACCGGTGACCTGCAACGTCTCAAGGCCGAGTTCGACAACTACCGGCGCCGTGTCGAGCGTGACCGGCAGGCCCTGGCCGAGCAGGCGGCCGGCAGGCTGCTCCTGGCGCTGCTGCCGACCCTCGACGACATCGGCCGCGCCCGCGACCACGGCGATCTGGAAGGCCCGTTCAAGGCGGTGGCGGAGTCGTTGGAAGCCGCCCTTGAGGCCGCCGGGCTCGAGCGCTTCGGCTCCCGCGGGGACGAGTTCGACCCGCTCGTCCACGATGCGCTCATGCACACCTACTCGGCCGAGGTGACCAGGCCGACCTGCGTGGACGTCTTCCGGGCCGGCTACCGGCACGCCGGCCGCGTGCTGCGGCCGGCGCAGGTCTCGGTCGCCGAACCGGCGCCGGGGGACGCCGACGCCGGTCAGGACGTGGACGGCACGGCCGCCGGGGCCGCGCCGGAGGCGGGCGGCGGCTCGGCAGAAGCCGCCGAGTAGCCGCCGAGTAGCCGCCGAGCAGCCCGAGCAGCCCGAGCAGCCCGAGCAGCCCGAGTAGCCCGAGTAGCCCGAGTAGCCAATGCCATCGCGGTTCCTGCCGGACAGCGTCCACATCGGGCGTCGGTAGACGAGATGATGACGGAAGGAGGGGCGCCGTGAGTGTTCGCGACATGGTCGAAAAGGACTACTACGCCGCTCTCGGCGTGCCCAAGGACGCTTCGGCAGCCGACATCAAGAAGGCATACCGCCGCCTCGCGCTTGAGCTGCACCCGGACAAGAACCCTGGCGACCCCAAGGCCGAGGCCCGGTTCAAGGAGGTCTCCGAGGCGTACGACGTGCTCTCGGACGAGTCCCGGCGGCGGGAGTACGACGAGGCCCGGGCGCTGTTCGCCGCCGGTGGCGTCCCCGGCGGCCAGGCCGGTGGCTACGGCTTCCAGCCGGGCGGGTTCGGGCCGGGCGGGCCCGGCTACCACGGCGGCTCCACCGCGTTCAACCTCGACGACCTGCTGGGCGGGGCGGGCGCCGGCGCGGGCCCGGGCGGGCTGGGCGGGCTGTTCGACAACCTGTTCCAGCGGTCACCGGGCGGCCGTGGGCCACGCCGTGGCGCCGACATCGCGGCCGAGGTCACGATCCCGTTCGAGAAGGCCCTCTCCGGCCTGGAGGCGACGGTCCGCCTGCCCGGCGCCGCGACCTGCCTGACCTGCGGGGGCAGCGGTGCCCGGCCGGGCACCGCGCCGCGGACGTGCACGACCTGCCGGGGGCTGGGCGTGGTGTCGCGGTCGCAGGGGGGCTTCGCGCTCTCCGAGCCCTGCCGGGACTGTCTCGGCAAGGGAACGGTGATCGATTCGCCCTGCCCGGACTGCCAGGGCAGCGGCCGGCGCGAACGCGAGCAGCGGATCCGCATCCCACCGGGGGTCGCCGACGGCCAGCGGCTGCGGGTGCGCGGGCGCGGATCGCCGGGCGAACGCGGTGGCCAGGCGGGCGATCTGGAGGTCACCGTCCACGTGCTGGCCCATCCGGTGTTCGACCGCGAGGGGCAGAACCTCACGGTCGTCCTGCCGGTGACCTTCGTGGAGGCCGCCCTGGGCGCCTCGGTGAAGGTCCCGACGATCGACGGCGCCCCGCTGACGGTGAAGATCCCGCCTGGCACGTCGAGTGGGCGTCGTCTGCGGGTACGTAGTCGTGGAGTGCCGCGTAGCGGGGGCGGTCACGGCGACCTCATCGTGACCGTCGACGTGACCGTGCCGAAATCGACGGATCTCTCCGCGAAGGCGCGGACGGCGCTCCAGGAGTTCGCCCACGCCCATCCCGAGGATCCGCGCACGACACTGATGGAACAGATGGAGGGCCGGTCATGAAGTCACGACCGAGCCGTACCGCCGACCCGCCGGGGCCGGCTCCGGCGCCGGCGAGGCCCGCGGGCGTCCCGCCCGGCCCGTCCGGAACGCCCGCGGCACCCCGCCCGAGCCCCGCGCACGACGACGACACACCGGTATACGTGATCTCCATTGCCGCACAGCTCGCCGGCATGCACCCCCAGACGCTGCGGGCCTACGACCGCCTCGGCCTGGTCACTCCCGGCCGCACGTCCGGACGCGGCCGGCGGTACTCCGTGCGGGATGTCGCGCTGCTGCGCGAGGTCCAGCGGCTGTCCCAGGAGGAGGGCGTCAACCTCCAGGGCGTCCGGCGGATCCTGGAGCTGGGCAGCCAGGTGATGATGTTGCAGGCGCAGGTCCGGCAGCTGACCGAGGAGCTGGCGGCGGTCCGCGCCGAGGCCGAGCGCCGGGTCGCCGAGGCGCACCGCAGCCACCGGCGCGACCTGGTTCCCGTCGACCGCAGCGCGATAGTGGTCTGGCGGCCCGGCTCCCGCCGCTAGCGGCCATGAACGCCGGCTCGTTCGGGTACCGCTCCCTCGCCGGCCGCCGCTCCTTCGCCGGTCCCTCGCCGGCCGCCGCCCCCACGTCGAACGCGGTTCCCCGTCGGGCAGCGGCTTCGCCGGACGGCGCGCCGTCGACGATCCGTGTCGAGCCGCCGAGTCGCGAGCCGTCGCGTGCGGGGCGGACGCTTCGCATCACGCAAACTTAAGTGGGAACGACTCAACTATCCTGAGCGTTACGAAGATGGTACGCCCAAAACGATCATCTTAGGACTCCGATGAACGCTGACCGCCTCACCGCCCGCTCGCAGGAAGCCCTGTCCTCCGCCGTCAGCCGCGCCACCGGTGACGGCTCACCGCTCGTCGACCCCCTGCACCTGCTGGTCGCCGTCCTGAGCCAGACCGGCGGGGTCGCGGTGGACCTGCTCGAGGCCGTCGGTGTGCCTCTCGCCCAGGTACGCGGACGCGCCGAGGCGGCGGTCGGCCGGCTGCCGCACGCTACCGGCGCGTCCGTCGCCCCGCCGCAGCTGTCCCGGCAGCTCATCACCGTCCTGGACAACGCGGAGCGGCAGGCGAACCGGCTCGGCGACGAGTACACCTCGGTCGAGCACCTGCTGGTCGCGCTCGCGGAGGAGGGCGGCGAGGCGTCCCGGGTGCTCACCGAGTTCGGGGCGAGCTCGGAGGCCCTGCGCGGCGCGTTCGACACCGTGCGCGGCGGCGTCCACCGGGTGACCAGCCGTGATCCCGAGGGCTCCTACCGCGCGCTGGACAAGTACTCCGTGGACCTCACCGAGCAGGCCCGCGCCGGCAAGCTCGACCCGGTCATCGGACGCGACGCCGAGATCCGCCGCGTCGTGCAGGTCCTGTCCCGGCGGACGAAGAACAACCCGGTCCTCATCGGCGAGCCCGGCGTCGGCAAGACCGCGATCGTCGAGGGGCTCGCGCTGCGGGTCGTCGCCGGTGACGTGCCGGAGTCCCTGCGCGGCCGGCGTATCGTCTCGCTCGACCTCGGCTCGATGGTGGCCGGCTCGAAGCTGCGGGGCGAGTTCGAGGAGCGGCTGCGGGCCGTCCTCAACGAGATCCGTTCCGCCGAGGGCCGGCTGATCACTTTCATCGACGAGCTGCACACGGTCGTCGGCGCGGGCGCCGCCGAAGGCGCGATGGACGCCGGCAACATGCTCAAGCCCATGCTCGCCCGCGGCGAGCTGCGCATGATCGGCGCCACCACTCTGAACGAGTACCGCACCCGCATCGAGAAGGACCCGGCGCTCGAGCGCCGCTTCCAGCCGGTGCTGGTCGGCGAGCCGTCCGCCGAGGACACCATCGGCATCCTGCGCGGGCTGAAGGAGCGCTACGAGGTGCACCACGGTGTCCGGATCACCGACGCCGCGCTCGTCGCCGCCGCCACCCTCTCCGACCGGTACGTCAGCGGGCGGTTCCTGCCCGACAAGGCCATCGACCTGGTGGACGAGGCCGCGTCCCGGCTCCGGATGGAGATCGACAGCCGGCCGGTGGCGATCGACGAGCTCGAGCGCGCCGTCCGGCGCATCGAGATCGAGGACATGGCGCTGTCCAAGGAGAGCGACAGCGCGTCCAAGGAGCGCCGCGAGCGGCTGCGGCGCGAGCTCGCCGAGAAACGGGCGGAACTGTCCAGCCTGACCGCCCGCTGGCAGCGTGAGAAGAGCTCCATCGTCGAGGTGCAGAAGGCCAAGGAGGAGCTGGAGAACGCCCGGCGCGCCCTCGACCTCGCCGAACGTGACCTCGATCTGGCCAAGGCCGGCGAGCTGCGCTACGGCACGATCCCGACGTTGGAGAAGCGGCTCGCCGCGGCCACCGACGCGCTGCCCGGCGCGGACGAGCCCGGCAGCGCCATGCTCAAGGAGGAGGTCGGCCCCGACGACGTCGCCGAGGTCGTCGCGTCCTGGACGGGCATCCCCGCCGGCCGGCTGCTGGAAGGGGAGACCACCAAGCTGCTGCGCATGGAGGAGGAGCTGCACGCCCGCGTCGTCGGCCAGCACGCCGCGGTGCGGGCCGTCTCCGACGCCGTGCGCCGGGCCCGCGCGGGCATCTCCGACCCCGACCGGCCGACCGGCTCGTTCCTGTTCCTCGGCCCGACCGGCGTCGGCAAGACGGAGCTGGCCAAGGCGCTCGCGGACTTCCTGTTCGACGACGAACGCGCGGTGGTCCGCATCGACATGAGCGAGTACGCCGAGAAGCACTCGGTGGCCCGGCTCATCGGTGCCCCGCCCGGCTACGTCGGCTTCGAGTCCGGCGGGCAGCTCACCGAGGCGATCCGGCGCCGCCCCTACAGCGTGATCCTGCTGGACGAGGTGGAGAAGGCCCACCCTGACGTCTTCGACATCCTTCTGCAGGTCCTCGACGACGGACGCCTTACCGACGGGCAGGGCCGCACGGTGGACTTCCGCAGCACGATCGTGGTGCTGACGTCCAACCTCGGCTCCCAGTTCATCGCGGACCCGACCCTGCCCCCGCAGGTGCAGCGCGACTCGGTCATGATCGCGGTGCGGGAGGCGTTCAAGCCCGAGTTCCTCAACCGGCTCGACGACATCCTCATCTTCGACCAGCTCGACAAGGACGACCTGGCCCGCATCGTCGATCTCCAGCTCGACCTGCTGCGCGCCCGGCTGACCGACCGGCGGATCACCCTGACGGTCACCGACGCCGCCCGCTCCTGGCTCGCCGACGCCGGGTACGACCCGGTCTTCGGCGCCCGCCCGCTGCGCCGGCTCGTCCAGACCGCGATCGGCGACCCACTCGCCCGGGAACTGCTCGCCGGCACCGTCCGGGACGGCGACAACGTCCTCGTGGACGTCGCCCCGAACCAGCACGGCCTGGCCGTCCAGAAAGCGTAGGCAAAAACCGCTGTCACCCCAACGAAAACCGCCTACAGACCCAAAGCCCGTAGGCGGAATCGGGCTGCCCGCCGGTGCGGGTGATCTGCTCGGTGAGCGGAACTTGCCCGCATGGTGAAGCGTCGCAAAATAGCACGAAATGGCAGATGTCGACGGACCCGCAGAATTGTTCGACGATATGGCCGACAGCCGTCCAGGGTTCAGGTGGAGACGACGAGGCGGATGAACTGTTTGTCGATGATGGCCCCGTCTGCCAGGTTCTCGTCCGGGGTTTCGGTGGGGTAGGCGGTGATGGCTAGGGTGTGCCCCTTTCTCCAAGCTCCGGACAGCTACACTCCGCCACGACAGACGGCAACTGGACGTTGGTGTTCAAACACGACTTCCGACCAACTGCATAGAGCCGGAAAACCACTGAAGATTGTGGAATCTCATCTGAGCCATCTCATATTGTCCAAATAGACATATATCAATAAATTTGGTCAAACAGGGCAGCACGAGCAAGATTTTCGGTACATTCCTAGAGAGAGTCCGCCGCCACGTGCGAGCGTCGCCACTCGGATCGAGCGGACGTGGCACCGATGATCGCGATGATCGCGACGGCCGCGGCGACCAACCACTCCAGCGACCCGTCGCCGTGGTCCGGATCGACGCCGAACACCACCTCGATCCATTCCTGGTTGATCAAGGTGGCGACCAGCAGGACAAAGCTGGCCACGGTCAGTCCGGTCTCGATGTAGAAACGCCGACGCACGCGCCTGCCAACTGTCATGATCCCTCCCGATTCGGTTCGGCTGGTGTGGGACGGTTCGGTGGACCCGTTGGGTGGCCGATCAGCCGCCGGTGGGCGCCGGTCCGGCGGAGGCGTCGGTCGAGGAGCCGAGCACTGTGTCCGCCCTGCCGGATGGCTGTGCGTCGAGGCCGGTTGGTGCGAACCCGGGGGCGCCGGCTACCTCGGGTGGGCCACTGGGCGCAGGGCCGGCCGAGAGTGCCCCGAGCCGCGCCGCGCGGGCTGCAAGTTCCGCCGGTGGGCCGCCCTGGGCTGCCCCGGCATTGGTCGAAACGCTGCCGGTGGGCGCGATGTCGGAAATGGTGATTCCCTGGCCCGGTGCCGGTGCCGGTGGGCCAGGGGTGTCGTGGTTGTCTACGTGGATGGTGATCCGCATGTCGTTCCCTCACGCATGAGAAGTGGTCAGCTGAGTACTGCGTAGCGTCCCTCGAAGGTGATCGGTTGAGGTGCCAGATTCGTAACGGTGATCCAGTAGGTCACGTTGTTGGCGTCGGCGCGTTCGACCGCCACGTCCCAGTCGGTGGACGGCGAGCCGAGGCGTACGGTCGTCGGCTGGATGTACCAGACGACGTGCCAGGCTGCGGGCCACCCGAACGTGAACCATCGCTGGGTCGCGCCGGCCGGCAGCGTTCCGGTGAATTGAACATTGGTCCACATGGCTGCTCCCGGAAAGACAGATCAGTAGCGGCTGAGGACGCAGAAGCGTCCTTCGAAGGTGACGGGCTGACCGGTGAGGTTGCGGACGGTGATCCAGTATGTGACGTGTTCGGCGTCGGCCCGTTCCACCTGGGTCTTGAAGCTGATCTGTGGGGACCCCGGCGCCGGGCTGGTGGGCATCGCGGTCCACAGAACGTGCCAGGTGGCGGGCCAGTTGAAGGTGAACCAGCGGCTGCTGGCGTTCGCAGCGAGCGTTCCCGTCCACTGGACGCCGCACCAGGGCTGCGTCATCCAGCCATCGACGGGAATCTCCCAGACACCGCGGTTGCGTGTTCCCGCGCGGAGGACTCGCGCGTGAGGGTGAAACACCAGGTCGCCGACGAAGGCGTTCGGCAGGCTTGCGGAGAAGTCGGTCCACGACGCGCCGCCGTCGAAACTCTGGTAGACACCGAGGTCCGCCGCGACCCACACGCGGTTGCGGTTGCCGTCGTCGACGGCGATGGCGTTGACGGGTAGCCCGGGCAGGGTGCCGGTCCGGTCGGTCCAGTTCGTGCCACCGTCGTCCGACCGCCAGACGCGACCCCCACCACGGGTACTGCTCGTTGCCCACAAGCGGCCGGTACCGCCGGGCTCGGCGGCCAGGTCGCTGATGACCGCTCCCGCGCGGGGAGTGGTCAACGCGGTGAGTGCCCCCCAGGCTCCGGAGCTGAAACGGGTGCGCAGGATCCGGCCGTCGCCCAGGCCGACGAGAACGGTGTCCGGGTCGGGGACAGCCAGCGCCGTGCCGATACCGGCGCTCGGGAACCCGACCCGGGTCCAGGTGCTGGCGTTGTCCCGGGACACGTACAACGCCTGCATCGCGACCGCCACCGTGTCGCCGCTGGTGGCGCTGCCCTCCAGCGGCGGGTAGAACAGGCCCCTGCCCTCGCCGGCGGGCCGGGTGGGGGTGACGGTGGTCCAGCTTCCCCAGTCGCCCCGGCTGGTGGAGCGCAGCAGGCCGCCCCACTGGCGGCTGTGGATGACGATCGAGGGGTTCTGGCGGTTGACGTGGACGTCGCCGCCGTCCGCGTCTTCCACGTGCTCCCAGGCCGAGGGCCCGGTCCACCGGTTCGTGCCGTTGTCCTGGGTACCGCCGATGAGCCACCGAGACGAGCCCCAGTCCTGGGCGAGGTACTCGAACTCGCTGATGACCAGGCCGTTGTTGCAGCTCACCCAGGTGGTTCCACGATCGGGGGAGCGGAACAGGCCGCCGTCGCAGCCGGCGTACACCGTGGCGGGGTTCCCGGGCTCGAAGGCGATGCTGTGCTGATCGGGGTGGATCGACTGCCCGGACGAGCCCTTGTTGCTGATCGTCTGCCAGCTCCAAGTGGCGCCGGACAGGTCACCGCGGTGCAACTCGATGGCGCCGCAGTACACCTGCGTGTCGAGGTCCGGGGCGACGGCGACATACCAGTCGTACCACGACTGAACGGTTGCCAGTCCGGGAGGCAGCCCAATCGCCGTCCACACCCCGGCGGCGCGGCGCCACAGGTAGCCGGTGGGGATCTGGCTCCCATCGGGCTGCGGGATCCATGGCGTGCCGGTACCGAAAGCATAGGCGACGTTCGGGTTGGACGGAGCCACGGCGACGGCGAGCCGAACGAACCCGGCCGGCGCTCCCGGCAGGTTCACCGCTGTCCAAGTGGTGCCGGAGTCGGTCGAACGGAACAGACCGTCGGCGCAAGACGCCAGCACTTCACTGGTGCCGAGGCTGACGGCGAACGTGCGCTGCGAACGGCGCTGGGTCCAGGTCGTACCCGCGTCGGTCGAGACGTACAGTCCACCGGTCGCGGCGCCGAACAGCCGATTGCCGTCGGCGGGGTCGACGCGCAGCGCGTAGAAGCCCTGTCCCACGAACGGGGTGGTGCACACCGACGACCACGATGTACCACCGTCGGACGACCTTAAGACCCCATTGCCGAGTAAGGACCACCAGTCGCCCTCGCCCAACCCGCAGTAGACCGTGGCCGCGCGGCTGGGGTCGAACGCGATTGCGCCAACGGTGAGGGTCGAGGCAAAGTCGGTCCGAGGCTGCCAGGAAGCGCCACGGTCACGTGACTCCCAGACACCGCCGTTCGCGCCACCCGCCAGGACGTGCGCGGGACTGCTCGGATCGACGGCGAGGGCCGATACGCGCCCGGAGACGTTGACCCGGCTGCTGCCGTAGGTCTGGCCGTTCGTCACCGTTGACGGGCCGACCGAGCGCCACTGCGGCTCTCCCGCCGTCGGCGGCCCGGCGAGGCCCTCGGCAACGGCGGCATATGTGCGGGCCAGATCCTCCGGTGCCGCTATGTCGGCTGGCGTCCCCTCGTCCTCGGCGCCACCGCCGGCGGTCGGCGGACGGCCTGACGCGCGGAGTCGGGACGCGCGAGCGTCACCCTGGGGCGAGGCAGGCGGCAACGCGCCGATCGCCTCGGCATGCGCGAGCGCCTCGGCTGCCACTTCATCGGTGACCGCGGTGGCCACCGCCTCCTGCGCAAAGTTCGTCAGCCCCTGCGCTTTGAGTAATTCGAGCAGCCGCAGCATCGCCTTGCCGCCGTACGGACGGGCAGGCGTTCGCTCGTCGACGCGGACCGCGTCGCGGGGGGTTACGCCTTCGTCCTCGGGTCCTTGCATCGGCACCTCCTCGATAGCGGTGCGTCACAGGTGTGCGGGGTCGCGCGAAATGTCGACATCGCAGCCCTGGAGCCGATATGCCTTGGTCTTGGTCCGGCCCGTTGGCCGAGGGCGGGAGCAGTCAGCCGGCCGTCGGATGGCCGGGCTTGTTCTCGCTTCGTTCGCGGTCCTGCTCCTCCGCCGGCTCCGCCGCCGGCTCCGCCGAGCCGGTCGGCTCCGCCGCGTCCGAGACCGGTTCCTCCCGCGCCGCAAGGAACTCCCGCAGACGCTCGGCGGCACCGCCGCCGGGTGGCACCGGCATCTGCTCGTCAGTGGAATTCGAGGTTTCGGCCATGTCCACCCCCGTGGGACCGCAAGCCGTGAATGTCTTTTTATGCTCCTCCTGGACCAGCTGAGCGTCAACGCTCCCGTGTGTCGGTTTTCTGCTTGACGCTCCACCCGCCGGCACCTCGGCCCCGGCCTTTCACGCCCGCGCCCGCTGCGCCACCCGCCGCCAGCATCTGATCAATGCTCCGGCTCGGCTCACCCGCCACGGCCGGGGGAGAGCACCCTGCGTCTGCCCGTCTGCCCGTCTGCCGGTCGCAGCCCCCTATCCCCGACCTGGAACCTGGACGAGCCGCTGAAGGGTGAGCGACTGGGCCATCATGCCCGAAAAGCCCGGCATCATCGAATTTCTCGGAGGAAGGCACCCGAAAGATCCAGAAAGATGGTCACGGAAATTTCTCGATGCATCCAGGCCGAGTCCACGAACTCTGTGGAGGCTTCTCCATACTCCCACAAAGAATTATTGGCAGGCTGTGCGAGAAAATGCCCGAAAAAGAACCAGTGAAACCTCGGGCGGTGAATGATCCCGCATGGGCGCGGATTCCGGATTCGTAGATATACTCTCGGTCGTGCGGGGGCTGGTGGTCGCTGACGAGGTGCGGGCGGCGGTGGAGGCGGGGCGGCCCGTGGTCGCCCTGGAGTCGACGCTGATCGCGCACGGCCTGCCGCGCCCCCGCAATCTGGAAGTGGCGGCCGACCTGGAAACCCTGCTCCGTGACCGTGGGGTGACACCGGCGACCGTAGCGGTGATCGACGGGATACCCACCATCGGTCTGGACGCCATCGCGCTCTCCCGGATCGCGAACGCCCCGGACGTGGCGAAACTGTCGGTACGGGATCTGCCGGTCGCCTCCGCGCTGGGCCGCACCGGGGCGACCACGGTCGCCTCCACGTCCCTGCTCGCCACCCGCGCCGGTATCGGCGTGTTCGCCACCGGCGGGCTCGGCGGGGTGCACCGCGGCTGGGCCGACAGCGCCGACGAGTCCGCCGATCTTGTCACTCTCGCAAGTACGCCGATAGCCGTGGTCTGCGCGGGGGTGAAGTCGATCCTGGACGTCGGCGCGACCCTCGAACGGCTGGAAACCCTTGGTGTGCCGCTGCTCGGCTGGCGGACGAACACCTTCCCGGGCTTCTACCTGTCCCGGACCGAGTTCGCCGTGGACTGGCGGGTGGAGGCCGCCGCCGAGGTCGCGGCCGTCATGGCGGACGCGCGGGCGCTGGGCCTGCGCACGGCCGTGGTCGTCGCCAACCCGGTGCCCGAGGCGGACCAGCTCGACCAGGAGCTGCACGACCGGGTCCTGCGCGAGGCGTTGGCGCAGGCGTCCCGCCGGAGGCTGCGGGGGAAGGCCGTCACCCCGTTCCTGCTGGCGACGTTCCACCGCGAGACGGCCGGCGCCAGCCTGGAGACCAACATCGCCGTGGTCCGCAACAACGTCACCGTCGCCGCCGACATCGCCATTGCCTGCTCCGCCCGGCCGGCCACCCCGGACCGGACGTAAAGCTGCCGGCCCGACCGTCCGGCCCGGGCTGGCTGGCAGGCCGGCCGACCGACCGAAGTGACGTTGGGAAACACGGCGGTGCCAGTGGGCTGACATGACGCCAGGAGACAGGGCGAGGAGGCGCCGACGGCTCTCCGGGCGGCCGTATCTCTTTCGTGGCGGGCCTCCTACCTGCGACGATCGGTTGTCGTGGACAGCGCGCAGGGGGGCCGGTGGGCAGGATCTGGCAGGCCGTGGCATGGTCGGCGGGGCCGCGTCTGAAATGGGCGCTTCTGCTTGGCTGGATCGTCGTCGCGACCGTCGCCAGCCCGCTGGCGTTCAGGCTGTCCGACGCGCAGCGGAACGAGGCCTCGGCCTTCCTGCCCTCGCGGGCCGAGTCCACCAGGCTGCTCGAGGCCCAGAAACTCCTGCCGGGCGGAGACTCCGTACCGGCGGTCGTCGTCTTCTCTCGTGACCCTGAGCTGACGCCTACCGACCGGAAAGCGGTCGAGGACGTCGGCCGCCGGATCGGCGAGTTCTCCGAGCGTCCGGTCAGCATGCCCATTTCCTCACCACGGGGAAATACGCTGCTACTGGCCGTCAGTATCGCTCAGAGCGCTGATGTCGTGGAGTTCACCGACAAGGTCAAGGAAATCCGGCGGATCGCCCGGGAGGCGGCACCGCCGGGGCTCCAGACGTCGCTGACCGGGCCGGCCGGGCTGGTGACGGACACCTTCGACGTGTTCAGCGGGGTGGAGACCAGGCTGCTGTTCGTCACCGCGGGCGTGGTGGCGGTCATCCTTCTGCTCGTCTATCGGAGCCCCGTCCTGTGGCTGATCCCCTTACTGACGGTCGCCGTTGCCGACCAGACTGCCACCGCCCTGGTCTATCTCGCGGCCGAGCACGCGGGGCTGACCGTCAACGGGCAGAGCGCGGGCATTCTGCGGGTCCTTGTCTTCGGCGCCGGCACCGACTACGCGCTGCTTCTCATCGCTCGCTACCGTGAGGAGCTGACTCGTCACAGCGATGCGCACGCGGCGATGCGGGTCGCGATCCGCCGGGCCGGACCGGCGATCGTCGCCTCGGCCGCCACGGTCATCATCAGCATGCTCTGTCTGCTCCTGGGCGAGCTGAACTCCAACCGGGGTCTCGGCCCGGTCAGCGCGATCGGTATCGCCGTGGCGCTGGTGACCATGATGACGCTGCTGCCGGCGGCCCTGGTCGTGTGCGGACGGAGGCTGTTCTGGCCGTTCGTCCCCCGCTATGGCGCGCGGGCGCGGGAGGAGTCCGGGGCCTGGTCACGGGTTGGTACGACGATCGCCGCCCGGCCGCGCACGACCTGGATCGCCGCCGTCCTGGTGCTGACCGGGCTCGCGTTCGCGACCGTGCACCTGGACACCGGCCTGCGCCAGGACCAGGGATTCACCAGGCCGATGGACTCGGTCACCGGGCAGGAAATCGTGCAGCGCAGCTTCCCGGCCGGCACCACCGCACCGGCATACGTTGTCGCGAACGCCGCCAGGGCGGACGAGGTACGCGCCGTCATCGCAAGAAATCCCGCGGTCGCGACCGTCGTGGAAAGCGATCGCGGCGCCGGTCTGGTGCAGTTCCTCGTCGTTCTTTCGCAGCCGCCGGACACGAAGGCGTCCTTCGACACGATCAGACAGCTCCGGGACACCGTCCACGCGATACCGGCGGCGGACGCGCTGGTCGGCGGGAACACCGCGGTGAACCTGGACGTGCGCACCGCCTCCGTACACGACCGGAAGGTCATCATTCCGGCTGTGCTGGTGGTCGTGGCCGTTGTTCTCGGGCTGCTGCTGCGGTCGGTGCTGACCCCGCTGCTCCTGATCGCGACGGTTGTGCTGTCCTTCCTCGCCGCGCTCGGCGCGAGCGCGCTGGCCTACGACTGGCTGTTCGGCTTCGCCGGCGCCGATCCCGCCCTGCCGTTGCTGGGCTTCATCTTCCTGGTGGCGCTGGGTATCGACTACAACATCTTCCTCATGACGAGGGTCCGGGAAGAAGCCGGGAGAATCGGCACGCGGCCGGGAGTACGCCACGGCTTGGCCGTCACCGGCGGCGTCATCACCTCCGCCGGCGTCGTGCTGGCAGCCACGTTCTCGGCGCTGTTCATCCTCCCGCTCGTCCAGCTCGCGGAGGTCGGCTTCCTGGTGGCCTTCGGCGTCCTGCTCGACACGCTGGTGGTGCGCTCGGTTCTCGTCCCCGCGCTCGCCATCGATATCGGCCCGAAAATCTGGTGGCCCAGCCGGCTCGCGAAGCCGCCACCGGACCAGCCCACAACGGCGACCGACGCCGCCGTCCGAGAAGCGGACAGCGACGCGGCCGCCGCCGGAACTCCTACGGGGCCGCGGGCTCCCGTCAGCCGAAGGCCGGGAACTCCAGGCCGAAGATCAGACGCCAGAGGTTGACCGCATCCTCGTGCCGGCCGGCCTGCTCCGCCTCGACCGCCTCGTCGGCGTGGGCGCGGGCGAAGGCCACCGGCTCCCGCAGCGCGTCGACGTCCTGCGGCTGCAGGTAGGTCGACAGGTCACCGCCGACCTCCGCGGGGTCGTAGGCGGTGAACCCCCTGCTCTCGATGTGCCGGAAGACCGCCGCCAGCCCCTGCCGGGTGTTCAGCCCGCGGTTGATCAGAACCTTGCCCGCGAGCGCCTCCAGATGGAAGGAACGCAGCCGGCTGCCGCAGACCCGGTTCCAGGCCTTGAGCAGCCGCACGGCCGAGGCGACCCGGGGGCCGGCGTCCGCCATCCAGCTGGCGTGCCGCTCCGGGCGGGTCGGCAGCCAGCCGCCGACACAGTCCGGCATGACGTAGCCCGCCCGTGGATGGTCGAAGGCGGGCACCAGGTGGACGTCCGGCGCGCAGTTGTAGACGACGCGCATCGCCTGACCTCGGCTACCGATCATCTGGATGCGGTCGCCGCCGATCGCGTTACGGACGCAGAGCAGCAGGTCGCGGGAGTCCCAGCGGAAGCGCTTCCAGGCGTTGTTAGCCGCGCTGAAGACCACGATGATGTCGACCTCGTCCACCGGGCGGATCATCGTGTCGCGGCCTGCGGAGCCGATGGTCGCCACTCCGACGAGCGGCAGCGCGCACCGCGGAGGAAAGATCGTCCGCAGGGCCTGTTCGGCGTCGTTGCGGCGGGCGTCGATGACCGCGCGGTCATCGGCGTTGAGCCGGATCAGGTCGTCGAGCCTGGCGAAGGCACGGGCCGTGGTACCGACCAGCA
>NZ_CAKKTM010000043.1:0-2697 GCF_920888515.1 Protofrankia sp. CiP1_Cm_nod1 | reverse complement strand
GACAAGATCGCCCGCGAACAGCGGGTTGTGCGCGCCGGGGCCGGACTCCTCCGAGCGGCGCCAGTGCGGCGGAATGATCAAATGATCGTAGGTGACCTCCGAGGCACGCGGCCCGGGCGCTGATCCGTCCAGGGTTCCCGCGAACGCGGCTTCGCGTTGGGTTTCCACGCTCACTCTGAGAACCTCCCCAGCGCCTGCGCGCCAGCCGTACGCCCCCCATCCAGGACACGCGCGGCCGGTCAGCCGACACGGAGTCGCGAAGTGGGCGGCCAGCCGTACCGCCCGATTCGCGACATCGCATCCTATGGTGCCGCATCCCGTCGAGCGGTGAGCACCGGGTCCGGAGCGGTCGCGTTACGTGACGAAAAAAGCCGGATCGGGCAACGGCGGCCGGATCCGGCGAAAGCGGGCCGGAGCAGGGAGAACACAGAAACGATCAGTATGGCGGTGGCCGGTACCAGACCCGCCAGCCGCCCGGCAGGACGATGCTGGTGGGCACGAACGCGGTCGCGACAGCCAGCCGCTCACTCGTCCGGTCGCCCAGGCGCAACCGGGCCTCGACCACGACCGGGCCGCGGAACTCCAGCCAGCCGGCCAGCGCCCGCAGCACCTCGGTGGCATAGCCGTGACGCCGGTAGGGCCGCCCGATGGACACCGACACCAGCGCGCGCCGGCCGAACGCGTCCACCGCCAGCAGCCCGATGGCCGCCGAGTCGTCACCGCGGATCGTCCAGGTCATCACACCACGCCCGGCGCTGGCCCGGCGGCGCAGCGCGCGGCGTAACGTCTCGGTGGGATCGCCGGTGACGTCGATGGTGATCCCCTGCACCTTGGGCAGGTGGGTGCCCACCAGCAGCGGCCCGAGTTCCTCGGCGACGAACCCGGCGTTCCAGACGGTCAGCGGAAGCGCGAGCAGACGCAGGGTCGTCAGGGTCGGCGCATCAGCCACGGCGGGCGGGCTCCGCGACGCCGAGCAGTCCCCGTTCCCGCAGCAGCGCCTCGGTGCGGGCCATCCCCTCGTCCAGGCCGACGCGCGGCTGCCAGCCCGTCAGCCGCCGGATCCTGGCGATCGAGTAGGTGCCCGTACGGGTCAGTTCGGCCAGCGTCAGCGGGCCGAGATCCACATAGCCGCGAGGATGCAGCCGCGAGGTCACCCGGCCGGACAGCCAGCCGTGGCCGGACAGCAGCCGGTCGGTGCTGTCGAGCGCGCGCACCAGCGCCGCCGGCACCTGGCCCGGCAGGGGCACGCCGGCCATCCGCGCGTACCGGCCGAAGAAGTCCGACGCGGTGGCCGGCTCGCCGCCGGTGACGTGCAGGATCTCGCCAGCGGTCCGCTCGGCCCCGGCGACGGTGATGACAGCCGCGGTCAGGTCATCGACGTGGACCGGGCTCAGCAGCCCCCGGCCGCCGTCCACCAGGACGAAGCGCCCCGCCCGCAGCAGCAGCAGCGGCCACAGCGTCCACCGGCCGGCCCGCGGGCCGTAGGCGTCGCCGACCCGCAGCACCGTCACCGGCAGTCCCCGGGCGGACGCGGCGAGCGCCGCGCGTTCGGCCGCGGCGAGGGCGTCCGGGCGCGTCAGGCCGGTGGCCGTGACCGGCGCGCTCTCGTCCACCAGGTCCGGAAAGGAGGCGCCCAGCACGCTCACGCAGGACAGGTGCACGACACGGCCGACATCGGCGCGCTCGCACGCGTCCAGCAGCCCGGCGGTACCCCCGAGCGTCACCGAGCGTAGTTCGCTGTCGGTGAGTGGGGCCGGGCGGCGGCGCACGCCGGCGCGCACCGCGCCCAGTTCCCCGCCGCCGCCCGTGCCGACGGCCGCCGCGTGCACGACAAGATCGACACCGACCAGCAGTTTACCCAGCTCCGCCGGCTGGGTGACGTCCGCCACGACAATGCCCGGACCACGGCGGACATCGACCGGTATGACGTGGTAACCGCGCCGACGCAGCTCGTGCGCGACCGCGTCCCCGATGAATCCGCCAGCGCCAGTAACGACCGCGCGAGCCACGTCCCCCCTCATCGCCTTCCTGGAAGAGTCAATATCATAGGCGTCACATCCCGTCACGTTCTGTTGCCGATACGTCGTTCCAACGGCCCGGCATCGACTCGACGTGACCGGGAAGCCAGACTAACCGGTGATGACGGTCACAGCTGTCACGGCCCACACCCGGATACCACGCAAGCGGCCGTCCGGGAACAGAAAGCGACAGGAACGAGAGCGTCTCGTCCGGATCCGGGACCGCCCGCCATCGGCCGGCACCTGTCGGGCATGGCCTACGGCGTCCCGAAGTCCTGCGTCCAGTAGGTGCCGTAACGGCCTCCGGTGGCGTAGCCCACGCCGATCTGCCTCAACGAGCAGTTCAGGATGTTCGCGCGGTGCCCGGCGCTGTTCATCCAGCCCCGCACCACCTCCGCGGGTGTGCGCTGGCCCGCGGCGATGTTCTCCGCCGCGGCGGAGAACCCGTACCCGGCCTCCGCCATGCGCTGGAAGGGCGTCCGGCCGTCCAGGCTGTCGTGGCTGAAGTAGTCGCGGGTGGACATGTCGGCGCTGTGCGCCTGCGCGGCCGCGGTCAGGCGGCGGTCTGCCATGAGCGCCGCGCAGCCCGCTCTGGCCCGCTCGGCGTTCGTGAGCGCGACCACCTCGGACGCCTCGTCCGGGATCTGCTCGGACGGCGCGCTGGTCACCGGCGTGACCG
>NZ_CAKKTM010000042.1 GCF_920888515.1 Protofrankia sp. CiP1_Cm_nod1 | reverse complement strand
CCCGGGGCCGGCGCGGCCGATGGCGCCGGCGGCGGCGTGACCGGCGTGGTCGGCGTGGTCGGGGCCGGGGTGGCCGGCGGGTCGGCCACAGCCGGTGGCCGTGCGGGCCCCTGGGGGGCGGTCAGCTGTGGCGTGTTGACGATTCGTAGCTGGCTCGAGCGTATCGAGGGGGCCTGGGACGGATGGAACACGATCTCCGCCAGCGTGTAGGCGCCGTCGGGCAGTGCCCGGGTGTCCACGGTGGCCTCGTACGGGGCGGCGGGCGCCACCTGGACGACCGTTCCGGGCCCCCGCAGGACGAACGCCGCCCAGGTCCAGGCGTCCGCGGTGGCGGTGGCGCGCAGACGCACGACGCCGCTGACAGTGCCGCGGTCGGCCGTCGGCCCCGCCGTCGACCGGGCGGCGAGCGCGAGCACGGCCGTCGACGACGCCAGTGCCGGGGCGACGACGGACCTGTCCGCGCCGGCCGCGCCGGCCGGGCCGGCCGGTGTGGTAAACCGTGTCAGGAGCAGCGCGACCGCCGCGAGAACGCCGAGGACGACCGCCGACACGGCGGCAGGCCACCTCCGGCGGGCACGGCCGTAGCCGCGATGTCGATCCATGGAACCTTCCGTCCGGTCGGCCCCCCGTGTGTCCCCCTTCGCCGGCCCATGGATCCGGGCCCGCCGGAGCGGCCATCGGGCGTCAAGGTCATTACCATGCCGCCGCCAGCCGTCCGACCGGTGCCCACAATAGCGAACAGCGGACAGAACGGGTCATCGGGCCCATTCGCCACCGTGCCGGCGAACGGCCCGACGGCCATGTCCGCTCCGGTGGGCGGACCGCCTGGACGGCCCCGGTCACGTCACGCGCCCAGCCGCGACGGGAGCGCACATCGGACAAGACGGGAGCACGCGTCGGGCACGGCGGGAGCAATACCGCGAGGCCCCGCGACGGGAACATGCGGTGGGGACACGCGGTGGGGAACATGTGCCCGGGCATGCCGCGGCACACCGCGGCGGGGCATGGCGGGACATAAGGCCCGCGGCCATGGAACAAACCGGCCGCTGCCGCGAGCCGGAGTGCCAAAGCGCTGGCAGAAGGCCTGGCAGAAGGCACAGCCCAGGCCGTACGGGCGGCTTCCGGCGCATTCAGGCGGAGCGCGGCCGGATGCTTCCCGGTAACATAACGAGCCATGGCACCGGAAATCGCGATCGACGGTACCCCGGTCGCCAGCACGCGTCCGCCGGGCACAGATCGGTGCGGGCCGCAGCAACGAGATCCACGCGATCGAGGATCCGCTGGATGCGCTCCCCCGCGATGAGCGACGCGCCCGAGCCGGTCATGGGCTGCCCCGGCTGCGAGCGGGACGATGTCACCGGGTAACCGAAAACGTCACCGGGTAACCGGAAACCGACGGACGACACCGCTCCCGACGAAGCCGGGAGTGAGGACGACGGCATAGTGCACCACACCCGACAGAACATCCGTACTCACCCGTTGCGGCCGTCCTACCGGACGGGGAGCGTTCGTCATACCCTTCGCGCAACTTCCCGGCACGGCACACGTCCGAATCGGTAAAATATCACCGAACCGGGCATGCCGCGCCCCGACTGTCCACAGGAGCCAGACCGATGCCCATTGCCACCCCAGATATCTACGCCCAGATGCTCGACCAGGCCAAGGCGGAGGCATTCGCCTACCCTGCGATCAACGTCACGTCGAGTGAAACCCTGAATGCCGCACTGAAGGGCTTCGCGGACGCCGGGAGCGACGGTATCGTACAGATTTCCACCGGAGGGGCCGAATTTCTCTCCGGTACCCGGGTGAAGAACATGGTGCTCGGCGCGCAGGCGCTGGCCGAGTTCGCCCACCATGTCGCCAAGGCGTACCCGGTCAACATCGCGCTGCACACCGACCACTGTCCTGCCGGCAAGCTCGACACCTACCTGCGCCCCCTGGTCGCGATCTCCAAGGAGCGGGTGCTCAGGGAGGGCCGCGAGCCGCTGTTCCAGTCCCACATGTGGGACGGCTCCGCGGTCGAGATCGAGGAGAACCTCAAAATCGCCGACGCGCTGCTGGCGGACACGGCCCAGGCGAAAATCGTCCTGGAGGTGGAGATCGGTGTCGTCGGCGGTGAGGAGGACGGCATCGTCGGCGCGATCGACGAGAAACTGTACAGCACGCCCGAGGACATGTGGCGGACCGTCGAGGTCCTCGGCGCCGGGGAACGGGGCCGCTACCTGGTCGCGGCAACCTTCGGAAACGTGCACGGGGTATACAAGCCGGGCAATGTGAAACTCCGTCCGAGTATCCTGCGGGATGGTCAGCAGTATGTCGCGCAGAAGCTCGGGCTGCCAGCCGGGGCCAGACCTCTCGACCTGGTCTTCCACGGCGGGAGCGGTTCCGACCTGTCCGAGATCCGCGAAGCGGTGGATTACGGCGTGATCAAGATGAATGTGGACACCGACACCCAGTACGCGTACACCCGGCCGGTCGTCGACCACGTCTTCCGGAACTACGACGGCGTTCTGAAGGTGGACGGCGAGGTCGGCGTGAAGAAGCACTACGACCCGCGCAGCTACGGCAAGGCGGCCGAAGTCGGCATGGCCGCCCGAGTCGTGAAGGCGTGCGAGGACCTGCGTTCCGCGGGACGCTCCCTCGCCAACTGACCCCGCTTGGGCGGGACGGCCCCACAACACGCTCGCCAGACCGGGCTTCGTCGTCCGGCTGGCGAGCGTTCGCGTGCGGGTGCCGACCCATCGGCCTCCCGGCGCCCGGGTGACCGGATGGCCGTCACCTTTCAACGGCCATCCGTATATGACGCAGGTTCCGGAAAGGTCGCATCATCGTCGGATCACGGCACTGTACGTATGGTCCTGCCGTTCGACGTGTCTTCGGCTGAATCAGCGGTGTTCCGCGCCGCGGGCGCCGGGCCGGCCGGGCCCGGCTTCCGGCCCATAGCACGCGGATCGCCGGCCCACGCACTGGCTCCTATCCGGATAATCCGGCCCCGATCGCCACCGGCACGGCGGGATACCGAGTTTTCCCGGCAATAAAAGTATGATGAAATCAATAAGCGCGCGTACCCGTGCGCTACCATCCGCTCCCGGGCCCCGACAAGAGCCGCCGGCCCGGTGTGCGCATCCTCACGAAGCGTATTCCCCGCTTGTTCGGCGCCCAGCAATTGTTGTTATGGTCTGCGCCGTGCTCGCGACACAGCGAACACACGTCGGGCGGCACGCCGAATCCTGCCCTCGCCCGACGAAAACCCAAACTCGTGGCAGGAACGGGGGACCCACTTCTGGGCGCCGATACCGGGCGTCCTCGGGGTGAAGCCGCACATGCGGCCGGGCAGTCCCAGCCCGAACCCGACAGCTCACTTCGCAGGCGTGGGGAAGGGCATAAAACCAATATGTCCAGTGCACGTTCCCGAAATCGACAGCACGGAACCGGCCGAATCCGGCTGGGCGCGCGGGCGCTGGTAGTCGCTCCCGCGCTGGCCGCGGCGGTCGGCGGAAGCATCGTGATGTCACAGCCCGCCAGCGCCGCCACCACCTGGGCGCAGCTACGCCAGTGCGAGTCCGGGGGGGACTACACCGTCAATACCGGCAACGGTTATTACGGTGCCTACCAGTTCTCGCTGAGCACCTGGCAGAGCCTCGGCTACCCGGGGCTGCCCAGCGACGCCTTGCCAGCCACCCAGGACGAGGCCGCGCTGAGACTGGCCAACCGGTCCGGCTTCGGCCAGTGGCCGGTCTGCGGCCAGGGGATGGGCGCCGACCAGCTGGTGGCGAGCGCCAGCTCGTCCGGGGCCGGATCGCCCAGCACCGGCACCGGCACCGGCACCGGCTCGGCGGGCGCGGCCGGGTCGACCGGGGCCCAACGCTGGGTGGTGCGTCAGAGCGCGCAGAGTCTCGCGGACAACACGCTGTTCACCACCGGGCTGATCTATCAGGTGCGCTCGGACGTACGAGCCTGGCAGCGCCAGATGAACAGGCTCGGCTACCGGATCAGGATCGACGGCCGCTACGGCCCCCAGTCCGCCTTCGCCGCCACCCTCCTGCAGAACTCGCGGGGACTGCAGGTGGACGGTATCTGCGGCCCACGGACCTGGACGGCCACCTTCGACTGAACACGGCCAGCCAACCAACCGGCCAACCGGCCGAACAGCCGGCCGAACAGCCGGCAACTGGCCGAACGACCCAGCGGTCGAACGGCCTCTGGCGGACGGCACCGCCCACCGGCGGCACGCACAGTCCGCACACAGCCGGCCCACCCGTGGCTGGACATCCGACCGGACCGGGCTGGCGCGCCATGGACAGCGCAGCCACGATCCCCTTTCATGCCAGGCCTCCGGCCGCATCCAGGAGAACCCCGGATGCGGCCGGCCCGGATCCGGCCCGGCAGGGCCGGGGACCGCTCCGGACGGCTCCGCTTCCCGGAGTGCCCCAGAAGTGACAACAAGCACATTCACGATACGAAAGAAACTTCGTCCGTCACCATAAGTCACAGAAATCGGAGAAGGCGACCCCGCCGCGGGGCGGAGTCACACCGTCAGCTACGGTGACACGTTCAAGGCGCTTAGCCCATTCGGGTGATAACAGTCACGTCGGTGTAGTTCATCCGACACCCCGATTTGCTTCGATAGAACCAGACTCGCTAGAGTCCTCCCCACTCGCCGGATCGGTGAGGCCGCCCGGACGGACGCCGAGTCCTGTCCCCGTTCGGTACGGCCCGAGCTACCGCGGAGCCACAAGGACAGGATCGGGGGAACCACCATCCGGACGTCCGTCCACGGAGTCCTTGGGGTAAAGCCGGCAGTGCCTCCTGGTGCCACCGGCCGGGCCTGATTCCCGCCCGCACCCGACAGCTCACCTCGTAGGCGACGGGAAGGACCGACCCACATGCCGTCTGGTGGCAGGCACCGCGCCCCGCAACCTCCCTCCACCGTCATGAAGGTCCTGCGTACCACCGGTGCCGTGACGGCACTCGTGAGCAGTGGCCTGGCTGTCACGACCGCACCCGCAAGCGCCGCGACCGCTGACGACTTCGCCAAACTCCGCCAGTGCGAGTCCGGCGGGAACTATCTGATCAACACCGGCAACGGCTACTACGGCGCCTACCAGTTCGACGCCCAGACCTGGCATGCCCTGGGCTACTCCGGCCTGCCCAGCGGCGCGCCGCCGACGCTTCAGGACGAGGCTGCCTACAAGCTCTACAACGCCCGTGGCTGGTCCCCGTGGCCGTCCTGCGCGTCCAAGCTGGGCCTGAGCCGTAGCGGCCCGGCACCGTCGTCCAGCGGTATCGTCGCCCCCAGCGCTCCCACCACCAGTCCGGTACAGCGTGCGATCACTCCGGTGCAGCCAGCGATGACGCTGGAACGTGCCAAGGCCCTGCTGAACTCCGAGAACTTCACCGGGACGGCGCTGTCCAGCACACTGGCCGGCGAGGTCCGCCCCGACGCCTACGTCTGGCAGAGCGAGATGCGTCAGAAGAGGTTCATCCTCCAGGTGGACGGACGCTTCGGGCGGGAGTCCCAGGGACTGGCATCGCTCTACTCGTATCTGACCCGGGTGGACGACGGCGGCGCTGGAGTGGTCGGCAAGAACCTCTGGGACGTCACCGTCACCAACCCGACCGTCCTGTAGCATACCGGGTGCACCTTTCGTACCATTTTATGACTTTGAAATTTTGCGGCCAAAGGTCACGGGACGCTCAACGCCGTTCCTTTGCCGCCGGGTCGCGGCCGGGTGCCCTGCCCGCCTCGTACCCCGATCAGGTGATGGACCTGCCGGCTCTCCCCCTCCCGGCGGGTCCATCATCTGACGGACTTCCCCCTCCGGCTGGCTGCGCGGCCGGCCGGATCCGGCAGGATGAGCCCCATGACACCCTCGCCCGAACGACCGGATCTGCTCGGTGGCCCACCGCCGGCCAAGCTCACCATCGATCCCGCCGCGGCGCAGGCGCTGAGCGCCGGCGAGGATCCGCAGACCGTCGCCGGCCGTTTTCCCGGCTCCAGCCTCGCCTGGGCAACCCTGGCCGAACGCTCCCTCGACGCCGGCAGCCCGGTGACCAGCTACGCCTACGCCAGGACGGGATACCATCGCGGCCTCGACCAGCTACGCCGCGCGGGCTGGCGCGGGCACGGGCCGATCCCGTGGTCCCACGAGCCCAACCAGGGCTTCCTGCGGGCGCTCGCGGCACTGGCCCGCGCGGCCACCGCGATCGGCGAGACCGAGGAGGCCACCCGCTGTCGCGACTTCCTCGCCGACAGCGACCCCCAGGCATCCGACGTCCTGGGGCTCAAGGCCACCTGAAGCCACCGGAGAGGCCCCGCGCGGCAACCCGCCAGCATGGGCCGCCAACGGCTCGCCGGCACTCTACTGACGTCCGATGTAAGTTACGGGCGATGCAGGCAGAGGCGGATGACGTTCGTCAACCGCACCGGAGAGCTTGCCGCGCTGGAACGCTGGTGGGCCTCGACCGACCCGCGGCCGGTGGTGGTCTGGGGACGGCGCAGAGTCGGCAAGACCGCCCTGCCGCACCGCTTCGTCGCCGGACGGCGGTCGGTCTTCCACACCGGCGCCGGCCGCGCCGCCCGCGGCGAACTGGCGCAGCTGTCCGTCGCGGGCTCGCTGGTGCCGGCCAGCGGGACGCGGACCGGCCAGGCCCGATCCGCCTCGCCGTCTGCGCCCGCGAGGAGATCCGCAACCCGCCACCCGGAATCCTCACCGTCACGGCCGACGACATCTTCTCCCCGCTCTGACGCCTTCTCCCCGTCCTGACGCCGCGCCGGGCCCCGGGACCGATCCGCTGTCGACAGGTCGGCAGGAGCACTGAAGCGCGGCGGACACCGTCTCGATCCACGAAGTCCGTAAACCGCCTCGGGTGGGCCGGTGTCCCGGGGCGACGCGGCAAACCGGTCGGCACGACAAACGATGTGAATCCAGGATTGTGACCACGGCACCGAATTCACGTCGTTCGGCAGCCAACGCCGCGGTCACGGCCGTGGTCGCCGGAACAGCGGACGGAACAACCGCCGGAACAGTGGCCTTGTTGTTTGCTGATACCGGTTTCAGCACGGACAAGGCCCGATGTATGCGGATCCGGTGCATACCGTGCTTCCATGCCCTCTGCCGAACACGAATCCCCGGTCGCCCTGACCAAGCTTGACCCGGACCTGATGGCCTGGCTGTTGGCCACCGTGTTCGACGTCAAAATGCCCGATTACCACCACGCTCGCACCGAGGCCACCGACGTCCGCGTCATGGTCCCGCGCACCTACCACGCCGACGGCATGGTGCTGTTCTGCGATCCGGTGGACCGGCCGCTGCTGGCGGCCGTGCTGGAGATCCAGCGTGGCCGGGACCTCGCGAAACAGCGAACTTGGAAGCTGTACGTGGCCCAACTGGAGGCCGAGCTGGACGTCGACACGGCGCTCGTGGTCTTCTGCCCCGACCCGGCGACAGCCCGCTGGTACCGGCGCATGCTCCCCCCGGACGGGCCGAGCGGCCTGCTGCTCCGGCCGCTGATCTTTACGCCGGGTGACGTGCCGCTGGTGGTGGACGTACGGCTGGCCCGGGCGAACCCGGCGCTGGCGGTGCTCTCCGCACTCTGCCACGGCGGTGGCGCCGAGGTGGACGCGATGTTCCCGGCGTTGTTGGAAGCGTTGCGTTCCGTAGGCCCACAGAAAGAGATCTTGTACTATGACGT
>NZ_CAKKTM010000041.1 GCF_920888515.1 Protofrankia sp. CiP1_Cm_nod1 | reverse complement strand
TATCGCGGTGGGACGCGATCCGGTCGTCCATCTCGCGGATGCGCACGACCGCCCGGGCGGCCCGCCGGCTCGGCTCGCCGGTGGGACGCGGCGCCGTCAACGCCACCGGCGCGTCCCCGGGCCGGGTCGTCAACTGGCTGATCGCCGCCTGGGAGGCGAGGACGCGCAGCCGCTCGTCCGGGCGGAATCCGTCCCGGCGCCAGGTCGCGACGTCCAGGACGAGCGTTTCGACGACGTCGTCGGTCAGCTCCCGGTCGGAGATGTCCGCCAGCAGCACCCGGCCGTGCGCCGGCGCGTCCTCCTCCCGGCGCAGCACCCACAGCGCCGTCCGGTAGGCCGGCCGGAACGGGACCATCCCGCCAGGCAGGTGGATCACCGCCTCGACCAGGCCGGTGGCCAGCAGCTCGTCGCGGCGCCGCACCGCCGGCCGGTGCACCGGCAGCGGGTCCACCAGCGCCTCGGCCGGCCCGAGCAGGACAGCGGTCTGCCGTGGGCGCAGCGCGTCGGCGATCCGGCGCACCGCGACGAGCACGCCCACGGCGTCGCGCTCCTCCGCCGGCCGGAACGGCAGGCGGGTGACGACGGCGTCGGCGTTCGCGCGGCGCGCGGCCGAGGCACGAACGTCCAGGTCACGGCGGCTCACGCCGGCGACCGTGAACCGGCGGCGGGCCAGCCGGGCGAGGAACCGGTCGGGCTCGGCCCCGCTGATCCGCACGTCGTACGCCTCGCCGATCACCGAGTGGACGGCGGCCAGCAGGTCACCGGCACCCGCCGCCGGGTCGGCCACGTGCACGGCCCCGACATCCCGGGCATGCTCACGGGCGCCGGACAGCTGCGCCATCAGGCTCGCCAGCTGGGATACCACCGAGTCGGTGTAGAGCTCGGGAACGTTGAGGCGGTGGCGGGCGCCGAGCAGCCGTTCGAACGCGTCGCGGGTGCTGTAGGCCGCCTCGACCAGTTCGTCGACGGCGGGAGCCAACCAGCCCACGTGCGCTCTGAGAGCCGTCACCTCGGAGAGCAGCAGCCGGTCGTCCGGATCGACCCGCTCCGCCCGGACACGCAGCGACGCGCGCAGATCATCGACCTTCTCCGCGTCGACGGCCGTCGCGGTCCCGGCGGCCGTCGCGGTCCCGGCGGTCATCGCGGTCCCGGCGGTCATCGCGGTCCCGGCGGTCATCGCGGCCTCGGCTGTCGTCGCTGTCGGGGTGAGCGGCTCGTCGTCGAGGTGGCGTAGGCAGAGCAGCGCGCTGGCCGCGGCGACGAAGGTGCGGGCGCCCATCCGCTGGCCCAGGCAGCGCAGCAGGTAGAGGCGCAGATCCGCGTTCTCGATCCGGCGGTTGCCGCGCCGCGGGTTCGCGGCGAGCCAGCGCACGACGTCCGGCGCATGGAACATCGGGATGCCCGCGTCCAGCCCCTGAGCCGTGACGGGCGCAGGGAAGTCCGCGTGCCGACGCCGCCAGGTGGTCACCACCGCGCGTCGCACGTCGGCGAGGTCGGCGATCTCCGGCATCGAGATGAGCAGCGTGCCCGCGTCGGTCAGGTCCGGCATGTGCTCACCCCCGTTCGCGCCAGTGCGCCGCCCACGGCCCGATCCGTGGTCGCGTCAGGCAAGCATAGTTATGATAAAGAGAAATAATATGAGGAAGACTGATAACCCTGGTTATCAGCTGAATGTTTGATCCCTGGGCTCCGGCGCCTCCACAGTGACCTCCGTCCGGGCCGCTCGGGGGGGACGGCTCGGACACCCACTCCGGCGTCCCTCCCCCATCCGCCGCCTTCTTCGCTCCACAAGCGGCTCCGGCGGCAGCGGTGGTCGTCCGTCCAAGCCTTTTCGGTACTCGCCGCAGGACACCCAGAAAGTGATCATCGAATGCGTCTTCTCATGCCATCCAGAATCACGACCTCCATTGAGGCGCGTGCCGGACGGACCGCTTTTCCCGCGCTTCTCTCGCTCCTCGCCGCCGTGGCGTTGGCGATGACCGGCTGCGCCAGCATCGATCCGGACGGAGCGGGAGCCGACATCGTCAACCAGCCGAACAGTTCGGCAGCCCCCGGCACGACACGCACCGGCGACGCCCCCGGCACCCGGCAGAAGCCCGTGCCCGCCGGTACCACCGTCAAGATCGGCGACTGGCAGGTGACCCTGGGCCCCACCGTCCTGAACGCGACCGCCCAGGTCACCGCCAAGAACAGGTTCAACGATCCCCCCGCCGCCGGCCGGCAGTTCGTGATGGTGCCCGTCAACCTGACCTACAATGGGCCCGATTCCGGGACACCGTGGGTCGATCTGTCATTCCATTTCCACGGCTCGGGCGGGAACACCTTCGGCAGAGGCGGCGAGGACGACCACTGCGGGGTCATCCCGACCAGCCTCAGCGACGTCAGCGAAATGTTCCCGAACGCCAAGGCATCGGGCAACGTCTGCGTCTCCGTCCCCACCGACCAGGTGCAGGGCGGCGCCTGGATCGTCGAGGAAACCCTGGCCCTGGACAGCAACCGAGTCTTCTTTGCCCTCCAGTAGGGCCTTCGCGGAGCCGACAACCTGCCAGGAGATCACAGGTGTCACAGTAGGAGATGCGGTGCCAGGAAGGAGGATCGATGTCTGAACCACAACCTTCCTCGACGCGTGCCTTGCGGGGCGAGCGCTGCTCCCCGAGGTCGATGACTGGGTGGCTGCCTGGCACGATGCTGGCGGTGCCCCGGCCGGCCGGCCCATGCCGTTGCGCGACTACCTCGGACTCACGTATGAGGAGTATGGAATGTGGGTCGAGCAGCCGGGATCACTACGCTTTGCGGTCGCCACACTCCGATCCGAGAACGTCCCGCGGCATTATGATCCGTTGCGGACGAGTACGAATCCGGTGTCGGGCTCGGTGAGGCGCGTTGCGCCGTCGGAGATTTGTGCCGGGTCATACCTTCTTGACGACGATGGTGTGCGGGAGGAGCTTCTCCAGGTCATCGAGGTCCGAGGTGAAGACGGTTACCTGCCCCTTCTGCTGTCGTGCGATGACGGCGAGCACGGCGTCGATCGCGTACTTGTGGCCGTGCGGCCTGGTATCGGCCAGGAGGCGCCGGGCCTGGCGGGCCTCGTCCTTTCCGATGTCGGCGGCCTTGAGCCGGGAGAGGACCCAGTCCCAGCGCTGCTCGGTGGTTCTGCCGTCGTACGCCTCGACCAGCGTCATCGGAGACGTCACCACCTCGGCTTCCCCACGGGCCGCGAGGTCGAGCCAGGCGATCATCTTCCGATCGCCGCGCACGGCCAGGGCCAGGGCGTCGCAATCGAGAACGAAGACGCGCAGGGGCCGCTGCTCGGCACCCCGCTTCTTCACGCCGCCTCTCCGGCGTTGTGCTGCCCCGTCGTGCGGCGTCGCTCGTGTTCGGCGTCGAGCTCCGCCAATTCGTCGAGTGCTGCCGCACGCTCGTCACCGGCGACGGGGCCGTGTTCTTCCTGCAGCCAGTCGACCAGTTCCGCAAGGCGGTCCCGATCCCGCTTGAAGCGCAGCGCCTCGGCGACGTATGCCGACAGGCCCCGCTCTGCCGCCTCCGCGCGGATCTCGTCCAGCAGATCCTCGGGGATCGTCACCGTGACCTTCTTCGTCGCCATACAAGAGACCATACTCTTGGTGTCGTGCCCCTTACCATTGCGTCGTATGGCCGACGCCTTGGTGATCATGCGGCCGTGACGGGGCGCGGGCTTCCGTGGAAGACCTGGCTTGGTGCGCCAGGAGCGGTGGATGGCCGCGACGGGGTGGGTGCCCGGTTGAGGTCCGATGAGCGGTCGGCCGGCGAGCGCTATGACGTGTTCACGGGCGGCGGGGCTGTGGCCGACGAAACGCTGTGAGACCAGGATGCGATCACTGTCACCGATGCCGAGGATCCCCTTGTCGAAGACGTATTCGATGGTGACGGCTTGGCCCTCGTCGATGGCGTGGGCCAGTTGACGGATGTCGGAGAGGGACAGCAGGCACGCGTGGCCGGCGACGATATCCTCTGAGCCCACGGCACGCCGAAGGCCCCGGTCGTCGAACGGTCCGGGGCCTTCGTTTCCGCTGGTCAGCGGTGGCGGAGGATGCGAGATTCGAACTCGCGAGGGGTTGCCCCCAACACGCTTTCCAAGCGTGCGCCCTAGGCCACTAGGCGAATCCTCCGTCGACCACACTATCGGATCCGAAGGGCGATCGAGACAGCGGGCCGAGCGGGCTGAGTGCTCCGAGCGGGCCGAGCGGGCCGAGTGGGCCGAGTGGGCCGAGTGGGCCGCGGCCGGGTCAGGGGCCGGCGATGGCGATCTCCGTGGACTTGATCAGGGCGGTGACCGCGGAGCCCGCCGCGAGGCCGAGGTCGCCGACAGCCGCCTTGGTGATCGCAGCGGTGATTGTTTCCCCGCCTTCGATGGCGACCTTCACGATGGCCAGCGCCTCGCCCTGGTCGATCGCGGTGACCGCGCCGGGGAGCTGGTTGCGGATGCTCAGGCCGGACACCTCGCCCACGGCCAGGGACACGTCCGTCGCCTTGATCAGAATCCGGACCTGTGAGCCGCTGGCGACGCCGAGCTCCCGGACCGCCTCGGTGGTCACCGCGGCAACCACTTCCTGCCCGGTGGCGAGACGAATCTTCACAGCACTGATCGCCTCGCCTGAAGTGATTTCAGTCACAGCCCCAGAGAGCTGGTTACGAATGCTGATGCTCATGCTCGACCTCACCGAGTTTCCTGCGTGTCGTGGGCGATCGGGTGCCGCTACCTTCGCACGGGACGTACTCGGGCCGTCTCGACGCTGAGCGGTATGGAACAGTTTGCCGAGGTTCACCGTCCGGACAATGGTCACCGCTGGCAGGTACCCCCGCCGCGAAGATCCCCCCGGCAGGCCATAGACTGCTGGACAGACCCCTCGTGCGGCGTCACCCTCGTGAACCCCCCCAGGGCCGGAAGGCAGCAAGGGTAAGCAGGCTCTGGCGGGTGTGCGGGGGGTCGCCCTCCGTTACGGGGTCTTCTTCGTCACGGGGTCGCGGTCCTGGGTTCCGACGAGGCAGGCAGGCCGGTGGTCCGGTGAGCGGTGCGCTGTACAACCGATACCGTCCGGCGACCTTCGCCCAGGTCGTCGGCCAGGAGCATGTCACCGGCGCGCTCATGCAGGCGCTGCGCACCGGCCGCCTGCACCACGCCTACCTGTTCAGCGGGCCGCGCGGCTGCGGCAAGACGTCGTCCGCGCGCATCCTCGCCGCATCCCTGAACTGTGTGGACGGCCCGACGCCGCAGCCATGCGGGGCCTGCGACCAGTGCGTGTCGATCCGCGCCGGGGTCAGCATGGACGTCACCGAGATCGACGCCGCCTCCCACGGCCTCGTCGACGACGCCCGTGACCTGCGGGAACGCGCTTTCTTCGCACCCGCCTCGGCGCGCTTCAAGGTGTTCGTCGTGGACGAGGCGCACATGGTCACCGCGGCGGCCTTCAACGCCCTGCTCAAGGTCGTCGAGGAGCCTCCGCCGTACCTGAAGTTCGTGTTCGCGACCACCGAGCCGGACAAGGTCATCGCCACCATCCGGTCCCGGACGCACCACTACGCGTTCCGGCTGGTCCCGCCCGGGGTGCTGCGCGACCATCTGACGTCGATCTGCGCGCAGGAGAGCGTGGACGTCGACCCGGCGGTGTTACCGCTGGTCGTGCGGGCCGGCGCCGGGTCGGTCCGGGACTCGCTGTCCGTCCTCGACCAGCTGCTCGCCGGCGCCGGCCCGGACGGCCTGGGCTACGACCGGGCGGCCGCGCTGCTCGGCCTGACCGACGGCGTCCTGCTGGACGAGGCGGTCGACGCCCTGGCCGCGCGGGACGGCTCAACCGCCTTCACCGTCATCGACAAGGTCGTCTCCTCCGGGCACGACCCGCGCCGCTTCGCCATGGACCTGCTCGAACGCCTGCGGGACCTGATCGTGCTCGCGGCCGTCCCGGACGCCCCCGCCAAGGGGCTGCTGGAGAGCTACTCGGCCGACCAGCTCGAACGGATGCGTGACCAGTGCGCGCGGATGGGCCCGGCCGAGCTCTCCCGCGCCGCCGACGTCGTGCACACCGGCCTGGTCGAGATGCGCGGCACGACCAGCCCACGGCTGCTGCTCGAGCTGACGCTGGCACGCGCGCTGCTGCCCGCCGCGAGCTCCGACCCGGCGGCGCTGCTGGTCCGCATCGAGCGGCTGGAACGTCAGGGGGTGGCCGCCGGTCCCCCCGGTGCCCCAGCCGCGGGCGCCACGAGCATCGCGAATACGGCCCCCGGCACGCAACCGGCCGTCCTTCCAGGCCCGGCCGCCGCGAGCGCGGTTCCCGCGAGCCCGGCTACCGCGGCGGGCCCTATCGTCGCGGCGGGTGCGGTTCCCGCAGGCCCCGCTGCCGCTGTGGGCGCGGTTGCCGCCGCGGCGGCTCCGGGCGTCCCGACGGCAGTTCCAGCCGCCGCGGCCGGACCGGCATCCAGAACAGCTCCGGCCAACGTGGCGGGTCCTGGGTATGGCTCTGGTTCTGGCTCTGGCTCTGGCTCTGGCTCTGGAGGAACGGTTCCCGGGGCGGCGGCCGCGGTGGGAACCGGCGCGCCGATCCGGGCCCCGCACCGGCCTGCCGCGACTGCCGCGGCGCAGTCCCCCGGTCCGGCTGGCTGGGCTCCCGCGGCCGAGGTGCCGCCACCAGCCGACGCCAGGCCTGCCTCCTTCACTCCCGTTCCTCCCACGGCTCCGCCAAGCGGGCCGGGCGGGCCGGGCGGGCCGGGCGGGCCGGGCGGGCCGGGCGATGGAACCGACGCCGGCCGGCTGCGTGCGGTCTGGGGCGACGTGCTGCGCGCAACCCGGTCGCGCACCGCACATGCCCTGTTGCAGGAGTACGCATCGGTCGCGGACGTCCGACGTGACGAGGTCGTCCTGGCCTTCTCAGCGCCACCGATCGCCCGGCTGTTCGGCCAGGGCAGCAACGTGGACGTCCTGTGTGCCGCGCTGACCGAGGTCCTCGGCGGCACCTGGCGGATCACCATCGCCGCGGGCGGCGGGCCGTCAGGCGGGCCGCCCGGAGGTGCGGGGCCCTCTGGCGGCGTCGGCCCGTCGGGCGGCGTCGGGGGATCCGGCGGCTGGCCGGGCGCCGCGAACCCGGGCGCGGGGCCAGCCGCCGGCGGCCCCTCCGTCCCGCCAACGGCCTTCGGTCCGTCGACAGCTTTCAGTTCGTCGACAGCCTTCGGCGCGTCGACGGCATCCACTTCACCGACGGCGTCTGCTCCACCGACGGCGTCCGGTGCCGTGGGCCCTCACGTCGCCGCGCCGCCGACGACGCCACGGGGCCAAGCGGCATCCACCGACTGGCCGGCTGTCCGGCCGGTGGGCGACCCATCGGCATCCACGGCCCCGGACACGGTCTCAGGGGCGGTCCCGCAGCAGGCGCCATGGGTGCGGCCAGCTCCGCAACCGGCTCCGAACGCCGTCGCACCGCCACCACCGCCCGGAAAACAGCATCAGCACAGCGCCTCGCCCACTCCCGTGGCTGTTCACGACGACACGAACGAGCCGCACATGCCACCGGCAGGCCTGCCGCCAGCGGGTTCGCCGCCACCGGGGAGCTCGGCGGCAGCAGGTCCGACGACGGGTCCCGCAACGGCCCCGGTGGGTCCGGCAACGCCATCGGCTGCCTCGGCGACCGGTCCGGAGACCGACGACGCGGTCGACGACGAGTGGTTCCCCGCCGACGACCCGTCCGGGCCCGCTGGTTCCTCGCCGGAAAGCCGAAGCCAGCACGACGTGTCTTCCGCGCCCGGGGTGTCGTCCCCCACGTCGGCGAAGCCGGCCTGGGGAGGACAGGAAACCTCAGCCGCCGAACCGCTGTCGGGCGAGGACGCGGCAATGGCCCTGCTACGAACCGGCCTCGGCGCCACCATCATCGAACAGCCCGCAAGGTGACACCCACCGCCCCCGGGTCGAATCCAACCGGCTCACACCATATGATCACTCGCGAATGATGCCACACCGTACGATATTATTCACGGTGCGACACAAAGACCTCAACCAAGGAGTTACCACGATCGTAGGAGGGGATTAGCATATCCATATGAGTGTCAAACAGCGGCTCTCGGCCTCTGTGGACGCCGAGTTGCTGGCCGTGGCCCAGGAGGCGGTCGCGCAGGGCCATGCGGAGAGTGTGAGCACCTGGGTGAACGACGCCCTGCGCCTGAAAGCCGACCATGACCGTCGGCTGCGGGCCCTCGACGACTTCCTCGCCGCCTACGAGGCCGAACACGGTGAGATCACCGAGCAGGAAATGCGTGATGCCGCCCGGCAGGCTCGTTCCCGAGCAGTCGTGGTGCGCGGAGCACCAGGCACGGATGCCCCTCCTTCACCTGGCCGTGATCGGGGAGCCGCCTGATGCTTGTGCTGGACGCCGGGGCGTTCCTCGCGGTCGAACGCGGTGACTGGAGCGTGGTGGCCCTGGTCAAGCGGGAACGCCTGGCAGGCCGCCCGCCGGTCACGCATGGGGGTGTGGTCACCCAGGTCTGGCGGGGTGGGCGGGGACGGCAGGCCGGGGTCGCCCACCTGCTCGCCGGCGTCACCGTCACACCGCTCACCGACGCCCTGGGGCGCAGGGCGGGCATGCTGCTGGCCCGCAGCGGCCAGTCGGACGCGATCGACGCGGCCGTGGTGTGCCTGGCGGCCGACGGAGACGACATCCTCACCTCCGACCCAGGTGATCTTCACATGCTCGCCCAGGTCGCCAATATCCACGTGGAACTCATCGCCGTGTAAGAAAGCCGGCAGCCACGATCTCCACCGCTCGAGCAAAGAACCGGCAGGCCGCGTGCGAATACCGATGGGTGCGGTTCCACTGAAGCGAGACCATTGGGTGAGCGATCTTCGGATGCCATGATGGGTTTGATCAATAAAAGGACTCCTTCTCGTTTCCTTAAAACAAATATTGGCTAATCACGGCAGCACATTGCCACATCAACGAACGCGTTCTGATCGACCGCTACCTCTCTGTGATACTGCGTTCGGAGTCGTCTGCCATGGTCCGCCAGGAACTGTGGGCGTTGCTCCTGACCCACCGCGCCATACGCCGAGTCACGACTGCCGCCGACCACGCCGGCTCCGACTGGCTATCGTTTCTGCACACCCTGCAGGTCGTGCGCAACCACTTCTGACAACTCAGCGCCAGGCAGCGCCGTATAGTCACGGAGTGAACCTCAAGGAGTGGGCTGCCGCGAACGGAGTCGGGTACTCGACCGCGCGCCAGTGGTTCCTTGAGGGCAAACTGCCGGTTCCGGCCCGGCGGGTCGGCGGGTCGGCGGGTCGGCGGGCTGATCCTTGTGGAGCAGTCCGACCGCCCGGCCGCCGGTGATCTGGCCGTGGTGTATGCCCGGGTGTCGTCCGCCGATCGGAAAGCTGACCTCGACCGGCAGATCGCCCGGGTCGCGACGTGGGCCGGCGAGCGGAACATTCCTGTCGGCCGGGTCGTGACCGAGGTCGGGTCGGCACTGAACGGGGATCGCCGGAAGTTCCTCACACTACTACGCGATCCGGCGGTGACGACCATCATTGTCGAGCACCGTGACCGGTTCGCACGGTTCGGCTCCGAGTACGTCGAAGCCGCTCTTGCCGCCCACGGCCGTAAGCTGCTGGTCGTCGACCCGGACGAGGCCGACGACGACCTCGTCCGCGACATCACCGAGATCCTGACGTCGATGTGCGCCCGGCTCTATGGCCGTCGCGCCGCGGCGAACCGGGCCCGTCGCGCGGTCGCCGCCGCGACCGAGGCGGCCGAGTGAGGACCTTGCAGGCGTACCGGTTCGCTCTCGATCCGAATGAGGTCCAGTTCGCGGGGCTGTCTCGGCATGCGGGGGCGTCCCGGTTCGCCTTCAACTGGGGGCTGGCCCGGGTGAAGGCGGCGCTCGCCCAGCGCGACGCCGAGCAGTCCTATGGCTTGACCGGGGACCTGCTCACCCCGGTGCCGTGGACGCTCCCGGCGCTGCGGCTGGTCTGGAACGCCGCCAAACACGAGGCCGCTCCATGGTGGGCCGCGTACTCGAAGGAGGCGTACGCGGCCGGGCTCGACCAGCTTGCCCGCGGATTGAAGAACTTCACCGACTCCCGGAAAGGAAAGCGGAAGGGTAGCCGGGTCGGTTTTCCCCGGTTCAAGAAGCGTGGGAAGGCACGCGACAGCTTCCGGTACACCACGGGCGCCTATGGGCCGGCCGGGGATCGGCGGGTGAAGCTGCCCCGGATCGGCCGGGTGAAGGTCCACGAGCCCCTGACGGCGCTCACCGACCGGTTGGCTGACGGGCCGGGCCCGGCTGCTGGGCGCGACCGTGTCGAGGGCCGCGGGCCGCTGGTTCGTGTCGTTCACCGTCGAGGTGGAGCGCGAGGTCCCCGCCGGCCCGTCCGCGCGGCAGTGTGCGATCGGGCCGGTCGGTGTGGACCTCGGCGTGAAGCACTTGGCCGTTCTCTCCACGGGAGAGACGATCCCGAACCCGAAGCATCTGGCCGCCTCTCTGCGCCGGCTGCGGACGGCATCGCGTGCGTACTCCCGCTCGAAGCCTGGTAGCGCCGCCAGGCGTGCGCGGGCCGCCCGCCTGGCGAAGATCCACGCCCAGGTTGCCAACCAGCGCCGGGACGGGCTGCACAAGCTCACCACCCGACTCGCGACGGCCCACAACGTGATCGTCGTTGAGGATCTGCACGTCGCCGGGATGGTGCGTAACCGGCGGCTGGCCCGCGCGGTATCGGATACCGGCATGGCCGAGGTCCGCCGCCAGCTCGCCTACAAGACCAGCTGGTACGGCTCGGCGCTGCACGTGGCGGACCGCTGGTACCCGTCGAGCAAGACCTGTTCCGGCTGCGGCGGGCGAAACCCAAGCCTGACCCTGTCGGACCGCACCTTCACCTGCCCGTCCTGCGGGCTAGTGATCGACCGCGACCTGAACGCCGCGGTCAACCTGCGTGACCTCGTCGCCGGCAGTGCGTCGGAGACGGTAAACGCCCGTGGAGCCGACCATAAGACCCGCGTGAGCGGGCAGGTGGCTATGAAGCGGGAACCCGGCTCGGCTCCGGCCGGTCAGACCGGGAGCGCCGCCCCGCAAGGGGCGGCGGCGTGAAGGCGTGCCATCTGACGCTCTCATGCAACGGACGTAGGCTCGTGGCATGTCGAACCCGCAGATACCGCCGGGCGCCGGGCCGGGCATCGGTCAGCTTCTTCAGCAGGCCCAGCGGATGCAGGCCGAGTTGCTGACCGCCCAGCAGGACCTTGCCGACGCCAGGGTCGACGGCACCGCCGGCGGCGGCCTGGTGAGGGCCACGGTGACCGGTGGGGGTGAGCTGGTCGATCTCGTCATCGATCCCGCCGCGGTGGATCCGTCCGACACCGAGACGCTCGCCGACCTCGTCCTCGCGGCGGTCCGGGACGCCGCCGACAACGCGCGCAGACGTGCCTCCGAGCGGATGGGCCAGGTCACCGGCGGGCTCGGTGACATCCTCGGCGGGTTCGGCGGCCCCGGTGGTATCGGGAGTCCTGGCGGTATCGGGGGTCCTGGCGGCATCGGTGGTCCCGGCGGAGTCGGCGGTGGCCCGGCGGGTCTGCCGGGCGGGTCAGGCCCGGGGTCGATACCTCCCGGCCTGGGATGACAGGCGCGCGATGAACGACTCGCAGGCGGGCGGGCAGGTGCCGCCTGGACACGTGCCGGCCAGGCCCGCCGGAAGAACGCCCGCCGGAAGAACAGCCGTCAGAATGGCGATGGCCGGAACGCCCGGCTCCGGCACAACGGGCTCCGGCACAACGGGCCCCACGACAACCGGCTCCACAACAGCGGGCCCCACAACAGCGCTCCGCGGGACGGGTCGGTGACGATGTACGAGGGGATCGTCCAGGATCTGATCGACGAACTCGGCCGGCTGCCGGGCATCGGCCCGAAAAGCGCGCAGCGGATCGCCTTCCACCTGCTTTCCGCCGACCCGGTGGACGTGCGGCGGCTGGCGGCCACACTGAACGAGATCAAGGACAAGGTCCGCTTCTGCCGGACGTGCTTCAACGTCGCGCAGGCGGAGCTGTGCCGGATCTGCGCCGACCACCGCCGCGATCCGGCGCAGATCTGTGTTGTCGAGGAGCCGAAGGACGTCGTCGCCGTCGAACGGACCCGGGAGTTCCGCGGGCGCTACCACGTTCTCGGCGGAGCGATCAATCCGATCGGCGGGGTCGGCCCGGACGATCTGCACATCCGGGAGCTGATCGCCCGGCTCGCCGACGGAACGGTGACCGAGCTGATTCTCGCGACCGATCCGAACACCGAGGGCGAGGTCACCGCCTCCTATCTGGCCCGCCAGATCGCCCCCATGGGCCTGAAGGTCACCCGGCTGGCCAGCGGCCTGCCCATGGGCGGGGATCTGGAATGGGCGGACGAGGTGACCCTCGGCCGCGCCTTTGAAGGCCGCCGCGTCGTCGTCTAGTCGTCGTCCAGTTGTCGTCTGGACACGTCTGGACACGTCCGGGCAGCCGTCCGGACGGACGTCTCGAACAATCCTCCGGACGAAGGCCGTCCGAACGACGCCGTTCCGGACCGGCCCGTAAGGCCGGATCCCCGTACGAACCCGTCAGTTCCCCGAACGGACGGTGGCCGGAGCCGGCGGTGTGATCCTCCTCAGTACACGCATGTCGCCAGATACCCGTGACCGGTGCATACGTTGTTCTGGCCGGACAACGTGACCACCGGAAACCGTCACGGAACCCATGAAGGTCAGGAGTACACGACCAATGATCATAAGTGCGCACGTGGGCGCCGGAGCGCTGATCGGCACCGCACTGCGTCGGCCTCTTCCCGCATTTGCCGCCGGGTTCGTCTCCCACCTCGCCATGGACATGGTGCCGCACTGGGGAGCCGGCCCGGGGCGGAGCTGGGTTCCGGTGGCCCGCCGCGACGGCGTGGCCGGGCTGGCCGCCATGGGCATCCTGACCGCGGCCGCGCCGCCGGGGCGCCGGCTCGCGCTCCTGGCGGCCATGAGCGGGGCCTGTCTGCCCGACACCGACAAGATCGGCATCTACTTCGTCGGACGCAGCCCGTGGCCGCGCGGCTTCGACCGCTTCCACGGGCGCATCCAGCGGGAGTCCACCGACCTGCTGCCCCGGGACGTTCTTGTCGCCGCCGCGCTCAGCACGGCCGCCGGCGGGCTGCTGCACCTGCTGGGCCGGAGGCGGGGGCCGAGCCCGAACCGGCTGGTACGGCCGTGAGGCCCGACGGGCTCCCGTTCCCCGTGCGGCGGCCTGCCCCAGGCGGCCCTCGCCCTGGGCCCGGTCCTCAGAGCAGTCCTCAGGGCAGTCCTCAGAGCGGCCTTCGCCCCGGGCCCGGGCATTCTCCCGTTCCGGACAATTCACGTGTCCCGCTGGCCGCCCCGCCGCTGCTGGCATGCTGAAAACACTGAAACAAAAACACTGAAAACAAAGGAATCCGGCGATGGGTCGATACGGGGAGCAGCTGTGGTCCCCGGATCCGGCCGCGCCGCCGCGTGGGCGCCGGGTGGGCGTGTACCGCCCCTACTGCCCCGACCCGCTCGCCGCCAGCCCGCCGGCTCTCCCGCGGGATCTGCTCTCCCGGGCCACCGCCATCGAGGCCAGTATCCGTGCGCTGCGCGGCACGGCCACGGTGAGCCTGGAGCGGGCGGCCGGCTTCCTGCTCCGCTCGGAGGCCATCGGATCGGCCCGGATGGAGGGCATCCGGGTCGCCCCACAGCAGGTCGCGCTGGCGGAGTTCGCCGCCACGGCCACCCCGGACACCACCATCGAGGGTTTCAGCACCAGCGCCCGCGGGGTCGCCCACACCATCGCCGCGCTCCGCCAGGCGGTCACCGACGCCGCCCAGGCCAGGACGATCACAGTGGACGGCATCGTCGGCCTGCAACGCACCCTGCTGCCGGAGCAGCCTGGCACCGGCCCGCGGACCGTGCAGACCTGGCTGGGCGGAAGCGAGTGGAACCCGCTCGACGCCGCCTTCGTGCCGCCGCCCGCGTCCGCCGTCGACGGGCTGCTGGCCGACCTTGCCGCGTACGCGTCCGAAGGCGGGCACCCGTCCCTGGTCCAGGCCGGGCTCGTCCACGCGCAGTTCGAGACGATCCAGCCGTTCGCCGACGGCAACGGACGGGTCGGGCGTGTGCTCATCCACGCGCTGCTGGCCCGGCGGGGGCTGCTCGGCCCGGCCGTGCTGCCGGTCAGCCTCGTCTTCATGACCCGGCCGGACGAGTACGTGGCGGCGCTGACCGCCTTCTGCCACAACGGCCCGCCGGACAGCGCGGCCGCCCGCGCGGCGGTCGGCCAGTGGCTCACCTTCTTCCTGGACGCCACGGCCGCCGCCGTCGAGGAGACCCGCAGGTTCACCGTGGAACTGGCCGCGCTGCGCCGCTCCTGGGACGTCCGGCTGTCTGCTTTCCGCAACCGGACGACCGCGTTCCGGAACAGGCCGTGGGAGCCGTCCATGTCCGACCAGCTGTTGGCAACGCTGCCCGAATCCCCGGTGCTCACGGAGGTGAGCGCGGCACATCGGCTGGGCGTCCCGCCGCGGACGGCCCGGGCGACGGCCGAAGAGCTTGTCGCGGCCGGCATCCTGCGCCGCCGGCAGATCGGCCGCGGCACCATCGGCTACCTCAACCGGGAGGTATCCGACCTGTTCAGCGCCGCCGAACGCCGGCTCGTCGCGTCCAGAAAACGCTCCTGACCGGACGGCCGCCATGCGCCAGCCGGACGGACACGCTCAGCCGGACGGGACGCTCAGCCGGCCGCCACGCTCAGCCGGCCGCCACGCTCAGCCGGCCGCCACGCTCAGCCGGCCGCCACGCTCAGGTGGACGGGAACAGCACCGCGGCGCCGTTGACCCGGTCCGCGGCCAGGTCGACGAGGGCGTCGTCCGCGCGGTCGAGCGGGTACGGCGTGATCGTGACCGCCAGGTGGTGCCGGCCGGCGATCTCCAGGAACTCGCGGCCGTCCGCCCGGGTGTTCGCGGTCGTGCTGCGCACGGAGCGTTCCTGGAACAGATGCCGCTGGTAGTTCAGCGCCGGCACGTCGGAGAGATGGATACCGGCGATCGACAGCGTCCCGCCCCGGTCGAGGGCACGCAGCGCGACCGGCACCAGATCGCCGACCGGAGCGAAGAGGACCGCGGCGTCCAACGGCTCCGGCGCAGCCTCATAGGCACCGGACGCCGACGACGCGCCGAGTGAGAGCGCGAGCCGGCGGGCCGCCTCGGAACGGGTCATGACGTGCACCCGCGCTCCCTCCGCCAGCGCCACCTGCGCGGCCAGGTGGGCGGACGCGCCGAAACCGTAGATCCCCAGCCGGCCGCCGGGCGGCAGCTCCGCCCGGCGCAGCGCCCGGAAGCCGACGATGCCCGCGCACAGCAACGGCGCCAGCTCCCCGTCGGAATAGCCCGCCGGCAGTTGGTAGGCGTAGTCGGCGCGGACGACGGCGTACTCGGCGTAGCCGCCGTCGGCGTCCCAGCCGGTGTAGCGGGACGCCGGGCACAGGTTCTCCGCGCCGCGCCGGCAGTAGCCGCAAGCGCCGTCGGTCTCCCGCAGCCAGGCGATGCCGAGGCGGTCACCGACAGCGGCCCCGACGACGTCGCCGCCGACCGCGTCGACGTAGCCGACGACCTCGTGCCCGGGGATGGTGCCGGGCCGGCGCGGCGGCAGGTCGCCCTCGGCGAGATGCAGGTCGGTGCGGCAGACACCGCAGGCCGCGACCCGCAGCCGGACCTCACCGGCGGCCGGCTCGGGTACCGGGACGGCCGCCCGGCGCAGCGGCCGGGCCGCCGCCGGAGCCGGTGCGCCGACCTGCCAACCGATCATCGTCGGTGCCATGCCCCCGATGTTCCCAGCTCCGGCCGGCACCTACCGGGCCCCGGCGACCCGGGCCCCGGCGACGCGGCCCGCCGGCCGCCGAGCGACAGGGCCCGGGGGTCGAGCCCGTCACGCACCGTCGCTCTCGGACGGCGACGCCCTCAGACGTTGACGCCGTGGTCGCGGGCGAGGCCGCTGAGGTCGTTGTGGCCCTGGCCGACCGCGCGGAACTTCCATTCGGCACCGTTCCGGTAAACCTCACCGAAGATGACGACCGTCTCGGTGGAATAATCCTCGGACAGGTCGTAACGGACCAGTTCGATGCCGGTCTGGTCGACGACGCGGATGTAGGCGTTGCGTACCTGGCCGAAGTTCTGCTGCCGGTCCTGCGCGCCGTAAATCGACACCGGGATGACAATCTTGTCGATCTCGGCCGGCACCTGGCCGAGGGTGATGACGATCGACTCGTCGTCCCCCTCCCCCGCGCCGGTGAGGTTGTCGCCGGTGAGCTGGATGGCGCTCTCCGGGGACTTCAGATTGTTGAAGAAGATGAAGTACTGGTCGCTGAGGACCTTGCCGTCGGCCTTCACACCGATGGCGGAGGCGTCCAGGTCAAAGTCGGTTCCGGTGGTGGTGCGGGCGTCCCATCCGAGCCCGACGGTGAGCGCGGTGAGCTGGGGCGTGCCCGCCTCGGCCGCCTGCTTGGTGAGGCTGACGTTGCCACCCTTGGCAAGGCTGATGGCCATGTGCAGTCATCCCTTCCGATCGGGGCCCGTCTGCTGGCGGGCCGCCCCGACCGATGTCCGACAATGGATTCCAGAAGAACCCTCGCACACAGGTGGTCACCCGCCCACCCCAGGTCGGGCTTTGTACATGGCGGGGCATGCCGGCGGCGTGGCCCGTCGACGGCCGCAGCTCTTCCCGCGTCCCGGCCCCGGCGGGCCAAAAGCGGCGCAATCGCGCTTTCACCCCCGGCGAAGCGGCACTCGGGACCGGCGTGTCCCCGAGCGACGGGACGGGCCGCCATGGGTCCCAAGTAACCTGGGACCCATGGCGCTCGTCGTGGCGAAGTTCGGTGGCTCCTCCGTGGCGGACGCCGACCGGATCAAACGGGTCGCCGAACGGATCGTGGCCCAGCGCCGCCGCGGCGACGACGTGGTCGTGGTGGTGAGCGCGATGGGTGACACCACCGACGACCTGCTCGACCTCGCCGAGCAGGTCGCCCCGCTCCCCCCGGCCCGCGAGCTCGACATGCTGCTCACCGCCGGTGAGCGCATCTCCATGGCGCTGCTGGCCATGGCCATCTCGAACCTGGGCGCCGAGGCCCGTTCCTTCACCGGCTCCCAGGCCGGGGTGATCACCGACTCGGTGCACGGCCGGGCCCGCATCATCGACGTCACCCCGGGGCGCATCCGAAGCGCCCTGGACGAGGGCGCCATCGCGATCGTCGCCGGCTTCCAGGGCGTCAGCCAGGACACCAAGGACGTGACGACGCTCGGCCGCGGCGGTTCGGACACGACCGCCGTCGCGCTCGCGGCCGCCCTGGGCGCCGACTTCTGCGAGATCTACACCGACGTGGACGGCGTCTTCACCGCCGACCCGCGGATCGTGCCGGACGCCCGCCGCATCGAACGCATCTCCTACGAGGAGATGATGGAGATGGCGGCCTGCGGGGCCAAGGTGCTCATGCTTCGGTGCGTCGAGTACGCGCGCCGCTACACCGTCCCCGTGCACGTCCGCTCGTCGTTCTCGTTGCGGCCGGGGACATGGGTCACCGAGATTGCGGAGGCAGAGCTGGTGGAACAGGCCATCATCCGGGGAGTCGCGCACGACAAGGGGGAGGCGAAGGTGACCGTGGTCGGCTGCCCGGACAAGCCCGGGGTCGCCGCCGCGGTGTTCCGGGCGGTCGCCGACGCCGACGTCAACCTCGACATGATCGTCCAGGTCGGGTCGGTCGCCGGCAGCGGCCGGACCGACATCTCCTTCACCCTGCCGAAAACCGACGGCCGTAACGCTCTGAACGCGCTGGAGAAGGTCCGTACGGAGATCGGGTTCGAACGGACCCTGTACGACGACCACATCGGCAAGCTCTCCCTGGTCGGCGCGGGGATGAAGTCGCATCCGGGGGTGTCGGCCCGGTTCTTCGGGGCGCTGGCCGACGCCGGGGTCAACGTGGAGATCATTTCTACCTCGGAGATCCGGATCTCGGTGGTCATCCGGGACACCGACCTGCCGGTCGCGGTGCGGGCCGTCCACGGCGCGTTCGGGCTCGGCGACCCCGACGGCCAGGCCGTCGTCTACGCGGGAACCGGCCGATGACCGGCGGGGCGCGCGAGACGGCGACGGCGACCACGGCGGCGGTGCCGGCGCGTCCGCTGCCGGCCGCTCCGGCGGGTGCTGTGAACGCGGGCACGGGCGCGGGCCGGCGGCCGACACTGGCGGTGGTCGGGGCGACCGGCGCCGTGGGCACGGTGATGCTGTCGCTGCTGGACGAACGTCCCGACATCTGGGGCGAGATCCGCCTGATCGCCTCGGCCCGGTCCGCCGGGCGGCGGCTGCGGGTCCGCGGCGAGGACGTCGAGGTGCTCGCGCTCACGCCGGAGGCCTTCGACGGTGTCGACATCGCCATGTTCGACGTACCGGACGAGATCTCGGCGCGGTGGGCGCCGGTCGCCGCCGCCCGCGGGGCGGTCGCGGTCGACAACTCGGGGGCGTTCCGGATGGACCCGGACGTTCCCCTCGTCGTGCCCGAGGTGAACGCGGACGCGGTCGCCGACCGGCCGCGCGGGATCATCGCCAACCCGAACTGCACGACGCTGTCGATGATCGTCGCGCTTGGCGCGCTGCACCGCGCCTTCGGCCTGCGGTCCCTGGTCGCGACGTCCTACCAGGCGGCCAGCGGGGCCGGCCAGGCCGGTGTGGACACCCTCTACGCCCAGCTTGCCGCGGTCGCGGGCGACCGTGACCTCGGCCGGAGCGCGGGTGACGTCCGCAAGGCGGTCGGCGCGGACGGGCTCGGCCCGTTCCCGGCCCCGCTCGCGCTCAACGTCGTGCCGTGGGCCGGTTCGCTGAAGGACGGCGGCTGGTCGTCCGAGGAAACGAAGATCCGCAACGAGTCCCGGAAGATCCTGGGGCTTCCCGGGCTGAAGGTGTCCGCGACCTGCGTGCGGGTACCCGTTGTCACGACTCACGCGGTAGCCGTGCACGCGTGGTTCTCACAGCCGGTCACGGCGGATGCCGCACGGGCCGTGCTGCGCGCGGCGCCGGGCGTGGCCGTGCTGGACGATCCGGCGGCTGGTGAGTTCCCCACCCCGGCGGACGTCGTCGGTACCGACCCGACCTGGGTCGGCCGGGTCCGGCAGTCCCCCGACGACCCGCACGAGCTGGCCCTGTTCGTCTGTGGTGACAACCTGCGCAAGGGCGCGGCGCTCAACACCCTCCAGATCGCCGAACTGCTGGTGTCCCACGACCGGCTGGAGCGGTAGGCGGGCCGACCAGCGGGCCGGGGCCGACGGGACGACGCCAGGCCGGATCGACATGCCGCGGAAGATTCAGCCGTGACGCCGCCGGCAACACGGCCGGCGGTGAAAACCGGGGAATCCGCCCGCTGTCGGCCGTCTGGAGAACGCTGTATTTCACTCGATGTGACGCAGTCCGGCCGGATGTGATTCCGGTCACGGGACGACGGAAACACCCGACGGAGCCGGACAGTTAACACGACCGGTTCCGAAAAACAGAATCGCGGCACCGTTCGGTGCACCGGACACGCCGTTGGGACGACGCTATCAGGGCGAAGATGTTTCCCTGGCGCACGCCCACGACAAAAGATGAACAAACATTCTGGCCGGTACCGGCGCCAGCGGACGATCCAGATGAGACCAGGCATAGCGGACATCACCCGCGGCCCGTGGGTACGCAGCCGGGATCCGAGCGGGCAGCCAACCACCACCGCCTGGCGAGCGCGGAACAGGAAAGCGCGCGGAACAGGAAAGCACGCGGAACACAGAGAGCGAACCGACGGCGCGGCTCATGATGATTGGTGGCGATTCACCGAGCCCCAAGCCAGTTACACGCACCAACAAGAAACGAGGGCCCGCCCCTGACAGCAGATGGCGGGCCCTCGCCCTATGACTGTGGAAAATACCTCGGAGTTACGTCCCTACGTGGCTCAGACGACGACACGAACGGCGTCAGCCTGCGGACCCTTCTGCCCTTGGGTCACTTGGAACTCGACCCGCTGCCCCTCTTCCAGGCTCTTGTAGCCTTCCATGTCAATCGCACTGTAGTGGACGAAGACGTCCGAACCGCCACCGTCCACGGAGATGAAGCCGAAGCCCTTCTCCGAGTTGAACCACTTCACCGTGCCCTGAGCCACGTGCCGTTCTCCCTGCTGGTGCAGTCAGGACCCACACCGCGCGGGCCCCGGACCGTCTGCCGCGGAAGAATTCTGCTTCTCCCGCGTCAGCGTTCGCCGTCGCCGCCCCTTGTAGGCGTCAACCGCCGAACTTGGCCATGGAAGACGCTACACGGCTACCGGCCATGGCGGGAGCCCTCCGGGCAAGGAAGTCCACTACATACCTCACGCACCGGGTGATGCCACAACATCCCAGGTAACCCACCGCAACCCCCGGCCAGGGAGCCGGGCGGCCCGGTGAAGTCCCCCACATCCGCGTGGGCGCCCCAGCCGCGAGGCGCGTACGCCCCGGGCCACGGGAGCAGCCGGAACGGGCATGGTTCCAGCCTCCACACCCGGCGTACACGTCCCAGCCGCAGGCGGACGCGGAACGGGCACGCCGCCCGCTCGCACCCGCGGGGACAGAAGCGGCTCGTACCGGGTGAAGCGAAGTCAGGACGACGCGCCGGACGAACTGTCGGTGCCGGGCTCTAGGGTTTGGACGTGGCAACCCCGACCCCCGAGACGGCCCGCGCCCCCGACGTCACCGGCAGGTCCGGGACGGCCGGCGGCCCGTCGTCGGGCGGGGCCGCGCTCCCGGCCGCCCGGGAAGCGACCAGCGCCACAGATTCGATCACTCACCGTAAGATTCGCGGCGCCTTCTTCACGCCAGCCGCGCTATGTGATCATATTGTCACCTGGGCGCTCCGCGACCGGGATGACAGCGTCCTCGAGCCTGCCTGCGGTGAGGCGGTGTTCCTGCTGGCGGCCGCCCGCCGGCTGCGGGCTCTCGACGGCGTCGCCGGCCAGCGGCCCGACAGCCATCCAGGCCATCAGCCCGGCAGCCGCCCCGGCGATCACGTCGGCGATCACGTCTGCGACGACGACCACGACGGCCGGTCCCGTGGCGGCGGCCATGCCGGCGACCGCGGCGACAAGAGCAGCTATGGCGACAAGAACAGCTACGGCGGCGAGGCTGTCCAGCCCCGCGGCGGCCGCCAGGGCGGCCTGCCGCACCGCGCCCAGCTGCGCGGGATCGAGCTGCACGCGCCGACCGCAGCCGCGGCCGCCCTGGCCGTGACGTCGAGCGGCGAGCAGGCCGAGATCACCGTCGCCGACTTCTTCGCCGTGCCGGCACGGCCCGACTTCGACGCCGTCGTGGGCAACCCGCCGTACGTGCGATACCAGAAGTTCCACGGTGAGGCTCGCGGGCGTGCCCAGGCCGCGGCCGGGCAGGCCGGTGTCCGCCTGACCAGCCTGGCCAGCTCGTGGGCCGCGTTCACCGTGCACGCGGCCCGGTTCCTGCGCCCGGCCGGGCGTCTCGGCCTGGTGCTCCCGGCCGAGCTGCTGGCGGTGAACTACGCCGCGCCCGTCCGGCAGTTCCTGCTGGAACGCTTCCGGCACGTCCAGCTCGTGCTGTTCACCGAACGGGTCTTCCCCGGGGTGCAGGAGGAGGTCCTGCTGCTGCTCGCGGAGGGCACCGGGCCGGCCGGCCGCTTCGACGTCCACCAGGTGCGCGACCTGGCCGAACTCGCCGCCACCGGGGCCGGGCACACCGCGGGCCCGCCCGGCGGCACGGCACCGGGCGCGGGAGGCCCGCTCGACGGGGGGCAGCCCACGAA
>NZ_CAKKTM010000040.1 GCF_920888515.1 Protofrankia sp. CiP1_Cm_nod1 | reverse complement strand
GTCCCCGGCCGCGGCCGGGCCCATGGACGTGCGACGGACGGCGGCGCTGGGTCAGCCCGCGCTCCTGGTACCGGCCGCGGCTGGCGCCCCGGCGGCGGACGGGCCACCAACGGCTACCAGGCCCAGCGCGGCGGGCGGGCCCCCGGCAACAATCACACCTCCGGCGGTCGTCACGACCACGGCGGCGATCGTGCACCCGGCGGCGGATGTGGGCGTACCGACGCCCGAGCCCCAGGCGTCCTGGATGCCCGCGCTGATCAGCGCCGCCGCCCGGCGGGCCATGCTCGAGCTCACCATCGCCGGTCTCTTCGGGACGCTGGCGACCTGGGGCCGCACGACGCTCGGCGCGGTGACGGGCAACAACCGCTACTTCGCCCTCAGCCAGGAGCGGGCGGACGCGCTCGGCCTCGACGACGAGCTCGTCCCGATCTCGCCGCCAGGCTCCCGGCACCTGCGGGCCCTCGCGCTACGGACCAGCGACTGGCAGCGGCTGACCGACACCGGCCTGGCGACCCTGTTGTTCCGGCCGGGGCCGCGGCCGTCCCCGGCGGCCCGCGCCTACATCGCGGCGGGCGAACGCTCCGAGGTCGACCTGGCGTACAAGTGCCGGATCCGCAGCCCCTGGTGGCAGGTCCCCCTCCCGGCCGCACCGGCGGACCTGCTGCTGACCTACATGAACGCGGACACCCCGCAGCTGGCGACCAACCGGGCCGGGGTGGCGCACCTGAACTCCGTCCACGGGGTCGTCCTCGTCCCCGAGCACCGGCGCACCGGGCGGGACCTGCTGCCGCTGGCCGCGCTGAACTCCGTGACGATGCTCGCCGCCGAGACGGTCGGGCGCGCCTACGGCGGCGGCATGCTGAAACTCGAGCCGCGGGAGGCGGCCCGGCTGCTGGTCCCCGCCCCGGAGCTGGTCGAACGGCTGCGTCCACAGCTGTCCGCGGCCCGCCGCGGCGTGCTGCGCGCGCTGGCTGCGGGACGGCTCGCCGACGCGGTGGCAGGCGTGGACGAGCTGCTGCTCGCCGGCGGGGCCGGGCTGGACGCCGCCGCCATCGAACAGATCGTAACTGCCCGCCACACCCTGTGGTCCCGCCGCCATGCCCGCGCACGTGCGGGCATAGGCCGTGCGGGCATGGGCCGTGCGGACCCAGGCCATGCGGGCATGGGCCACCCGGACCCAGACCACCCGGACCCAGGCCACGCGGACGCGGAACGCGCCGCCCCGGAACGCCCGCTCTCGCGGCGCCCGGACCCGGGCCGTGCGGGCCCGCGACGCTCGGGCAGCGGGCCCGGGTGAGCCGCCGCCCGGACAAGCTCGTCGCCTACGAGCCGGTGCTCGCCCGCCATCCTCCGACGGATCCATGGCGGCACATCGCCGGCGCGCCGCCGTGCTACGCACCCGACTACGACCTGCTCGGCGAGCTGCTGACCCAGCCGGTGCGCGGCGGCGAGACGTCCGAGAGCGGCGCGTTCGCCAAGGGGATCGACGCCTGGATCGCCCACGAGCTGCGCCGCGCCGGGTTCGGTGCCGACGAGGTCTGGCCGCGAGCCACCCAGCCGAGGGTGCTGCCGCGTGACGTGGCCGTGCTGCTCGACAAGCTGCCGAAGGCGCTGGCCGACGAGGTGCGCGCCCGGGTGGGCGCGATGCCGGCGGTGACCCCGGCGGACGCGGTGATCCTCGGGCGCGCCTACGACAAGCAGGTCGACGTCGTGATCTCCCGCTGGGAGCGCGGCCCCGAGCTCCTGATCAGTACGAAGGCACAGGTCTCGTCGTTCGGGAAGAACCTGCCGAACCGTTTCGAGGAGGCCTACGGGGACGCCGGGAACCTGCGGGGACGCTACCCGCTGGCCGCGGTCGGCTTCCTGTTCGTGCAGCGCTCGACGATCCTCGACACCGAACCGGACGCTTTCGAGCGGACCATCGACATGATCCGCAAGCTGCGCGCGGGCGTGGGCGCGCCGGGCGGCGTGGGCGCCGACAGCGGCGGCTACACCGCGACGGCCCTCGTCCTCGTCGAGTGGGATGACATCGCCACCGGCCCGCCCGACGGCACGAACGCCAGTCCGCCCGCCAGCCCGGAGACCGCCCCGGCCGGTGGTGCGAGCGCCGCTCCCCTGGCCGGTGGTGCGAGCGCCGCTCCGGACGCCGCC
>NZ_CAKKTM010000039.1 GCF_920888515.1 Protofrankia sp. CiP1_Cm_nod1 | reverse complement strand
CCGGGCGCTGAGGCGGCCGGCGGCGGGCCGGCCCCGCCGGCGGGTGCGCGGGTGCGGGTGCGCCACGACGTCGTGCCCGCGGACGTGGCCGCGCCGCAGTTCTTCACCGCGCTGATCCGGCACGTCACCGCCGTGACCCCGGTTGTCCACCACGTCCGCGTCCGGGAGCTGCTGGAACGCCGTAACCTGCCGGTCTCCGAGGCGGACGCCGACGCGCTGGCCGCCGAGGCGAACACGGCCACGGGCACCGGCCCGGCGGCGAGGCCGACCGAGCCGGCCGGCCCGCTCATGATCGACGTAACGCTCTTTCCCGATCTCTAGGGATCTCCAGGCGCGATCTCCAGGACGACCCCGGGTGATCCGTCCCAGGATCACGTATGCAAATCTTGCTCTCAGTAAGCAGAACGCATGTCAACCGGATAATCATGACACCATCAAGAGCGCGACGGCCGCCTCCCCGGATGCTTTCATGCTTGTGCAAGCGTTCGCGTGCAAGCGTTCCGCAAGCGTTCAAGGCCCGCAGTCAGTCGCCGGAACACCACAGTCAGCCACCAAGCATCGGGTGGCACCTCCCAACCGGGTGGCGATACCGACCGGACGGTGACAACAGCCGGCCAGCGACGACGGTTGGCGAGGCCGGTCGCCCTGAGTCCCGATCTCGCATGGGGGTAGGTAGTGACAGTGACCCTTCCCACGACACCGTTCGGCACGACCGGCATGAACATCACCCGGGTCGGCTTCGGGGCCTGGGCGGTCGGAGGCACCGGCTACGCCTTCGGGTGGGGCGCCCAGGACGACGAGGAGTCCGTGGCCGCCATCCGGCACGCGGCCGCCTCCGGGGTGAACTGGATCGACACCGCGGCCGGCTACGGCCTCGGGCACTCCGAGGAGATCGTGGCCCGCGCCCTGGCCGGCATCCCCGCGGCGGACCGTCCGTACGTGTTCACCAAGTGCGGGCTGATCTGGGACGCTTCGGCGCCCGGCGGTGGCGCCTTCGCCCAGGTGGGCGCCGCCGACTCGATCCGGCGGGAGGTCGACGCGTCCCTGCGCCGGCTCAATGTCGAGCGGATCGACCTCTACCAGCTGCACTGGCCGCCGCAGGACGGCACACCGGTCGAGGACGCCGTCGCGACACTGCACGAGCTGCGCGCGGCCGGGAAGATCCGCTCGGTGGGCGTGTCCAACTTCGACGTCGACCTGCTCGAACGGGTCGCGTCGGTGGGTGGCGTGGAGGCCCTGCAGCCACCGTTCTCCGCGATCAGGCGGGAGGCCGCCGCGGAAATCCTGCCGTACTGCGCCAAGCGCGACATCGGCGTCATCGTCTACAGCCCGATGCAGGCGGGCCTCCTCACCGGCGCCTGGTCCGCCCAGCGTTCGGCCACCCTGCCGGCCGACGACTGGCGGCGCCGGTCGCCTGACTTCACCGGTGAGCCGCTGCATCGCAACCTGGCCCTCGCCGACGTGCTGCGCGGCGTTGCGAAGCGGCACGGGGTCAGCGTCGCCGCGGCCGCCGTCGCCTGGGCCCTCGCCTTCGACGGGGTGACCGGCGCCATCGTCGGCGCGCGCCGCCCGTCCCAGGTCGACGGCTGGATCGCGGCCGCCACCCTCACCCTGACCGCGGACGATCTCGACGACATCGAGCTGGGTATCGACCGCCTCGGCGTCGGCTCCGGGCCGTCCCGTCCGATGTGGTGACAACCGATGTGATGACGGGCATCGGCTGAAATTCTCCGGGCACCGGGAGAAGCGGATCCGGCCGATGACGGAAACGGGCCCGGTGGGCCGTCGGACGGCCCACCGGGCCCGCCGGATCATCCGCTGGCAACAGCATCCGCTGGCAACAGGATGTGGCTCGGCGCGGGCCGGCGCGCGGCGTCCGGATGAATCGCCGCCCGGACCGCTGAGGAAGGCCGGATCGGCTCCGGCGAGGCTCAGATCCCAATGGGCCCGATGGCAATACGGGATGATCGCAGTGAAGTCACCATGAACGGGTGCCCTCCCGCAGCCAGCCGCCACGCCGACCGAGCCCTCTGCCGCGATGACCCCGGACAGCGCGGCCCCCGGCAACGCGGCCCCCGGCAACGCGATCCCCGGCAACGCGGCCTCTGACAGCGCGGCTCCTGGCAGCAGGATCACGGGCGAGGTGGCCCCTGGCAAGGCGCTTCCCGGCGAGGCCGCCCCCGGCGAGGCGCTCCCCGATGAGCTGATCTCCGGCAAGGCCGCCTCCGGCGAGCTGATCCCCGGCGAGATGGTCCTGGCCTCGGATGCCGCGACGGACGACGGCGTCCGGCGGGAGGCCCGCCAGGAGGCGCGGCAGCGGGAGCTTGGCAGGTTCCTCCAGGCCCACCGCGAGCGGGTGCCCGGCCTGCCGCGGGAACAGGTGGCGGCGGCGTCCGGCCTGCAGCTCGTCTGGTACACCTGGCTCGAGCAGGGACGGGTCCAGGCGTCCGAAGAGGTCGTCGAAGCGGTCGCGCGGACGCTGCGGCTGGACGCCGACGCCCGGCGGCACGCCCTGGCGCTGCTGGGGACGTCCGCGCGGACGTCCCCGCCGCCGCACCAGCCGCCGCGGCGGACGCGACAGCCACCCCAGTCGCAGCGGACGCGGGCTGCCGTCCGCCTGCTGCGTCCCGTCC
>NZ_CAKKTM010000038.1 GCF_920888515.1 Protofrankia sp. CiP1_Cm_nod1 | reverse complement strand
GGCACGCCCTGGCGCTGCTGGGGACGTCCGCGCGGACGTCCCCGCCGCCGCACCAGCCGCCGCGGCGGACGCGACAGCCACCCCAGTCGCAGCGGACGCGGGCTGCCGTCCGCCTGCTGCGTCCCGTCCTGGCAGGCTGGCCGACGTCCCCGGCGCTGCTGCTGGACCGCAGGTTCGACATCATCGGCTGGAACGACGCCTACGCGGCGCTGTGGACCGACCCCGGCCTGCTCGACGAACGACGTCGCAACCTCATCTACCTGCTGATCACCAGCCGCCTGCTCGGGAGCACCCTGCACGAGTGGGAGAGCGTGACGAAGGACCTGCTCGCGCAGTTCCGCAGCCAGTTCGGTGACGAGCACGACGAGCGTGTCCGGGAGATGTTCACGCTGCTCGGAACGGAACGGGCCGAGCTGAGGCCGTGGTGGGAAGACCGGTCGGCACACGGCTTCACCACCCGGACGGTGACTGTCAGCACCGCCACCGTCGGCGAGATCAGGCTGGTGCTGTCCCTGTTCCGGCCGATGGACGACCCGGAGTCCGGCATCCTGCTGCAGACTCCGGCGGGCCGCACCGACCGGACCAGGATCCGGCAGCTCATCGAACTGCCGGCCCGCTGGGGCGGCAACGACCGCGCGCGCGGCTTCTACGACCAGTAGAGCGCCCGGCGACGGCTGGCCGCCGGTCGCCCGGGGCGGACACCGGCCCGCTCAGGCTCTGGTCCGCGGGGGCTGGGATCCGCCGCCGGCCCCGGGAACAGCCCGAGCGGCATCAGGCTCCGGTCCGCGCGGCCGGGAATCCAGCGGGCGCGCGGACCGGGCCCACAACACTGATCACACCTGGAGCCAGCGGCGATGACGCCCGCGGGACGCCTCGGGCCAGAAGTCGATGAAGTCCCGTTCCGCGGTGCGGGCCCGGAGCTCCTCCAGGCCCAGCAGGAGCCCGAGGGTGAAGGCGGTCGGCTCGCCGGCCTGCGCCGCCGACGTCCCCCACTGCCGCAGCTGCCCCTGGGCGACCGTGGCGTCCTGGTGGGTGCCGAGCAGCTCCTGGATCTGCTCGGCCAGCCTGGCGAACGCCGCCGCGTCGGGCCCGAAGACCGCGCCGGCCGTCTCGGCCGCGTACCGCAGCCGCTTCGCCTGCTTGCGGGCGCTGTGCAGCTGGATGTCGCGTTCGTGGCCGGGCGGGGTGGCCAGGGCCGTGTTGACCTTGCGGGTCAGCCGGTTGTCGGCGCGTCCGACCAGCTTCGGCAGGACAACCCTGGCGGGCTGCGCGGCAAGCCCTCCCGGCCCTCCCGGCTGTGTGGCGGACGTCTCCAGCAGCCCGCGGACCAGGTCTTTCAGGTCCGTGACCAGGGTGAGGTAGCGCTCGCCGCGCAGCATCGCCAGCGCCTCGGTGCGCGCCTGCTCCTGCCCGGCGAGCAGCTGGCTGTCGATCACTTCGGCGACCGGGCCGTGCACCAGCTCGGCCGGCAGCGACGCCACCCGTCCGTCGAAGTACTCGACCATCACCTCGGCGTCGCGGGCCGGGGACAGCGCGCCGGCCAGGTCGCGCAGCTCCCCGTCCAGGTGGGCCACGCGCGCGCCGTCGAACAGGGGCGCGAACGTACGCAGCGTGCTGCGGAACCGGCGGGTGGCCACCCGCATCTTGTGGACGGCGTCCGGGACGTCGAGGCGGACGTGCGGGTCGGCGGCGAGCAGCGCCTGGACCTGGGCGGCCAGATAGGCCCCGACCACCTCGCCCACCGGGGAGCGCGGCCGCAGCTTGCCGGGCGAGGGCAGCGCCTCGGTGCGAGGCTGTCGCGCCAGCGCCGGGCCGAGCACCCGGGACAGCTTGGACGCGTCCGGGGACGCCGACGCGCCCGCGGTCGTGAGCAGCGCGCCGACCTCGTCCAGCAGGCCGGTGTCACCGGTGCCGATGTGCTCGACCTCGATCTCGTGCCACCGCTGCCGCCGCCCTCGCGCCGGCGGTCCCTCCGCGCCTTCCGCTGGCTGGGCCGCTGGCTGTGCTTCCGCCGCATCCTCCGCCGGCCGCTCCCGCCGCTCCCGCTGTTCCCGGCTGGCCGCCGCGCCGAGGGTCCAGGCGCTGACCTGGTCGTCGACCACTTCGGCCCGGTCGGCGCCGGCGGCGTCCCGGAGCCGGACAAAGGTACGGTCGGTCACCAGCCGGGCCACCGGCCGCAACGGCGCGTCACGCAGATGGACGCGCACCAGATCAACGAGGTCGTCCGGTGGCGTCAGCTCGTCCGGTGGCGTGCCGGCCGCGTCGAGCGGACGCTGGATCTCCTCCCGTTCGCCGGCACGCAGCGGCAGCTTGAGATGCCATCCCTCGTCGTGCCCGCCCGTCCGGCGCCGTAGCGTGATCTTGTTCTGGGTCAGCCGGAAATCGTCGGAGTCGTAGTAGACAGCCTCCAGGGCCACCCGTTCCGGTTCGCTGACCGCGGCCACACCCGGCAGCTGTTCCAGGGCGGGCAGCACGAAACCCGGATCGACGGCAAACTTGCGTTCTATTTCCCTCAGCCTGCCGCCCACGGTCACCCTCCGTCATATTCACTTGATGCGATCGCCGCTCATGCCCCTGCCACGGCCGCATCCGGACGGTCCGACGCGACCGGGGTGGCCAGCTGGCCTGGACGGCACGGCCGCCCGGGACAGCATCGACCGCGTCCGGCGTGCCGCGGCGAAACCATCGTTGGCTGTTGTTCATTCCATGTTAAACACATGACAGCCTGGCGGTTTTTCCGAGTAGCGATCACGATGTGGGCAGCCAGGAAACTCTGCCGGCCAGTACGGCATAACCGACAAAAGCAACGATGTCGATCAGAGCGTGCGCCACCACGAGCGGGCCGACCCGCCCCCGGCGTTGATAGATCCGCCCGAACAGCAGGCCCATGACCAGGTTCCCGGCGAAACCGCCGAGCCCCTGGTACAGATGGTACGAACCGCGCAGCACCGCGCTCGCCGCCAGGGCGGCGCGCTCGTCCCAGCCGAGCCGGCGCAGCCGCGTCAGCAGGTAGCCGACCACGACGACCTCTTCGAGCAGCGCGTTCTGCACCGCGGACAGCACCAGGACGGGGATGCGCCACCACACGTCCGGCAGGCTGGTGGGGACCACCGTCAGGTTCGCGCCGGAGTGCCAGGCGAGCAGGTACAGCCCGAGCCCGCCACCGCCGACGACCGAGGCGAGCCCGGCCCCGGAACGGGCGTCGCGGGCCAGCCGGCCACGGTCGAGGCCGATCGCGGCCGGCCCCCCGCCGTCCCGGGCGAGCAGGTGCAGCGCCAGGAAGGCGGGGACGACCGCGGTGACGATCCCGGTCAGCTGCAGGGCGAGGTCGAGCCACGGACGCCCCGGGGCCGCCGACGAGTTCAGCTCGGCGACCTGCTGGCGGACCGGCCCCGGAGCGGTCAGATCGCCGATGTAACGGACGAGTGCCCACAGCCCGGACGCCCCCAGCGAGACGCCCAGCACCAGCCACACCTCGTGCGCGAGCAGCCGCCGCCGGGCGCGCACGCGACCGGTGTCGTGGTCACTGCCGTGCCCGGCACCGCTGGGGCCGCTGGGGCCGCTCCCGCCGCTCCCGCCGCTCCCGCCGCTTTCCGGTTGCGCGGCGTCGCCAGGCTTCGTGGCCGGTTCGTGCCGCGGCTGTCCTCCCAGGGCTGCCCCGGCAACGTCGCCCACGTGTGCGCCGGTGTCCGTCCGCGCCGCTGCCCGCCCGTCGCCAGTTAGCCTCACCCGGCGAACGTAACGGCTCCGAGCGAACCAGCCGACCGGGCCGGCAGCCTACGCACCGGCCCGCGCCCGGCGTCACACCCGCGCCCGGCGTCACGCACGCGCCCGGCGTCACGCACGCGTGGGCCAGGGCGGCGGGCCGCTGTCAGTGATGCGGGTCGCCGCCGGCGGGTTCCGGGTCGGCGAACACCCGCAGCAGCAGGAACAGCGCCGGCAGCAGGACGGCCACCCCGCAGCCGATCGCGATCAGCATGGCCCGCAGGTTCGGCGCGGGTGCCGCGGCCGCGGCGGCGGCGACCTGCCCGACCACCAGGTCCGGGTACTGGGCGACGGCCCAGCCCCACAGCACCCCGGCCACCGCGAGGCCCGCCGCCAGCCGCGCCGCGGTGTAGTGCCGCCGCCAGACCAGGACCAGCGCGCCCGCCCCGCCGCACACCGACACGGCCACGAACGGGACACCGCGGGTGGGGAACCGCTGCGCCACCACCGGCGCGTCCCGCCACAGCAGCGGCAGCAACGCGGCCGCGAGCGCCCCCGCGACCACCGCGCCACCGAGCGCCCGACGCCGGAAACCGGCCACCAGATGCTCGCTCCCCGGCCGCCGGGACGCGTCCCGGCACAGGTAGACGGCGGCGAGAAAAGCGGTCGCGGCGACCGCGAAGGCGCCGGCCAGCAGCCCGAACGCGCTGGTGAGCGGGGCAGCCGCGGCATCGCGGCGGCCGACGCCGCTGGCCATGGCCGCGCCGCACACGCCCAGCATGAACGGCGTGACCGTGGAGGCGGCCGCGAACACCCGCCCCCACCAGTGGTCGGGGCCGGCCGCCCCGGCACCGTAGGCGCGGTAGACGTAGGCGCTGCCCCGCAGCACGATGCCGACGAGCGCCAGCGCCATGGGCAGTTCCAACGTGCTGCCGAGCACGCCGAACGCCTCCGGGAACCCGGAGAACATCGCCACGATCACGAAGATCAGCCAGACGTGGTTGGCCTCCCACACCGGGCCGAGGGCGGCAGAGATCAGCGCCCGCTGCTCGGCGGCGTGCCGCCCGTGGGCGAACAGGTCCCACACCCCCGCGCCGAAGTCGGCGCCGCCGAGCAGCGCGTATGCCGTCAGCCCGCCGACCATGACCAGCAGCAGGGCGTCCGCGGCGGTCATCGCTCCACCCCCGCCGGCCGCGCGGGTCCCGCCGGGACGGCGTCGTCCCTCCCCGCCTCCGGTACGGCATCCGCCGCGACAGCGCCGTCCGGCGTGCTGCCAGCCGGCGGCCCGTCAGCCGGCAGCCCGCCAGCCGGCAGCCCGCCAGCCGGCAGCCCGCCAGCCGCTGGTATGTCGGCCGGAAGCGCACCGGCCGTGACGGCACCCGCCACCTCGGACGTGGTCTCAGATGTGGTCGGGGACGTGTTCTCGGGCGTGGCCTCGTAGGTGGGCCCGCCGGTGGCCATCCGCCGCAGGATGAGCACCAGCGCCGTTGCCAGCCCCAGGTAGAGCAGGAGCGTGCCGCCGAAGGCCCAGCCGAGGCCGGGGCTGTGGGTCACCGCGTCCGTCACCAGCATGCGGCCGTAGACGATCCAGGGCTGCCGGCCGCCCTCGGTCACCTCCCAGCCGGCCAGCATCGCGATCATAGACGCCGGCCCGGTGGCGCCCGCCGCCAGCAGCCAGCCCCGGCCGGTCGGCAGCGC
>NZ_CAKKTM010000037.1 GCF_920888515.1 Protofrankia sp. CiP1_Cm_nod1 | reverse complement strand
GGTCGGCAGCGCCGGGCGGACGCCGCGCCACCGGCGGCGCGCCGCCACCACCGCCACGGCCACGGCCAGCCCGACGAGCGCCGTCCCGAGGGCCACCATCGTGTCGAAGGCAAGGTGGACGATCAGGGCGTTCGGGCGCTGCGCGGGTGGGACGGCCACAAGGCCCGTCACCACGTGGTCCCGGCTCCAGCCGGTCATCAGTGACAGCAGGCCGGGGATCTCGATGCCGTGCCGGACCTCGCCGGTGGCGTCGTCGTAGATGCCGCCGAGGGTCAGCGGCGCGTGTGACCGCGTCTGGTACAGGGCCTCCATCGCGGCCAGCTTCAGCGGCTGCCGGTCCGCGACCACGCGCGCCGCCCAGTCCCCGACGACCGCCTGCAGCGGGGCGCAGGCGAGCACCGTGACCAGGCCGACCCGCAGGCCGCGGCGATGGTAGGCGTCCCGGCGGCCGCGCAGCATCCCGGCCGCGTACACCCCGGCGACAGCGCCGCCGGTGCACATCAGCGCCGCGAGCAGCATGTGGATCACCTGTGCCGGGGTAGCCGGGGACAGGAAGGGCGCGAGCGGCTCCGCGCTGACGACCCGCCCGCCGGCCTCGCGCACGCCGCGCGGGACGTTCATCCACGCGTTCGCGGTGATGATGAACAGGGTGGACAGGGTGCCCGCGACGGCGATCGGGACCATCGTCAGCCAGTGCGCCCGCGGGGACAGCCGCTTCCAGCCGTACAGGTACAGGCCGATGAAGATCGCCTCGATGAAGAACGCGAAGCCCTCGAGCGTGAACGACAGGCCGAGCGCTCCTCCGTAGCGGGCCATGAACGCCGGCCACAGCAGGCCGAACTCGAAGGACAGCACCGTCCCCGACACCGCGCCGACCGCGAACAGCACGGCGAACGCCCGCGCCCACTTACGGGTGAGGGCGAGCCAGACCGGGTCACCCGTGCGGATCCAGCGGCGTTCGGTGTACAGCAGCAGCCAGGGCAGGCCCACCCCGAAGACGGCGAAACAGATGTGGAAAGCCAGCGAGAAAGCCGTCTGGCCACGAGCAAGATCTGTGGACGCGGCGAGGATCATGCACGATCCCTCCTGCCTCCCGTCCCACGACGCCCACCCGGAGCCCACGCGAGCGAGAGAGCATCTCGAAAGATCTTCTACGTTCTGTCAAACTTCTACGCTTTGTAGAATACGAGACGTCCGCCAGCGGCACCCGCCACCGGCAGCAGGTCACACCCGGACTCCCGATGGGGGCACAGAACTTCGTGGCGCGTCGTACAGTGAGATACATGGCGCGTCTTGGTGACCTTGAGCGGTCAGTCATGGACGTGCTGTGGGACGTCGACGTCTGGCTGACCGCGCGCGAAGTAGCGGCCCGGCTCGACCACGAACGCAACCTCGCCTACACCACGGTCCTCACGGTGCTCGAGCGCCTCGAGCGCAAGGGCTTCGTCCAGCGGGAACGCGCGGAGCGCGCGCACCGCTACCGGGCGTCAAGCAGCCGGGACGCCGTTGTCGCCGAGGCCATGCTCGCCGCCCTGGACACCACCGAGGACCGCGGCTCGGCGCTGGTGCGCTTCGTCGGCTCCGTCTCCCCGGCCGAGGCCGAGATCCTGCGCCGGGCCCTCGCCCCGCCGCCGGATGCCGCGGCCGGACGCGACGAGGCGGCCGCCACCGAGGCCGATCTCATCCCGACCGGTCTCATCCCGACCGGTCTCACCTCGGCCCGTCCGGCCGCCGTCACCACCGCCGCGGACGGCCTCGCCATCGGTGCCCTCGGCGGGGCAACCGGCGCGGAGGCCGCTGAAGGCCTCTCCGACGTGCCAGAACGCGTCGGCGCCGGGAGCACCCGCGTCACGGCCGCCGTGTCGGAGATCGCGGGTGCGCAGGCCTCGAGCCCGGAGGCCACCGGCTCGTGACCTCTGCACCGGACGCCGTACCGGACGCGACACACGCTCAAACCGAACCTCTGTCCGCGGGCAGAGGTACTGTTCACCCGCTATGACGACCGCGGCCATTCTCGCTCTGTTCGCAGGCGTGCTCGCATGGCCCGTTCCCCGACTGCTCGCCAGGGCGCGCTGGCCGTCCCGCTGCCCACGATCCGCGATCGTGCTGTGGCAGGCGATCGGCCTTGCCGGCGGGGTGTCGGCGCTGCTCGCGGTGATCGCGTTCACGTTCGCGCCGCTTTCCACCGACCTGCCGCTGGGCGTGCTCGACCACGCCGGCCACGTGGCCGCCGGCGAGCCTCTCGCCGGGCTCGGCTGGATCAACGTGATCGGGCTCGGGGCGGCGTCCGCGCTGGCAGCCCGGCTGTTCGGCGTCCTCGCCCTGTCCACCGCGCAGACCCTGCGGCATCGCCGCCGCCACCGCCATCTGGTCGACCTCGCCGGCCAGGGCCATCGCGATCACGACACGGCAGCGGCGTCCTCAGCCCAACCGGGAAGCGCCGGGGCATGCCAGCCGCCGTATGAGCTGCCCGCCTGCGCCGGAAGAATCCACCAACGCGGACGGCTGCGCGTCCTGGACCATCCTGTGGCGGTCGCCTACTGCCTGCCCGGCGTCCGTCACACCCGGGTCGTCGTCTCCCGGGGGCTGCTGGCCGCGCTCGCCCAGGACGAGCTGGAGTCCGTCCTCGCGCACGAGGAGGCGCACGCCCGCGGCCGGCACGACCTCGTCATCCAGCCCTTCGTGGCCTGGCAGCAGACCTTCCCGTTCCTCCCGCCCGCGCGCGACGCGACCGCCGCGGTGTCCCTGCTGGTCGAGATGCTCGCCGACGACACCGCCGCCCGCCGCACCAGCTGCCGGACCCTGGCCCGGGCGCTGGCCCGGCTCGGGGTGGCCCGCTCCCCGGTACCGGCCGGCGCGGTCGGCATCACCGGCGTCTCCCATGGCAGGATGATCCGCTCATCGCGGGCGAGCGGCCATGGCAAGGGCCTGCGAGCCCGAGCCGGCTCCGCACACCGGCGGCTCGGCGGTGGACGTAGCGGCCAGGGCGGCCAAGGTGGCACGGCAGGCCACCCGGCTGCCCGGCATGTTCACCCCTCCCCCATCCATGCCCCGGTGATCGCACGCATCTCGCGCCTGCTGGAGCCCACGCGCCGGGCGCCGCTGTGGGCCCACATCGCGATCTACCTCACCGCCGCCGCCATCTGTGCCTTCCCCGTCTTCGTTCTGCTGGCCACCTGACCGGACAGGCCCGGACGGGGCAGGCCCGTTCCAATCCGAGCTCATGCGTTCCGACCTGAGCCCGCGCCTTCCGGCCTGACTCAGCGGTGGCCCGGTTCCGGTGCCGCTTCTCGGTCCACATCTGCGGCCTCTGCGGCCTCTGCGGCCCCTGCGGCCCCTATGGCCCCCATGGCCACCGCGGGTCAAAGCCAGATGGATCACGCCAGCGCCCCGTGGTACGGCCTTGCGCGACCTGCCGGTCATGCCGGCCATGACACCACCACGACACGTTACGCTACTCATGGTTGACAACCATGTACTGAGAGTAATATCTTCTGACTTGCGACCCAGACTGGGTCAATTTCGTCCAAATATGGACACCTAGTTAATCGCCACTGTGAGGCATACTTTGCGCAAAATCACGACGGCTCTCCTGGGGGCCGTAGTCCTGGCCACCGCCACCGCACTACCCGCCGCGGCAGCCGGATCCGGAAATACCACGGCAAACTTCGACCTGACCGGGGGAACGCTCGACATCAGCGTGCCGGCCGGCCCGGTCACGCTCGCCACGGGAGCAGTGACCTCGTCCACGCTCAGCGGCCAGCTGGGCTCGGTAACGGTCACCGACAACCGCAGCGTCGACCCCGCGTCCTGGACCGCGTCAGTCTCGGCGACACCATTCCAAAACGGGACGCACACTCTCGCCGCCTCGTACGACACCGGCGTCGTCACATCCACCGGAATCCCGATCAGCCAGTGGACGATCACCACACCCCTGACGCTTTCCACGACCCCGCAGAACCCGGTCGTGCTCAACCCCACATGGCCTGGTGGGGGCGACAACACGGCCACGTGGAATCCGACCATTACCGCGACCATTCCCGCAGGGGCGATCTCCGGAACCTACAGCTCGGTCGTCACCCACTCGGTCATCTGACGGAGCGTAATCCACCGTGCGACGTGTTCTGACCACACTCGCCGTGCTTGTGGCCGGGATCCTCATCCCGGCCACAGGTGCGCTCACCGCACCCGCGCGAGCCACGGATTCCCGACCGGGAAGTATCGGCATCCGGCTGCTCGACGCCCCGACCAGCGAACAGGAAAACCCGCGGGCACGGATCTACATCGTCGACTACCTGCCGCTGGGCGCCGTGATCCATCGGCATATCGAAGTCACCAACAAAAGTGGTTCGGAAGCACGGCTGACGGTCTATCCGGGCGCGGCTTCGGTCGAGAACGGGACGTTCAACGTCGCCGCCGGACACACTCACAACGACCTGACCACCTGGATCAGCCTGAGCCCTGACACCCTGATCCTGCCGCCTGGCGCCTCCGCCCCCGTCACGGCGACCATCACGGTCCCCCGCGACGCCTCCCCCGGAGAGCGTTACGCCGGGATCTGGGCCGAGACCAGCAGCACGGTCGCGTCGCAGGACACGCAGGACACGCAGGACAAAGGCATCGTCGAGGTCAACCGGGTCGGCGTCCGGGTCTATCTGGCCGTCGGACCAGGCGGGCCCCCAGCGCCTAACTTCGCCATCGACTCGCTGACACCGGAACGTCTGCCCGACGGGCGGCCGGTCCTCACCGCGCAGGTCCACAACACCGGCGGCCGGGCTCTGGACATGAGCGGCGAACTCACCCTCACCGAAGGCCCCGGCGGCCTGAACACCCGGCCATTCCCAGCCAAGCTCGGCACGACCCTCGCCCCCGGCCAGACCGAACCGGTCACCGTGGTGCTCGACAGCCAACTACCCGACGGCCCGTGGAAGGCACGGATCCACCTCAAAAGCGGACTCACCGAACAGAGCGCCCAGGCCACTGTCACCTTCCCCCGTCACCCCGGTACGCCCGCGCCCGTAAAGACAACATCGACAGCCAGCAGGAACTACCTCACAGGCGCGATCGGCATCGCCGTACTGCTGCTCGCAGCCCTGGCATTCACCATCCTGCGCCGAAACCGCCGAGCGTCCCGGACCCGGACAACCGCGGAATCCTGACCAACCTCGATTCCTCCCCCGGAGCTGGCTGAAGACAACGAGAGCGGAGCAAGATTGATCCTGCGAGTGGCCTGTCGTCGATATCGCTCGCAGATCATTGATCGGAGGACGGGCAGGCGGGCCCGGTGCCGTCGGCGAGTGCACTCTGCTCAACCGGTCGTGGCACCTGACCGGTGACACCGACATCCGCTTTCTCCAGTAGAAGGCGGACGCGTTCCGTCCCGGCCCCGCCGTCGAGATGGTCTCCCCGTTCGAGGACACCCGTCACGGGACCACGGAAGCAGCCGGCACACCGTTCATCAGCTTCTACACGCCGGACGAGATGCTGGCGCTGGCCCGCGAAGCCGGCTTCAAGGACGTCCGACACGTGTCGGGAACCGCGCTCGCCGAGCGCTACTTCGCCGGTCGGACCGACGGCCTGCGCCCGTCAACCGGAGAGGACGTGCTGGTAGCCACCACCTGAACCAGCTCAGCCCACGCCAGCAGGTAGCACAAGTGCTATCCTGGAAAGGTGAATGAGATAGGGCTTCGTGAGGTGCGGCAGAACGCCAGCGAACTGGTGCGGCGCGCCCAGGCCGGCGAGCGGTTGACCATCACCGTCTCCGGCCGGCCGGCGGCCGTTCTCGGCCCGATGACCCCGCGCGCATGGCGACGCTGGGACGACCTCGCGGATGTCTTCGCTCTGCCGGCCGACACCGACTGGCCCGGTGATCGCGACCTCGTCGACGGCACCGTCACAGACCCCTGGGAAGATCGGTGAACCGCGGCATCCTTGACACCAGCGTGCTGGTCGCCACCGATGTCGCGCCGATCCCCGGCGAACTCGCGGTCAGCGTCATCAGCATCGCCGAGCTTCAGTTCGGCGTCCTGGTCGCGAAGACCTCCGAGGTCCGCGCGAACCGACTCACCCGTCTCAGCGCACTGCAACGACGGTTCGACCCGCTACCCGTCGATGATGCCGTCGCTGACAGCTACAGCCGGCTCGCTGCTCGCGTCGTCGAGATCGGACGCCAACCGCGCGCCCGGACGATGGACCTGCTGATCGCGGCCACCGCGCACGCCCACGAAGCCAGCGTTTACACCCGCAACGCCGCCGGCCTCGCCGGCCTCGAGGACCTCATCGACATCATAACGATCTAGAAGTCCAGGCTGCCCACCACTCCGTCGCTCACCGCGCGGCAGGCGGCGCCGCACCGCTCGCCTCAGAGCGCGGCCCGCCAGAATGCGGCCGATCGTCGGCAGGAGGCGCGCGGCAGCTTCACCGAAGCGGCCTGATCGGCTGCTGTGGCGGGCCGTCGGACGAGCAGGCTCGAACGAGCGTCGAGAAGGTAAGTTCGCCTGACTGACATACTTCCCTGGACGCCCCGGTTCCTGCCCGCGGGGTGCGGAGATCCGTGACGGCGGCGTGCTCGGCTCCAGCCAGGGCAGGTCTGCTGGGGCTGGTCCCATCATCGAGGAAAGGCTGGTCGCATGGGCGTGTCGGTTGAGACCCTTTCGCCGGGAGACGGCAAGACCTTCCCCGGGAAGGGGGACACCGTGCAGATTCACTACGTTGGCACCTTGCTCGACGGCACGAAGTTCGACTCGTCCCGTGACAGAGGCTCGCCGTTCGTGACCCAGATCGGCGTCGGCAAGGTGATCAAAGGGTGGGACGAGGGGGTCCCTCAGCTGTCGCTCGGCCAGAAGGCGGTGCTCACCGTCACACCCGACTTCGCGTACGGCGCCCGCGGCTTCCCGCCCGTCATCCCGCCCAACTCCACTCTCCGCTTCGAAGTGGAACTGCTCGGCATAAATGCCTGAAAGGGCGGTCCGTACAGGGGGGATACCAGCACCGTAGCCGGGCTCTTCGGACGACCCGGCGGCAGGCCGCGGGCAGCATCTGATCACTGGTACGCACGAGGTGCTACCCCGGCAGGGCGGCAGGGAGCGCGCGGCCAGGCGGTAGCCGGGTCCGCCCGATCCGATGGTCCACTGCCCATCCGCACGAGCGGCGACGTGCGCAGCCCGCATGATCTACTACTATAGTAACGCTGTTTTGACGTTAGAATGACGTCATGAGCTCTACCGAAGAGATCACGACCAATCTCACCGTCCGAGCCCTCCCGGCTCGGGTACGCGCCACCCTGGCTGCCCGCGCGAAGGCGCGCCGGCAGTCGCTGAACGCCTACCTGCTCGACGTGCTCAGCCGCGAGGCGAGTACCCCGACCATGGACGAAGTGCTCGCCGACATCGACAGCACCCGCGCCTCCATTGGGCTCACAACGGACGACGCGGTCGTCGCCGTGCGCACGGTCCGTGATGCGGAGGATGCACGGTGGGGCTGATCGTCGTCGACGCGTCCGTGATCGTCGATCTGCTCGCCGGGGACGACAGCCCTCGGCGCAAGGCGGCAAGGGACCGGATCGTCGGCGGCGACGCCTCCTACGCCCCTGCCCACCTGGACATCGAGGTCATCTCGGCGCTCCGCGGCCTGGCCCGACGTACGCGCCGTCTCGCCGAGCACACCCCGACGCTCATCGCCAACCTGATCCGCCTGCCGATCCGTCGTGAACCGCTCGGCGGACCGACCGCTCAACGCGTCTGGGAACTGCGGGAAAACATGACCGCCTACGACGCCGGCTACGTCGCGCTGGCGGAACAGATCGACGCGGTCCTTCTCACCTGCGACGCCAAGTACGTCGCCGCGGCCGGCCCCCGCTGCGCCATCGAACTCATCACATAGACATCAGCGGAATCCGGCCCTCACGCCACAGAACAAAGCGGACACCGGCAACAAGGCCGCGGCGACGAGAGCCGGTCAGGCGCTTCACGCCTTCG
>NZ_CAKKTM010000036.1:4941-18193 GCF_920888515.1 Protofrankia sp. CiP1_Cm_nod1 | reverse complement strand
GTGCTGGTCATCGACGACACCGGGTTCATCAAGAAAGGAGCCTAATGCCGGTGCCGGCATTACACGCCTTATGACGGGCCGGCCGTTATGCTGCGCTGCCTGCTCCGTTACTTGTCAGGAAGCGGGCTGATCTTCGTGGGCGCGGCATAACGGCGCGGGGGTCGTTCCGGTCAGAGCGCGTCGAGGAAGGCAAGCAGTGCGTCTGTCGGCTGGTAGCGGGCCGAGACGGTGCCGGGTGGGGCCGTGCGGGTGATCGCCTGTTGTTTGAGGGCCATGTCGGCGTGCAGGTAGACCCTGGTGCTGGTCGGGCTTTCGTGGCCGAGCCAGAGCGCGATGACGGTGGTGTCGACGCAAGCCATCGTCGCCGCGGTGTGCCGTAGCGCATGTGAGCCAAGGTGCGGGAGCCCGGTGCGCTTGCACAGCTTGGACATGTGGGTGTTCAGCCCCCGCGGCTCCATGTGGGTGCCGACCGTGCTCGGGAAGATCAGCCCGTGTTCCTTCCACCTCTTGCCCGCGCTCTCCCGGCGCGCATGCTGGGCGGTTCGGTGGGGGGGCGGGGTCAAACGGAAACGATCATGGCTTCGTGGAAGACAACGGCCGGTCAGGCGATCTGGCGGAGGTCGTTGCCATAGTCGAAGATGATCCGCATGCGGGCACCCAGCGCCCGGGCGTACCGGCTCAGCGTCGCGACCTCGTTCTCGTCGAGATCACCGTTCTCGATCTGGCTCACCCGGCCCGGGGAGACACCCATCAGCTCGGCCACCTGACGCTGAGTCAGCCCCAGTCGCCTGCGCTCCTCAGCCAGATGGCATGCACTAGGACCTGTTCCGAGTCCGGATCACAGGCGGGATGATCGTCTTTCGCGTTCGGATGCTCCGGCTGGTAGCACGGTTGTATGACCCGTGGCGACCTGACCGACGGCGAGTGGGAGCTGATCGAGCCGCACCTCCCGCTGGGGGCGTCGGGGCCGATCCCCGACCTGCGCGGCTACTTCAACGCGGTGATGTGGAGGTTCCGTACCGGTAGCCCCTGGCGGGACGTGCCCGAACGCTACGGCTCCTGGTCGACGATCTACGACCGGTTCCGCGCGTGGGCGCGGGACGGGGTCTTCCAGGCCCTCATGGACGCGATGATCGCCGAGGCGGCGGCACGCGGCGACGTCGACCTCAGCCTGGTCGGCGTGGACTCCACCGTCGCCCGCGCGCATCACCACGCGGCGGGCATGGCGGTCGACCCGGACCTCCTGGAGGAGATGGCGAAGGCCCTGACGGCGGAAAAGGGGCTTCACCAACCGGACAGAACAACCCTGTGACCGAGGCGCCCGAGGACGGCGAGGACGCCGAACGGGCACGGCGCCGCGCGGTCCGCCGCCGCCGCAGGGCCCGGCTGAAGGCCGCCGAACTGGGACGCTCCCGAGGCGGGCTGACCGGCAAGGTGCACCTCGCGGCCGACCGGCGCTGCCGCCCGCTGTCCCTCATCCTCACCCCCGGGCAAGCCGCGGACAGCCCGCGTTTCCTCCCGGTCCTGAAGAAGATCGAAGTGCGTGGGCCGTCCGGCCGGCCCCGGACCCGCCCCGACGCGGTCGCCGGCGACAAGGCGTACTCCTCCCGTGCCCACCGCGCCCACCTGCGTAAGCGGAAGATCCGGACGGTGATCCCGGAGAAGGCCGACCAGAGGGCCAACCGCAAGAAGCGCGGCAGCGCCGGAGGCCGCCCGGTCAGCCACGACGCCACGCTCTCCAGGACCGCAACACCGTGGAACGCGGCATCAACAAGATCAAGGAGTGGCGGGGTCTGGCCACCCGCTACGACAAGACACCCGAAAGCTACGCCGCAGGGCTCCACCTGCGCGGATCCATCCTCTGGCTACGCAGCCTACCAACCCCATGATCCGAACTCAGAACAGACCCTAACCCATGCCTCGGTGCGCGCCCGCTCAGCGGCCAGCGCCTCACCGTCGCCGTCGTGCGGTTCGGCGCGGATGTCGTCCCAGTCATGGAACTCGGTCATGAGCCCTCCCGCCGCTTCCTCTCCACGGCCAGCCATCCGCCATACGCGACCTCGGCCGCGGGGATCGCCGTCCTGTACCACCGCGACCAGTCACCAGCCTTGTTGCCGGCGACCAGCAGTACCGCCTGCGACCAGGATCGAAAACAAAGATCACCCGTATCGCGACATCACGGCCCGACCGTGGACGCAACTCCTTGAGATTCCTGACCGTCGACCCCCTGTAGTCCCTGACCAGGGCTTCTGCGTTACTCATCAGCACAACGGGCGATCTACGCTGCTTCTGTCGGACGGTAGCGGAGACCGTCTATCTCTGTCGTCCTATCTCTGTCGTCCAGCAGTGCTCCGCCGACCTCAGCTCCTGCTGCCCACGCTGTGCTGTCCGGACCCGGCCTCGACCCAGCCCAGCTCCAGCAGCGCCTGTAACACGCCCGCGGCGCCGGGCTGCTGGGGCCGGTGGACGCCCTCCTGGCCGTCCAGCGCGGCGATCAGTGTGGGCTCGGAATTGCCGACGGCCACGCCATGCGCACCGATCCGGAACATGGACAGATCGTTGAGGCTGTCCCCGGCGACCAGGATCGAGGCGGTCGGCCAGCCCTGCGAGCGGGCGAGAGCGGCCAGGGCGTTGCCCTTGGACGCGCCCCTGGGCAGGACGTCGAAGTAGCGGTCCGCCGAGTAGCTCCAGGAGCAGCCGAGCGCCTCCACCGCATCGGTGATGGCCGGCGTGAGATCTCCGGGATGGAGGAAGAACGAGCAGCGGCCCTCCTGCGGCACACTGTCCTGGTAGATCAGCGCGGGGAAGCCGCGCAGCGCGGCGCGTATGCGCCCGGTTCCGGGCCAGCCGGCTCGCAGTTCGTTCTGCAGCGGTTGGAGCGGCATGTGGTCGACACCGTCGAGCACGGTCGCGCCGACGTCGGCGATGATCCAGCGGGGCCTGGGCACCAGCGGGTCGTCCAGCGCCTCGCGGATGGCGGGCAGACCGCGCCCGGTGGCGAAGACGACCACTACCTCGGGGTGACGGTTCAGCGTGTCGCGCAGGCGCCGTCGGTCGGTTGCGGCTCCGCCCAGCAGGGTTCCGTCGAGGTCGGTGACCAGGATTGGCACACGGGTTCCCTTCGTGGCGGGGGCGCCTGCTGTGAAATGGACCGTACGGTTTATCGCCGCGTCCCCCACCACGCCCGCCAGCACCGACCGAACACCTGTTTCTACTCCGGGATCATCAGCGATGATGACCGAGAGTCGAGAAGATGACAGCAAACTGTCATTCTGCCGGTATTCGTGGACGAGCCCACCGGGCCGATCATATCGGAGGACCGGCACGCCGGGTTCGGGCAGTGGGCCGGCGCCTGTGCGGAACGGTGCATATTGGCGCAGTGACCGGTGTGGCCGGTGGCTGTTGTAATGATTCCCGCCGTCCAGTCCACGACGGGCGGCACCGGGCCAAGCAAGTGCTGGCCCGGCGCCGCCCATTCATTGCCCAGCGCTACAGCGGGAGCCCGGACCCGCACGGAACGGGCTGGCCGTGCTGGGGGTCGAGGGCGTTGAGTACCAGCTGGACAGTGGTCACGTCGTAAGGCATCCCGACATGCCCGACGGGGTCGTTGGGGCAGAAGGTCTGCACGGCCTGGTTGGTGACGTTGGGGCCCGCCGGCAGATAGCTCACCGCTTCCGGTGGTGTGGCCACCTCGTCGCGAGTGGTGATGATGTTGGTGTAGGTGACGCTCGGGAACGCGGCCTGCGGCGAGTTCAGTGCGTTGAACGCGGGCCAGGTGGACAGTTCATAACAGGCCGGGCAGCCCAGTAGTTCGATCGTCTGCCAACCGGGCACCAGGTTGAGGACGGTCAGCAGCCCGCTGATGGTGGGCGGGGCCATGGATACCGGTGAGATCCCGACGAAGGCCGACACGTGTGTTGTGCCATAGTTCTTCATGTACAGCCGGGAGATAAATCCGCCTTCGGAGTATCCGACCAGTTTTACCTTGCCGGCTCCGGTGCTGGACACCACCTGGTTGACGAAGGCGTTCAGTTCGCCCGCCGAGTTCCCGGTGTAGCCGATGCCACCGGCGTTGGCGGTATACCAGAGCCTTCCGTAGGTTATGGTGTAGACGCAGTACCCGTTATTGGCGAGTATCGGCGCGAGCGCCTGCCAGTTGGCGTTCTGGTTTTCGGTGATGCCGTGCACGAGGATGACAGGTTCGGGATGTGCCGCGCTCGGCCTGCACGACCAGTCGTTCGCACCCGGGGGCGGTGAGGCGTTCAGCTGACCGGACGCGTAGGCCGATAACGCGTCCCAGTTCACCGGATATGTGGCCGCGGCCGCCGGGCCGCTGCCGATGACGATGGTCGTGGCAACGATCACTGTGACGACCGCGACGACGCGGCCCATCCTTGATCGTAAATGACACTCCTTTTGCAATTTCCGGTGCAAGACATGCTCCTTTTGCAGTTGTCAACGCGAGATGATGTCGCGCCTTATTTCACACAGGGGTGATAGCGTGACAAATCCATCCTGTCCGGCCTGCCATACATTCATGGGTCATGTCACCGGATGGCGATGGGCGTGATGTGCCCGGCGAGCCGATGGCCGCCGCGAAGGGACGGAGCACACCAGAAGGACTATCCGGCGATCTCCCCTATATCGCCATTGTCGCAGAATTTGGACCTACTGTAGATTATTCCCCTGGCAGGGTCAACAACGTTGTCCTGCTGGAGGGCGTGACCAGCACGTCGACGGTCGCCCGACAGGGCCTCTGTCCGTCCGGGCGGGAAGGCCGGGATAAAGGCGTTGGGTCATGGGCCGTGTCTTCAACCGTGTTACCGGGTCAGATGTCGGCAGAGGTGCTGGTCACAGCGGTGCCGCGGGATGGCGTGGACGATGGCCGGTCGACGGCTATGTCTCGTGGACGATCCGGGTGAGCGTGTCCACGGTGGTGCGCGCAGGTGCGCCGGCTATTGCCAGGCGGGACATGACCTGCGGGTACCGGTCGACCTCGTGGGGCTTGTCGAGGAAAAGGGCTCCGATGGGCTGCTCGAGGTACACCACGTCGGTCTGGTCCGTCGCGGGTGGCTCCGGTCCCGGGAAGCGGAGGATGGTGAACGCTCCGCATTCGGCCACGTGAGCGCCGAGCGCGAACGGCATGATCTGGATCGTGATGTTCGGCCAGGCGGACAGGGCAAGCGGACAGGGCAATCAGATGCTCAAGCTGGGCATGCATCACCGCCGGCCCGCCGGTCGACCGCCACAGCACCGCCTCCCGGAACGTGGCTCATCACCGGCCGGCACCGAGCCGGGCCCCGGCAGCCAGCGCGCTCTTCCAGGGGTTCTCCCGGCCGGCGCCGCGTCGGCTTCAGCCGCCGTGGCCGCAGGGCTTCTTCACAGGAGCGCGGCGGCGAGGGCCTGCCAGGCCTGCCTGGGCGGGCGGCCGCCGCGGGTGGCCAGGTCGATATCCGGTGCGAGGACCTGCACGGCCACGTGGTCCGCGCCGGCGTCGTGATGTTCGGCGACGCGCTTCGCGATCCGCTCGGGGGTGCCCCAGGCGACGAGGGCGTCGACGAGCCGGTCGCTGCCGCCGCCCGCGACGTCGTCCTCGGTGAAACCGAGGGCCAGCAGGCTGCGCACATAGTTCGGCAGCCGCAGGTAGTAACCGACGCTGGCCCGGGCGAGAGCTCTGGCGGTGGACGGGTCGGTCTCCAGGACGACTTTCTGCTCCGGGGCGAGCAGCGGGCCGGCGCCGAGCGTCTCGCGGGCGATCCGGGTGTGCTCGGGGGTGACCAGGTAGGGATGGGCGCCGGCCGACCGCTGCCCCGCCAGGGCGAGTGCCTTCGGGCGCAGCGCCGCGAGCACCCGCTGGTCGACGGGCACCGGCTTGGCGGCGTTGTCGAGCGCGTCGAGGTAGCCGGCGAGATACTCCAGCGGCCGGGTGTAGGAGCGTCCCAGCCGCTCCACGATCGGCGCGTGGCTGACGCCCAGCCCGAGCAGGAAGCGGTCCGGGTGGGCCGTTGCCAGCCGGTGGAAGCCGGCGGCCAGCTCCGCCGCGTCGACCGTCCACACGTTGACGATCCCGGTGGCCACGACCAGCCGGTTCGTGGCGGCGAGCAGTTTCTCGGGCAGGCTCAGGCCGGGTGTGGCGGTGCCGAGCCACAGGGCTCCGTAGCCCGCGGCGTCGAGCTCCGCCGCGGCCTCGTCCTCCCAGATGTGCGACGGGGACCAGATGCCCACCCGGCCCAGCGATATCGCCATGACGATCTCCCTCATGTGTTCGACAGCGGTCGAATGGACGTCAGTGTACGATACCTGTCGAACACAGGGGATTCGGGAAGACGGACTCGAGGAGACGATGGCCGGTCAGGCGCGGCGCACCCGCACTCTGCGTCACACCGATCCGAAGGACGTGCCTCTCCAGGACGCCCTGGAAGCTCTCGCGGACCCGGTCCGCCGGCTGATCCTGCGGACGTTGGCGGGCGAGCCGGAGTTCACCCGGGCCTGCGGCACGTTCGATCTGCCGGTGTCGAAGGCGACCGCCAGCCACCACTTCGCCGTGCTGCGGGCCACGGGGCTGCTCGAGCAGGTCGACCAGGGGCCGCGCCGGCTCAGCCGGCTCCGCCGCGCCGAGTTCGACGCCCGTTTCCCGGGCCTGCTCGGCCTCGTGCTCGCCGAGGACGAACAGCCCGGACCAGCGCCGTGTGACACCCACGCCGCTGCGTCCCGGTAGGCCCCCGACGCCGGCGGTGGACGCGGAGGCGCTCAGTCCTGGGCGATGCCGTGGTAGGCCGCGACCGCCTGGGAGCGGTTGACGGCGCCGAGCTTGGCGAGGATGTGCTTGACGTGGGTCTTGACCGTGCCGACGGTGATGACGAGCTGTTCGGCGATCTCCTGGTTGCTGGCGCCGCCCGCGATGAGCGCGAGCACCTCGCGCTCACGGGCCGTCAGCTCGTCGAGACCGCCTTCGCCGCGGAACACCGATGACGCCGTCCGGGCGACGGGGGTGTCGTCGTCGGGAGCCGTGACAAGCTCGATCTCGGCCTCGGTGAGCTCCTCCAGCGCGGTGCCGACGACGGCCAGCGTCTGGCGCACCCGGTCGCGCTGGAGACGCAGGCGCTCCACGAGCACCGAGCGCTCGTGGAGATGACCGAATCCCTCACTGAAAGCCCACAGCACATCACGATCAGTCTCGTCACAGGCCTGCCCGCCACTGCCGTGGTCGGCGTGCAGGAAACCGACGACACGCCCCGCGGGAGTGATCGGTGCCACCACATACGACGTCGCCTCGCCTGCCCGGATGATCGGATGTACCCGCGGATCCGCGGTGTCCGTCACCAGGCCTGGCCGACGTTCGCTCAGCAGCTCCGTTTCCAGGACGAAGTCGTCCAACGGGATCTCGCGCTGGGCCCATTCGGCGAACCACGGCTCGTCCCGTATCACTCTGTTGGCCTTCCACGGCCGCCAGACGCCGTCCTCGACGCGTGCGAGCAGCACCCGCGCGAAGCCGCAGTTCGCCGCGGTCTCCTCGCATACCCGGTCCTCCAGCGCCTTCGAGCTGATCACCGTACGCAGCAGGCTGAGCCCCCGCTCGCAGCGGGCGATGCGTCGCGCTCGCGACGCCATCCGCGTTTCGGCCTGCTCGACGGCCAGGTCCTGCAGATCGCAGACCAGCCGGGCCAGCGCCGCGGTCGACTCGGCGTCCGGCGTACCCGACAGCAGGCGTTCGGTGCACGCCGCACTCAGCGCGTCCGCCGCACTCAGCGCGTCCGCCGCGCCCGCCATGTCCGCCGCGCCCGCGCGGCCGAGCTCCGGCGTGACGCCCAGCAGCCGTGCGGCACGCTCGAACAGGTCCGTGGCCCGCCCGCTCACGCCGCTCATGGATGGAGCCGTCATGTCAGCAGGCCCACCACCGGGTCGTCGGCGGCGGCCGTGGGCCGGAAGAACTCGGCGGCGCGGGAGGCGACGGCGCCGAGCTCCCGGTCACTGCGGGCGAGCAGGATCTCGTCCTCGGCGAGCTGCCGCAACTGCCGTTCGGCCAGCTCGAAGGCATCCTGGGCCTGGGCCCGCTGCCGGGCGAGCCGCTCCAGCAGCACCGTGCGCTCGAACAGCAGGCCAAAGCCCTGGGCGAACGTCCACAGATTGTCACGATCCAGTGTTGTCAGCTCGCGCCGCGACCCGTAGCAGTCGGCCTGCAGGAAACCGATCACCCGGCCGGCCGGCATCACCGGCGAGGCCACGTATCCCACGCTGTCCGACACGGCCATCAGCTCCTTGTTGGTCCGCGGGTCATCGGCCGCGATCACCTCGGCGGTGCGCCTGCGGATCAGCTCCGTCTCCAGGACGCCGGGACCCAGCGGAATCCACGTCCCGCGCAGGTACGTCTCCGTCGCCCGCGACACGTCCGGATCCAGCCCCGGGGCCAGCCACACCGCTTCGGCGCGCCACGTCGACCCCCGGCGCCGCGAGATCACCGCACGGTCGAAGTCACAGCACGCCCCGAGCTCGGCCGCCGCCGCGGGCAGCAGCTCGGCAACGGTCCCACAATCCCGCAGCCTGGCCAGCCCGCGATGGATCCGTGCCACCGCCGCGAACCGCACCGACACCGCGCGCTCGCGCAGCTCTCCCCGCAACCGTCTGAGCTCGACCAGGCTCAGGCACAGCTCGCCCGCCGTCCGGGCGTCGGGTGCGGGACGGGCACACAGCACAGCACGGATCTCGGCGCCGGCCGTCGCGAGCGCCCGCTCCAGCTCCGACGACTCACCGGCGTCCCCCAGCGCCGGGCCCTCCAGCACCGCACGCGCCCGTTCCGCCAGCTCGCCGACCCGGTCGAGCGGTAACCCCCGGTCGACAGCCACCAGACAATCATGCTGGTCCAGCGCATTACGCGGAAGTGAAAGAAGCAAAACACGGCCCATCCGGCTGGGCACCGGGCGGGCCGCCAGAGCGTCTCCTTCGGCATGCGTTCCGGCGGCTTTCCCGTGGCGCTGGTACGTCCCGGGGCGCCGCCGCCGGGCGGTGGGGCGGGCACCGGAAATGATCGTCAGGAGCCGGGAGGCAGGAGGTCCCGGAGAAGTTTCTCGACACGGGCCCGGATCTCATCCCGGATCAGACGGACGGCGTCGATGCCCTGACCTGCGGGGTCGTCGAGTTTCCAGTCCTCGTACCGTTTCCCCGGGAAGACCGGGCAGGCGTCCCCACAACCCATGGTGACCACCACGTCGGAGGCTTCCACCGCCTCCGGCGTGAGGACTTTGGGCGTCTGGGCGCCAAGGTCGATCCCCATCTCGGCCATGGCCGCCACCGCGACGGGGTTGACCCGCTCGGCCGGCAGCGACCCTGCCGAGCGCACCTCGACGGCGCCGCCGGCCAGCCGGGTCAGCCAGCCGGCGGCCATCTGGGACCGCCCGGCGTTGTGGACACAGACGAACAGCACCGAGGGCTTCCCGGACATACGTCGCTTCCCCTTTCTTCGCGTCTTCACAGTGGGACGCCAAGGGCCGGCCCAGCCGCCGCGCCATCGGACGTCGGGCCATCGGACGTCGGGCCGTCCGACGTCGGGCCGTCCGACGCGGCGCCGTTGGACGCGGTGGTGATCCGGTCGCGAGGCGGCAGAACCCGCGGGCCCTGGCCGGGAACAGGCGGGGGCGGCGGATAGAGCAGGCGTGTCAGCGCGTAGCCGACCGTGCCGCCGATCACCTGCATGCCGACGAATGCCGGGACGGATGCCGGGGCTATCCCGGCGAAGGTGTCGGAGAGCATCCGCCCGATGCTGATCGCCGGGTTCGCGAAGCTGGTCGAGCTGGTGAACCAGTAGGCCGCGCCGATGTAGGCGCCGACCGCCGCCGGGGCCCGTTCAGCCCGGCCGGAGCGCGCCAGCGCGAAGATCAGCAGAACGAGGCCGGCGGTCGCGACGACCTCGGCGAGCAGGTGCGCGCCGGACGCCCGGTGATGCGTCGAGATCGACACCGCCGGCTCTTCGAACATCAGGTTCGCCAGCACCGCCCCGCCCACGCAGCCGGTGACCTGGGCGGGGACGTAGGCCGCGGCGTCCCGCCACGGCAGCCCGCCGAACGCGGCGTCCACCCCCGAGACCACCGGGTTGAAATGCCCTCCGGAGACCGGCCCGACCATCAGGATGATCGCGAACAGGCCGGCGGCGGTCGCCGCGGCGTTCTCCACCAGCTGCAGCCCGGTCTGTCCCGGGCTGAGCTGCGTCGCGGCGATCCCTGAACCGATCACCAGGGCGGCCAGCAGCATGCTGCCGACCGCCTCGGCGACCAGCCGGCGCGCCAGCGGCGGTGGGACCGGCCGCTCCCGTACCATCAGGAGCCCATGGGGCCGGTGGCGACGACCGGTACGGCCGTACCGGCATCCGTCATACCGGTATCCCTCCTCGCGGCGTGTGCGGGGCTCGCCGGCTCCCCCGCCATCTGAGATACCGGCGTGGCCGTGCCGGCGGACGTCGGCGCGCCGCGCTCCCCGACCGGCCCGCAGCCGCATCCCGAGCCCGGCTCGCTGCCCGGTTGCGCCGTCCCCGGCAGCGGTCCGGCGTCGGCGTCGGCGTCGGCGAGCACCGTGTAGATCTCCCACGGGGCGCCGTCGGGGTCGTCGGCCCAGACCTTGTCCTGCACCGCGTAGCAGCAGGTGCTGTTCTTCTCGGTCGCCGTGTCCAGCCCGGCCGCGGCCAGCCGCGCGGCTGCCGCGGCCACCTCTTCGGAGGTGGCGACCTCGACGCCGAGATGGTTGAGCGCGCCGGCCACCCCGGCGCCCCGGGCCCGCGGGTTCTCGATCAGCACCAGCTTCAGCGGCGGCACGTCGACCGCGAAGTTCGCGTACCCCGGCCGGCGCTTCGCCGGGCCGGCCCCGAACAGCTTCGTGTAGAAGTCGACCGCTGCGTCCACGTCGGAGACGTTCAGCGCCAGTTGCACCCTGGCCATCACGATCAGCCCCTCATCGCATCGATCAGCATCAATGTCTTCCTGCCAGACGTGACGATGACCCCACGCATAGACGGCTGTCAATAGGCGGGGCATGCTGAAGGGCATGGTGACCGCACCCCTGCCCACCCCGCTCCGTGCGCGCGCCACGCCCACGGGCCCCGACGCGCGCGCGGATTCCGACGCACCCGGCCTCGCCGGTGCCGCCGGCGTCACCACGGCCTGCTGCACCCCGCTGACCAGGGCACCGCTGTCCGCCACCGAGGCGGACCGGCTTGTCACGGTCCTCCGGGCGATCGCCGTGCCCGCCCGGCTACGGCTCCTGTCGATGATCTTCGCTCACGAGAACGGTGAGGCCTGCGTCTGCGAGCTCACCGAGCCCCTCGGCCTGAGCCAGCCCACCGTCAGCCACCATCTGAAGGTCCTGGTGGACGCCGGGCTGATCACCCGGGACAAACGCGGCGTCTGGGCCTACTACCGGGCCGTGCCCGACGCCCTGGCCGCCCTGGCCACCGTCTTCGCGCCCACGCGGTAACCGCACGCCCACGCGGTGGCCGCACCCGGGCGGCCCCCGTGGCCCAGCCGCTTCCGGTAAGGGCCGGTCACCGCTGGCAGCGTATGAAGCCCTCCGGGCTGTAGCACGGCAGATGCCCATGGGCCTTCATCACGTCCTGGCCACCGCCCCTGGCCAGATAGTTCAGGAAACTGGCGGTGAGGGAGCCCGCGGGCGGCTGGCCATAGGTATAGGCGTACTCGATCTCCGTGAAAGGGTAGGCGTCGCCACCGATGGTCTCGATCGACGGCATCTGGCCGTTGATACGCAGAGCATGCAGGCCGCTGGACGCGACGGCGGCCTGCAGCTCGCTGTAGCCGATGGCGCCGGGGAGTTTCGCCACGGTCCGCAGCACCCGTTCGGTGCTGTCGAGTTCACAACGGACGACCCTGTCCTGCGGGGAGTTCTTGTGCTCACAGTCCAGCGAGGTCAGTGCCGGCTCTCCGAGCCCGTCGAGAATGCGCCGCCGGAACAGGTCACGGGTACCTGAGTTGGCATCCCGGCTCACCAACAGGACGGGCAGGTCGGGGCCGCCGACCTGGCTCCAGTTGAGGACGTCACCCCGGTAGATCCTCCGTATCTGGTCGACCGTGAGATCCACGGTCGACACGCGGTCGTTCACCACCAGCGCGAACGCGGAGACCGCGACGCGCTCCCCCGTCATCTGCGGATAGCCGGCCGGCTTGGAACCGTCATAGACGGAGATCACCGCTGGCGGCCCGCCGGTGGTCTCGGCCGCGGCCTCCGCCAGCTCCTGGATACCCTCGTTGCTGCCGTGCGGGTTCACCGTGACTCTCGTGCCCGGGCAGTCCGACTCGTATTTCTCGGCGATTTCCCGTACGACCGGCGCGAAGGCCGTCGAACCGATGACAGTGAGTTTTCCGGTGGCGCAGCCGATGGGCGCCGGCACGTCCCGGCGGACGACGATGACCGCCAGTGCCATGACGCAGATGGTGAGCAGAATGGTGATCCAACGAGCGGGTCTGCTGAACAGGGGCGGGGTGTCGTCGACTGTTGTGCTGCGGTTGAGCTTCACATTGCCGTCCCGGATCCCGCCGGTGACCCGGACACCGCTGCCGACCTGGCCGCCGGTGAGCAGCACGAGCAGCTTGTAGTGCTGGCCGCGGTTGAGCGGGACGCGGGGCAGGGAGATCGTGCTGCCGCTGTGCCGCATGGCCCCCGGCGGGGCGAAGTGGTCCATCAGGTGCTCGGCGCCGGACTGGGTGACGGCGACGCCCCTGACAGTTCGCTCGGCGAAGACGACGGTGAGGCCGTTGCTGGTGTAGTCGGTGTCGGTGATGCCCTCCGCGCCGTCGTTCTCGACGCGCAGGAGGACGAGGGTGGCATCCGACATGTCGGGGAGGTCGTTGAACAGGCCGAGCCGCATGTCCGCCTGGCTCTGCCCACCGCGGTTGTCGCTGCCGATGGGAGTGTCCATCTGCACGCGGTAGCCGATGCGTCTGCGGCGAGGCACCCGGCGCTCGTACCAGACCACGGCGAAGGAGGCCATGATGCCGAGCACCGCGGTGAGTACGGCCACGATGCTCTCAGTGCTCAGCCAGCCCACGTCCGCCTCATCCCCACATGCACGGTCAGGCCGATATGTCGTGCGACGAACGTATGCGTTCCGTGTCAGGCCCGGCGTGTTCCGTACCGCCCGACCCTCGGACGTTCGCCGTGAATTCATCTCGGCCAGCTGCGCGTTCATTCCGGTAGGCTGTGCGTTAACCTCGGCCGGGCGGTGGGCGCCGGCGGCCCGTGGGTACTGTTGTTT
>NZ_CAKKTM010000036.1:0-4721 GCF_920888515.1 Protofrankia sp. CiP1_Cm_nod1 | reverse complement strand
CTGCCTCTCCGGCTGTTTCCGCCTCTTCGGGCCGAGGTCCTCGAGGGCACGAATACGGCACGCCCCGACCGGCCCGGTGAATCCGCTGCACAGCCCGCGGACTTCGGCCGGCAGTCGTTACACGGATCCTGACCGGTGGTCCGCTGCCATGGCCGACCACGGCGGTACGCCGTGGCACCCGGCAGGGATGTGGGCCCGGCGGGTTTCCGCCACCTGAACAGGAGTACTGATCACCGGATATTCTCGCCGGGCTCCTGACGGGTGAGCCGCTGCCGGATGCAGGTGAGGAGCTCGTCGGTGTCGACCGGCTTGGTCACGTAGTCGTCGGCGCCGGCGGCAAGGCATTTCTGCCGGTCGCCCGGCATGGCTTTCGCGGTGACGGCAATAATCGGGAGCGCACCGAAACGAGCCATTTCCCGGATTGCCGTCATCGTGGCGTAACCGTCCATTTCCGGCATCATCACGTCCACGAGAACGAGTTCGACGCCGTCGGTGGCGACCAGGATGTCGATGCCTATGCGCCCGTCGGGCGCGTGAATCACGGTCAGTCCGTGGAGCTCGAGGACGCTGGTGATGGCGAACACGTTCCGGACGTCGTCGTCGATCACGAGAATCCTGCGGCCGCGCAGCACGTCGTCCGTGGCATGTGCCGGGACGCCGTTGCCGCCGGGCGCGAGCGCGAGCGCGGGTGCGGGTATCGGCGCGGACACGGGCGCCTGCGAGCCGGACACGTCGGATGAACCAGGTGCACTGTGCGAAATGGGTGAACTGTACGAACTTGGCGAACTGGACAAACTGGACGGGACGGGCGGCAGCGGCAGCGGCGGGGCCGCGGGCGCCGGCGGGCCGGAAACGGCCGGCTGCGTGGCGCCATGGGCCTTCTCACCGATCGCCCCTGGCGAGGACAGCGGCAGATAGAGGGTGAAGGTACTGCCCTTCCCGAACTCGCTCTGGACACGGATCACACCGCCGAGCAGAGCCGCGACCTCACGCGCGATGGACAGGCCCAGGCCGGTCCCGCCGAATCTGCGGCTGGTGCTGCCGTCACCCTGCTGAAAGGCCCCGAAAAGCCGGTCCAGGTTCTCCTCGGCGATACCGATGCCCGTGTCGGTCACCGCGAACGCGACGGCCGGGCGTCGTTCGTCGTCGAGCACGCGGCCGCTGACCATCCGTATCCGGAGTTCCACCCCGCCCCGCTGGGTGAACTTGACCGCGTTGGACAGCAGGTTGCGCAGCACCTGCAACAGACGATGCTGGTCGCTGACCAGCGCGTCCGGCACGTCGGGGGCGACGTCGACGGCGAACCGCAGGCCCTTCTCCTCGATGACCGGGCAGAAGATGCCCCGGACGTCGTCGAGGAGCGCGCCGAGGGCGAAACGCTCCAGATGGACGTCGATCTTCCCGGCCTCGACCTTCGACAGGTCGAGGATGTCGTTGATGAGCTGCAGGAGATCGGAGCCGGCGGAGTGGATGACGTTGGCGTACTCGACCTCCTTCGGGCTGAGGTTGTTCGCCGGGTTCTGCGCCAGCAGCCGCGCCAGGATGAGCAGGCTGTTCAACGGCGTGCGCAGCTCATGGGACATGTTGGCGAGGAACTCCGACTTGTACCTGGACGACAGGCCGAGCTGCCGGGCCCGTTCCTCGATTTCCTGTCGGGCCTGCTCGATCTCGAAGTTCTTGACTTCGATGTCGTGGTTCTGGCGAGCCAGCAGAGCCGCCTTCTCCGCCAGTTCGGCGTTGGAACGCTGCAGCTCGTCCTGCCGGCTCTGGAGTTCTTCGGAACGTGCCCGCAGCTCGGCTGCGAGACGTTGCGACTCCGCCAGCAGCGCGTCGGTGCGGGAGTTGGCGACAATAATGTTGATATTGACACCGATGATGTCCATCAGCCGGTCCAGGAAATCCCGGTGCACCTGCGTGAACGGGGTGAAGGAGGCGAGCTCGATGACACCGAGCACATGGTCCTCGAAGAGGACGGGCAGCACGATCAGATTGACCGGCCCGGCATGGCCGAGACTGGACGAGATCTTCACATAATGCGCCGGGGTCCGGTCGACGAAAATCGACCGCCTGGTTCTGGCCACCTGCCCGACCAGGGACTCTCCCAGGCCGAACTCGCGCGGCACGTCGGGATGGGCCTGGTAGCCGAAGCTGGCGATCAGGCGCAGCGCGGGCGCGCCGGAGCCGGAGCCGGAGCCGGCCAGGAAGAACGTGCCGTACTGGGCGCCGACCAGCGGGGCGAGCTCGTCCATGACCAGTTCCGTGACGGTGTCGAGGTCACGGTGTTTCTGCATCAGACCGGATATGCGGGCCAGGTTGGTCTTCAGCCAGTCCTGCTCCTGGTTGGCGCGCGTGGTCTCGTACAGCGACCGCACCATCGCGTTGATATTGTCCTTGAGCTCGGCGACCTCCCCCCGCGCCTCCACCGAGACCGCCCCGGTGAGGTCACCGGCCGCGACCGCGCTGGTCACCGCGGCGATCGCACGCACCTGACGGGTGAGGTTGCCGGCAAGCTCGTTGACGTTCTCCGTCAGCCGCTTCCACGTCCCCGAGACGCCCTCGACCTCGGCCTGCCCGCCGAGTATCCCCTCGGTGCCGACCTCGCGGGCGACCCGGGTGACCTCCGCGGCAAAGGACGACAGCTGGTCGACCATCGTGTTGATGGTGGTCTTGAGCTCCAGGATCTCCCCACGGGCGTCGACGTCGATCTTCTTCGACAGGTCGCCCCGGGCCACGGCGGTGGTGACCTGGGCGATGTTGCGGACCTGGCTGGTCAGGTTGCTGGCCATCGAGTTGACGTTGTCGGTGAGATCCCGCCAGGTGCCGGAGACGCCCCGCGCGACGGCCTGCCCGCCGAGGTTGCCCTGCGTCCCCACCTCGCCCGCCACCCGGATGACCTCGTCGGCGAACGACGACAACCGGTCGACCATCGTGTTGATGGTCTCCTTGAGCTCCAGGATCTCCCCGCGCGCGTCCACCCGGATCTTCTGGGTCAGGTCGCCCTTGGCCACCGAGGTGGTGACCTCGGCGATGGAGCGGACCTGGACGGTGAGGTTGGCCGCCATGACGTTGACGGACTCGGTGAGGTCCTTCCACGTGCCCGAGACGCCCTTGACGTCGGCCTGCCCGCCCAGCCGTCCCTCGGTGCCGACCTCCCGGGCCACCCGGGTGACCTCACCGGCGAACGACGACAACTGGTCGACCATCGTGTTGATGGTGTTCTTCAGCTCCAGGATCTCCCCGCGCGCGTCCACCGTGATCTTCTGGGAGAGATCGCCGCGGGCCACCGCCGCCGCCACCTGGGAGATGGAACGGACCTGGCCGGTGAGGTTGCCGGCCATGAAGTTCACCGAGTCGGTGAGGTCCCGCCACGTTCCGCCCACCCCGGGGAAGGCCTGCCCGCCCAGCCGTCCCTCGGTGCCGACCTCCCGGGCCACCCGGGTGACCTCACCGGCGAACGACGACAACTGGTCGACCATCGTGTTGATCGTGTTCTTCAGCTCCAGGATCTCCCCGCGCGCGTCCACCGTGATCTTCTGGGAGAGATCGCCGCGGGCCACCGCCGCCGCCACCTGGGAGATGTCACGGACCTGGCTGCCGAGGTTGCCCACCGCCATGTTGGTCGACTCGATGAGCTCCCGCCAGGCGCCGGGCACGTCCGGCGCCCGGAGGCGACGGCCGAGCCTGCCCTCCACGCCGACCTCCCGGGCCGCTCTCGCCACCCCGGAAGCGATCATGGAAAGCTGGTCGGTCATGCCGTTGAACACGTCGGCGATCTCGTTCATGAGCGGGTCGTCGCCATGGGGCAGACGCGCGCGGAAGTCCCCGCCACGCACCGCCGCCAGACCGGCGAGAAGCTGACGCAGCGCGGGCTCGTCCCGCCCGCGCGCCGTTACCCGCTCCGAGTTCGCCCGCTCCGAGTTCGTAGCCTCACCCACCGGTACAACACCCCGCTCGTCGGCCGCCGGCCCGGACAGCCGGCCGGTCCCGTGTTCCACGTTAGAGAGTTCGACGATTCGCAAACCAGGGTGAAACGGACAACACCCTCGGCTCAGTTTTCTGATGTCCTATGGTTTTCCCGAGCGGCCTCGGAAGCGAGGCCCGTAATCGACGCGGACAGATACCGACCAGCCACCGAGCACGCATCGACCATGCGCCGAACAGACCGGACAGGCAACAGTCTGGACAGGCACTGTCGCGTCATCTTCGGCCCTCGCTGCCAGGGACCGGAGAAGCACGGGGCAGAGGAGAACCACGGGACAGAAACGAACAGCGGGAGAACAGCGGACCGCAGGGGCTTCGTCCGCGCGGCGGCGTTCGTGCGAGGATGTCCGCGCTGGGGGGCCTTTGAGCCCGCGTGCCGGCGGCACCCGAAGCAGTGAGGGCCGGCGGCACCCGAACCAGTGAGGGACGTACGTGGGAACGCAGCGACCGACCGGCCCGGCCGGCGACGACCAGGTGGCGCGTCTGACCGCGCTGATCGTCCGTCAGCAGAGCGAACTCGAGGCGGTGCGGGCGCAGGCCGCCACCGAAGCCCTGGTGGATCTCGCGATCGGCGTCCTGACCGAGCGCCTGCGCTGCTCCCCCGGTGAGGCGGCCAGGCAGCTTACCCACCTGGCGGCCCGGTCCGGGATGCCCCTGGCGGAGCTTGCCGCCGACGTGGTCGGCCAGCGGGCGGACGACGCGCTCGCGCTGGGCGCGGCGCGGCCGCCCCGGCAGCAGCC
>NZ_CAKKTM010000035.1 GCF_920888515.1 Protofrankia sp. CiP1_Cm_nod1 | reverse complement strand
GGCGCGGCGCGGCCGCCCCGGCAGCAGCCGGCGCAGCCGACCGAGGCCCCGGCAGCGCCGGCCGTGGACGGGCAGCGGATCGCCGCGGCAACGATGGAGGAGGCCCTCGCCCCGCTGGGAGCCGTGGCCGTGGCACTGTGGATGATCGAACCGGACGGCGCGCTGGAGCTCGCCGGCGAGGCGGGGCTCGGCGCCCTGGAGGCAAGCCGCTGGCAGCGCATCCCGCCGCAGATGGACTGCCCGGCCCAGCGGGTCGCCCAGGACGGCTGCCCCCGGTGGTGGCCGGCAGCCCGCCACCTGCCGGACCGGATCCCGCTGGTCGGGCGATGGCGCGGCGCCCGGGTGGCGCTGCCGCTGACCGACGCCGGGGCACTGCTGGGGGCGATGGAGATCTGCTGGCCGCAGCCCCTCGAGGAGTTCACTCCCGCGCTGCGCCACCAGCTGCTGACGCTGGCCGGGGTCTGCGCCGGCAGCCTCGGGGCGGCCCAGGGGGAACGCGCCTGGGGACGCCACGGCTCGTGGCTGCCCGCCCTGCTGGACGCCCTGCTGCGCTCCGCCCTCGTCGCCCACGCCGTCCGTGACCATGACGGGCGGATCGTCGACTTCCAGATCGACCACGTCAGCGAAGGGTTCGTCGACCCGGCCGGCCGGGAGCCCCGTGACCTCGTCGGCCGCCGGCTGTCCCACCTCCATCCGCTGATGACCGTCCTGGACGGGCTGTTCGGGCAGGCCGTGGACGTGCTGCGCACCGGCCGGCCGTACCAGGCCGACGGCCTGCCCGTCCACGTCATCGTCGGCGGCCGGATCGTCGCGACGGAGATGGACGTGCGTATCGGCCGGTTCCTCGACGGCATCGCGCTGACCTGGCGGCGGACCGACGACACCGACGGGCTGACCACCATCCTCCAGCACGCCCAGCGGCTCGGTGAGCTCGGCGGCTGGCAGCAGGACATGCTCACCGGTGACGTGCGCTGGACCGACCACACCTTCACGCTGTTCCGGCTGGCGCCGGATGCGCCGGAAGCGCCCGTCTCCCTGCAGGGGCTGGACGCCTACGTCCATGCCGATGATCTCGCTGCTGTCGGCCGTTTCCGTGACGTGCTGTTCGACCAGGCACGGCCGGCCGCCACGACGTTCCGGCTGCTGCGGGCCGACGGCGCGATCCGGCAGATACGCGCGTTCGCCGAGCCCGTCACGGACACCGCCGGCACCCTGGTCGCCGTCCGCGGCACATACCAGGATCTTTCGACTCTCTACCACACCCAGGTCGCCCTCGCCGCCACCCGCAACCAGCTCGCCGACACCGAACAGCGGGCCGACGACCAGCAGCGGCTGGCCATCCAGCTGCAACGGGCCATCACGCCGTTCTCGGCCGATCCGGTCGAGAACGGCGGGCTCGACATCGCCGTCCGCTACCGGCCGGCCAACCAGGACCATCTGGTCGGCGGCGACTGGTACGACGCGGTCGTCCTGCCCTCCGGGGAGGTCCTTCTCGCCGTCGGTGACATCGCCGGGCACGGGATCAGAGCTGTCACCGGCATGGTCACGTTACGCAACAGCCTGCGTGGGCTCGCCATGACCGGGGCGGGGCCGGCCCAGCTGCTGCGCTGGCTCAACGACGTCGCCTACCACCTCACCGACGACGTCACCGGTACCGCCGTCTGCGGTCTGTACGATCCGGCCACCCGTATGCTGCGCTGGGCATGCGCCGGGCACCTGCCGCCCGTCCTGGTCCGTGACGGCGACGCCGCCATGCTCCCGCTGCCGGCCGGCGTCCTCCTCGGGGCGGACCCACACAGCGCCTACGAGGAGACCGCCACCGCGCTGCGGCCCGGCGACGGCGTCCTGCTGTTCACCGACGGCCTCGTCGAACAACGCGGGACCGCCCTCGACGAGACGCTGGACACCCTGGTCCTGGCCGCCGGCCGGCCGATCGCCGACCTCCAGCGGTATGCCGACCATCTCCTGCGCCACACCACCCCCGACACCGACGACGACACCTGTCTGATCGCCGTCCAGCTGCGCTGAACCGGCCAGGTGGCTGACCGCGTGCCGGCCAGCACCACCGGAAAACGACGCCCGGTCAGCGCAGCTTCCACAGCCGCACCGTGTTGTCCCGGCTGCCGCTGGCCAGCGTACGGCCGTCCGGGGAGAACGCCACCGACAGCACCCAGTCCTGGTGGCCGGTCAGGGGGCCACCGAGTGGGCGCGGCCTGGAAGGATCGGCGATGTCCCACAGCCGGACCATCCCCTCGAAACTGCCGCTGGCCAGCGTACGACCGTTCGGGGAGAAGGCCACCGAGCGCACGGTGGTGCTGGTGGAGACCCGCAGAGGATCACCAATCAGATGCGGGTCGGAACGGTCGGTGACATTCCACAGCCTGATCGTCCCGTCGAAGCCACCGCTGGCCAGAACATGGCCATCCGGGGAGAACGCCACCGAGAACACGAACGCGGTGTGGCCGACCAGCGGGGAGCCGAACAGGCGCGGACGGGAACGGTCGGTCAGATCCCACAGCCGCACCGTGTTGTCGTAGCCGGCGCTGGCCAGGGCACGGCCATCCGGGGAGAACGCCACCGACACCACGGCATCGGAATGGCTGATCAGCGGCTCGCCGAGCGGGCGTGGATCGGACCGGTCGGTGACGTCCCACAACCGCACCGTCCTGTCCCGGCTGCCGCTGGCCAGGATTTTTCCGTCCGGGGAGAACGCCACCGCCGTGACGGCGTCGGTGTGGCCGGCTATCGGCCCGGCAAGCGGACGGGGGGCGGCGAGGTCCGTCACGTCCCACAGCCATATCGTGCGGTCCCAGCTGCCGCCGGCCAGGGTGTGGCCGTCCGGGGAGAACGCCACCGACGTCACCCCGTCGGTGGGGCCGGTCAGCGGCCTGCCGAGCAGACGAGGGTGGGCACGGTCGGTGATGTCCCACAGCCGCACCGTGCCGTCCCGGCTGCTGCTGGCCAGCACCTGCTCGTTCGGGGAGAACACCACCGAGAGCACCCAGCCGGCAGGGCCGGTGGGGCCGGTCAGCGGCGGGCCGAGCGGACGGGCGCCGGCCTCGGACAGGTCTCCGCCGCGGGTGGCGGCAACAAGAGCGGCGGCGCTGACGGCGATGAGCACCGCCATGGCGACGATACGGCGGCGAGAAGCACCACCACGGCGGCGGTGCCCTGGCGTCATGCCCGGCCGGCGGCGTGGCCGGGCGCGGCGTGGCCGGCTGGCGAGACGCCCGCCGGCCTCTGCGTCCGAGAGCGCGCCGCCCGGGGACGCGCCGCCCGGGGACGCGCCGCCTGTCGACGGTACGGAGGACGCGTCTCCGTGTGCAGGCGGCGTGTCACCGTTGGCAGTGGGCGGCAGTGCCGGGCGGGTGGACGTGAACGGCCGTTCGGCGGCGGCGCGGACCTCGGCGTCGATATGCAGCACGATCCCCGAACGAGCCAGCCAGCCCCAGCCGTAGGCCTCGGCGGCGGCCCGGGCCAGGTCCAGCGCGAAGGCCAGCGCGGACGGCGGACGAGCCACCGGATCGTTCGCCAACGCCCACATGATCACATCCGCCACCTGAACCGGCACGCCCGGCGGCGGTGGCGGGACCCGGTCGGGACGCTGCCGCAGGATGGAGGATGCCGGTGCGAACGGCGTCACCCCGGTCAGCAGCAGATAGAGCAGCACCCCGAGCGCGTACAGATCGGAGGCCGGCCCCAGCCGGCCCCCCTCGATCTGTTCGGGAGCCATGTACAACGGCGTCCCGGCCACCGCGCCGGCGGCGGCCGGCGGCCCACCCACCTGTTTCGCGAGCCCGAAATCGACCACTTTGAGCAGGCCCGTGGCGTCGAACAGAATGTTGTCGGGCTTGATGTCGCGATGCAGCACTCCGCGGGAATGCGCGCAGGTCAGGGCGGCGGCGATCGCCAGCCCTACCGCGCAGGCCTCCTCCGGGAGCATCCCCGCCCGGTGGCGGCGGGTCAGCGTCCCGCCGGCCAGCATCTCCATGACGAGCAGACGCAGTCCCCCGGTCTCGACATAGTCATAGACCCGGACCACATGCTGATGGTCCAGGGCGGCGAGAATCCGCGCCTCGGTGGCGAATCCCGCCACCGCCCGGCCGTACCCTCCGTCGAGTACCTTGACCGCGGCATCACGCTGGAGACGGCGGTGCCAGGCGGCGAACACCACCCCGAACGTGCCCGCGCCGATCTCGTCACCGAGATCGTAACCGGGTAGCGCCGCTGCCACCCGTGCCCGGTCAACAGTCATCGATCCGCAGTCATGATGCGGGCGTGCCCCCACGCCGACGTCCATCCCGAACCGTTACCAACGCCCCGTCCCGTCATCCCGGCAGGCCATAATCACCTGGGCCGTATCATCGTGTGAGTTACATCTCGCCTATCCCGACAATCACGCCTGACGACCATGCCCGGCGGCCACGGCGGTGATATCGGACGGCGCCCCGGCCGCCCGGTCAGCCGGCGGGCCCGCCGATCGCCGGGAAGAATCCGACCGCCGTCGGCCGTGCCCTGACGGGCAGCGGCGGCACCGCACATCAGCCCCCCCATTCGCTCCCGGTTCAGGGCGACCCGCGAGACAGGAAATCCCGGCCCGTCCGATGGTGAATTCGATGTCGGCGCCACGGGCGTCCGGGAGGCCGTCACAGCCCATCCTATTACCACTGCCAATGCATTGGCCGGTCATGGACACCTGGTATTCATACACCCGCAACAGAAGTGGGCGCGGCGAGGGGAACATCGCTCCGAGGCCCGACGGACCAGGCTGGCGCGTGGTACCGCCCGGAGGAAACAGCACGTGACACCGCCGGGAGGAAAGACGAGGTGGTCCGTGGGCCCGGCCGGGCGCCCAGGTAAACATTCAGCGAATAGCGATAAAAGAACCGTCCCCAGAAGACGGCCGGCCGGGCACGCTCGTGAAACCTGCGGTAGCGCACTGAAAGTCTTCAGGCCGCTACCCTCAGACATGTCGCGACAGGGCCGCGCAAAATGCGTCCCCGAACCGAACCGGGACCGGGACCGGGACCGGGACCGGGAACACCGGACGACATCCCGCTCAATCGCGAACCCATCGATTCACAACCTACAGCCACGGCCCTACACCCGAATGTGCGGTCGACATTGGCTGCCCAACAGCCACTTCCCGGCCCGAGGGCATGGCGTATAACGACGGTGGACACCTCGGCGGTGCGCCGGAGTTCCAGCAGTGAAGCGCACCGCGGCCTACCCGACCAAGACCGTTCGACACCCATGCCGTTCGATACCCATGCCGTTCGATACCCATGCCGTTCGGCACCCACGCAGCTCGACGAGGTGGACGCCTACCGTGAGCAAGCATCGGCGCGGCCCCAGGCACGCTGGCGCGCACCGGCACCGGCACCGGGACGTACCCACATCCGACGAGGCCTGCCCGCGAGTACCGTCCGCCCCACGCCCACGCCCACGCCCACGCCCACGCCGGGTGCGGGTATTCATGATGCCGGCCGTCGCCACCGCGCTTCTCTTTCTCGCCAACGGTTCCACAATCATTTCACAATCAGACGCCCCCAGCGGGCCGCCGCCCGGACCACTCAGGCCGCCGGCCGACGGTGGTGCCTTCCCGATGCCACCGCTCGCCGGCCCGGGCGGCGGCTCCGGCGGCTCCGGCGGGGCGGGCGGTGGCACCGCGCCGGGCACGCAGAGCCTGGCCACGGCCGTGGCCGCCGGGGCGGGCGGGGCCGTCACACTCACCGCTGGTGACAAAGGCATACCGGAACGAGTACTGGCCGCCTACCGCAGAGCGACCGAACGAATGGCGGCCGGACGGCCCAGCTGCCACCTGACCTGGCCCCTGCTGGCCGGAATCGGCAGGGTGGAATCGGGGCACGGCGCCGGCCGCGCCATCAGCCCCGCCGGTACCGTCACCCCGTCGATCATCGGGCTCCCCCTGGACGGCGCGGGCGGACGCGCGCGTGTCACCGACACCGACAACGGCAGATGGGACGGTGACACGGTCTTCGACCGGGCCATCGGGCCGATGCAGTTCATCCCGTCCTCCTGGACGAGATCCGGCAGCGACGGCAACGGCGACGGCCAGCGCGACCCGAACAACATCGACGACGCCGCCCTCGCCGCCGCCGGCTACCTCTGCGCCTACAACCGCGATCTGAGCGACCCCGCGCAGTTACGGGCAGCGATCCTCGCCTACAACCCGTCCGGTGACTACGCCCGTGCCGTGCTCGCCTGGATGACCGGTTACGCCAGCGGCGGGGCAGTTCCCCTGCCCGCCCCGGCGCCGTCCCAGGCGCGTCCCGGCGGCAGCACACCCGCGGCCCCGGCACCGCCCCCAGCAGCCGCGGCACCCGCGGCACCCATACCGCCCCCGGCGCTCACGGCATCCATACCGCCCGCGGTGCCCGCGCCGGCGGGCACGCCCGCCGCGATCACGGTCACCCCACGGCCCGAAGCGGACGCGACGCCCGCCCCGGCACCGTCCGCGAGCTGCCCAACGATCACCATTGTGGCGGGCTCGCTGGCCGCGGCGCCCGCCGACCTCGACCCGGCCGTCACCGGCTATGACGCCCTCGACATCACCGGCGTCCTGAGCACGGCCGGTGCCCCGGCCGGCGGGGCACCGGTCAGCATCCCGATCAACGCGACGCTGTTCGACAGCCACGGACACCTGATCACCAGCGCCCGCAGCACAGTGATCGCGGACGCCCGTGGCGGCACGCCGGCACGGTGGCGGCTCGCCCGCTTCAGCGGGCACGACATCGGCGAGGCGGGCGCGGCCGGCGCGCTCACCGCCCGTCTCGCCCCCGAGCCCGCGAACACCGGCTGCGCGGCGCAACCCGCCACCGCCTTCGACGTCACCGGCCTGAACGCCGCGGACTTCGCCGGCTGGCACACCAGCCCGGCGTCCCTGCGCGACCGGCTGGCGCGCTACAGCCAGCTGGGCCAGGTCGACGCGCCTACCACCGCCGCGCTGGACGCGCTGATCCCCCGCACCGTCACCGGCCCCGGAATGCTCACGCCCTTCCTCGGCCGGCTTGCTGACGCCTCATCCGTCGAGGTCAGCGACGAAGCACGCAGCAGGCTCACAAGCATTGCACAACGTCTGAACAATCCGCCAGCACAGACCGCCCCACCCACGCCCACGCTTGATCCAGCGCCAGCACCCACGTCCGGTCCGCCGTCCGCCCCGGCACCCGCACCGGTCGGCAGCGCTCCCGCGACCGCGCCGGCCCCAGCGGCATCCGAGCCGGCCAGCACCCCGGCCGCGGCAGCATGAGACACCCGCGCCCCGCGAATGACGATCACTGGCTGGTGGCCCATGGGAGACCACCCGGCTGTCATCTCGCGGTCACGGAACGGCGCAGAAGCTCACGGACCTCGTCATCGGTCGTCTGGGAGAAATCCGCATAGTACTGACCGACGGAGAAGAATGTCGACGGAGTGCGCAGGCAGAGCACACCGTCGGCGACGAGCCTCAGCTGCCGGCACGCCCGCTCCGAGGCCACGGGAACAGCCGCCACCACCTGCGCCGGCCCACGTCGGCGGACGGCCTCGACGGCGGCGTACATCGTGGCACCGGTGGCCATCCCATCGTCGATCAGCAGGACCACGCGGCCGGTGACGTCGAGCGCGTCCCGGCCGATACGGTAGGCATCCTCCCGGCGGGCAAGCTCACGGCGCTCGGCGGCCACGGCATCGGTGACCGCCTTCTCCCCGATGCCCAGGCTGTGGATCACCTGATCGTTGCGGACGAGTGTCCCGCCGCCGGCCAGCGCGCCCATCGCAAGCTCGGCGTGCCCGGGCGCCCCGAGCTTGCGCACCGGAAAGACGTCCAGCCCCGCACCCAGCCGTTGCGCCACCTCGAAGGCGACCGGCACACCGCCTCGTGGCAGCGCCAGGACGACGACATCGTCACGGCCGGCGTACGCGGCCAGCTGCCCGGCCAGGGCGCGGCCCGCCGCCGGCCGGTCGGCGAACAGAGGGTCCACCCGCCACCTCCGTCTCAGAGCGACCGTACCGGGACGTCACGGATGGCATCCGGTAGCGGCAGCCGGCCACCTACCGGTCGCCACTGGCTCCCAGCCGCCTACCGGCTGCCATCGTCCACTACTGGCCACTGTCCGCTACCAGTCAGCTACCGTTGCCCGTTGCCGGCCCGCTCGCCGGTGGCCGCCGTCGCCGCCTCGGCACGCGGACGCACCTCCGCGTCCGGGCCCGGATAGGTGAAACTGACATGGTCGGAGTCGGACCAGCTGACCAGGAATGGCGGGTCGCCCGAGGGGGAACGCACCTCCAGGATCTCGCCGGACCGTTCCGGCCGGCCCAGCGTCCGCCCGTGGATGACCAGGGTGTCACCGGGGTGGGCCCGCACCAGCCGGCGGGACGCGATCACCCCGCTGTCGGCGTAGGTGCCGCCCCTCCCGGCGCCGGTCCCGGCGTAGGCGCCGCCGTTGTCGGCATGGGCGGCGCCGTCACCGGCACGGACGGCCCCGCCCGCGCCCACCGGCGTCCTGCGGTGCCGGGCGATGACCTCCCGGGCGAGGGGGCGTACCACGTCCTCGATCCGCCGCGCGTCACGGATGAGGAGATCGTCGATGGAGAGGACCCCCACGACCCGGCCGCCGTCGAGGACGGGCAGCCGCCGCAGCGCGTGATCGCGAAATACCTCGTACGCGCGGTCGATCTCCACGTCAGCGGGCAGGGTGAAGACCTCCGTCGTCATCAGACGGTCAATGGATGCCTCCATCGGGACGCCACGAGCAACCCCCCGCAACACAATGTCACGATCGGTGACAATACCGACCAAGTGGTCACGATCGTCCATGACGAGAAGAGCACCCACGCCGTGGATGTCCATCTCATGGGCCGCTTCCCCGATCGTCCTGTACCGCCGTACCGTCACCGGCGGCACACTGGTCACGCTGAGTACGTTCGCCATCGAGGCTCACCTCCCGGACCGCACGCCTTCCCAGGCCACAGGCCCGTGATCCCGGTTCGCGGGCCCGCGTGGGGCATGCCGTTCCTCCGCTTCCTCTCCGCTTCCCTGTCTTCTCCACTTCCTCGTCGTCTTCTCCACTTCCCCGTCCAGCGTGCCCGGCACACCCGCACAGCCGCTCTTTCGGACGGAACCGGAGACCGGGCGACCGTGATCCCCGCGGCGGGGATCCGCTGGGCCGCTCCGGGAACGACCGGGGCCCGGGCGGCCCGCGACCGGCCCGGTTCCCGGCGCCCCGGGCCCCTCTCCAGGTACCTGGACGGTTCGGGATGCCATGGACGGTTCGAGATGCCATGTCCGTGGAAGGTGGCAGGAGTCGGCCGGCATGGCGACCAGCCGCGGCCGCCCCGCCGTATCCCGATCATCGACCGTTTCGTTCCACGGAGGGCGTATCATGATCTTAGTTGTCGCGCGCGGCGGCCCGTCCTCCGCACGGCCGGCCTCTTCCCGGCCGGCATCCGGCCAGCCCAGCGCCCGGCCCGGGCCCGCGGCCACCGACCTGCCACCGTCTCCCGGCCCGACACCGTCTCCCGGCCCGACACCGACGCCCGGCCCGACACCGACGCCCGGCCCGGACGTCCCGCAGCCCGGCCCAGGGCCCGCCCCGCCAGACCCTGGGCCCGATCTGCCCGGTCCGGACCCTGGGCCCGATCTGCCCGGTCCGGACCCTGGGCCCGATCTGCCCGGTCCCGGTCCCGGTCCTGACCTCCCACCGCCCGGCCCCGGCATCCTCCCGCCGGAGCAGTGGCCCGCCTCCCGGCACGGACCGGGGCGGCCGTAACGCGGGAAGCGCCCGAGAAACACGATCAACAACAGGAGCACGAAGATGTCGATGCAGCGCGGCAGCACCAAGCACGGCCCCGCCAAGGACGACAACCTCGCCCATGAGGTGTACGGGATCGTGCGGGCGCGACGGGACACGCGCACCGAGGAATGGCGCTCCGCGGAACCTCCCGGCGAGGATCAGCCCCAGGTGGCGGTGATCCCGGAACGGCCGGAGAACAAGGCCGCCACCAGCACGGACACCGCCGCGGCGGTCGAGGCCCGCTCCGAGCTCGCCCGGTGGTTCGACCGCCACGACTTCCCCGCCCGAGCCGCCCAGCTCGCCTACACGCTGCGTGTCCGTAACGCTCCGGAACAGCTCGTCGAGAGACTTGCCGCCCGCCCCAAGCGGGAACAGTACGACTCGTTCGGTGATCTGTGGCGGGCCCTGCACGGCGGCGCGGACGTCGAGACCGTGCGCTTCTGATCCCAGCGCTGATCCCAGCGCTTCTAAGGATCCCGCCGATGCCTCCCTTCGACTCTCGGGCCTCGGGCCTCGGCGCCCGCATGGGTCTCGGGCGCCGGGCCGGAGCTCCCGCCAGGTCGGCGCCCGCGGGTCGGCTCCGGCCGCTGGCCCGGGGCTCCGGACGAACGCGGCCTACCGCGCGGAACGGCCCCGCACGCTCCCGACGATCTCTCAGCCCCTCAGGCGATCTCTCAGCCCCTCAGTGGAGCCCCTCAGCGGACGATCGAGCCGGCCGGCGCGTGGCCGGACAGCCGGGACAGATAACGATGGCACGCGACCGCGCGCTCGGCATCCTGTTCCAGGACGGCCCGGAAGAAGCTGGCTATCTCCGGCTGTCCCTCCGCATCCGCATCACGGATGAACTGTTCGTATTCACGGCTCCCCTTGAGGGCGTGATACTGCACCGAGATCAGGTCGTGGACGACGTCACTGAATCCTGTTCCACCAGTCGCCATCGTCAGCCTTCTTCCTGCGTCGGTCGTATATTTTCCCGGTAGCACTTTCCTGGTGTCGGCCTCCGCCGCCGGACGCCACGACCGGTGGCGCCGGTGGATGCCGATGAGCACCGGTGACGCCGATGAGCACCGATGACGCTGGCCGGTGCCGGGCCGCCGCAGCGCGATGCGGCCGACCCTGTCTTCTTCGGCAGCCGTCAGGGAGGCCAAACGTGGGCCGGTGCCGAATACCGGCCACGAACAGAAACAGGACGAGGACAGAACGTGCGGAACGGTTGACGGGCGATCCGGCCCGGAGACGCCCCGGAGACGCCCCGCACGCAGCGCCGGCCCGGCGGAAACGCCCGGCACACGACACGGTGGATACATCCGGCCATAACGCCCCTGACCCACGCGCCGCGGCCAGGAACAGGAATTCGATACTGTCTCCTGGAGAAGGCGAACCACACCGGAAACACGGATCTCGGGAAGGGTGGCCGTGGCAGCGCTGTGCGGAGTCGAACTTGAGCATCCGCTGATGAACGCCGCGGGCACGTGCAAGAGCCTGGACGAGGTGAGCGTGCTCGCCCGCAGCGCCGTGTCCGCCGTCGTCGTCGGCTCCATCACCCTGCGGCCGCGCACCGGGAACGGCGGCAACGTCTACTACCCCGGGGATTTCTTCTCGCTCAACGCGCTCGGCCTGCCCAATCCGGGGCTTGCGTACTACCGTGAGCACCTGCCCGCCATGATCTCGATGGCGCATGCCGCCGGTAAACCACTCGTCGTGAGCATCGCCGGATTCAGCGAGGCCGAGTACGCCGTCGTCGCCCATGACGTGGCGCTCGCCGGCGTCGACATCATCGAGCTCAACCTGGCCTGCCCGAACGTCTGGGACGACGGCCGGCAGAAACGCATCGCGTGTTTCGACAACGACCGGACCGAGGCGATCTGCGCCCAGGTGAGCCAGGCGCTCACCACGGCCGCGGCCACCTCCACCGCCGCCGGCGACAGTGCGGATCGACAACCACCGCCCTTCGGCATAAAGATCTCCCCGTTCTCGGACCCGGCCGGGCTGGCCGCACTGGCCGGCCTGGTGGCGAGGCTGTCCGGCACACCGCAAGGCCCGCGGTTCGTCTGCGCGGTCAACACCTTCCCGAACGCCTTCGTCCTGGACGAGGCGAACCGGCCGGTGATCGACGTCGAACTGGCCGGGCTCGCGGGTGCCGCGCTGCGGCCCGTGGCGCTCGGCCAGGTACGCCAGCTGCGGCGGCTGCTGCCGGAGACGGTCGAGCTGATCGGCGCGGGCGGGGTGTCCCGCGGCCGCGACATCGCCGACTTCCTGTGCGCCGGCGCGACGGCGGTACAGGCCGCCACCGCCTTCTGGAACCGTAACGGCGACGCCGGCGTCTTCGGCGACATCCTCACCGACTACGTCGATCTGTTCTGAGAAGCCGATCCGCTCCAGACGAAATGCCGCCGGCCGGACCAAGGTGTCGGGCCCCACCGGGGCACGGTCCTGACAGATACGGGACCATCACGGATGATGCTGGCGGTCCAACAAACTACCGCTGGTAGCGGTCTAGGCTGTTCACGCCGTCCGTCGGCTGAGTAGGGACGGCCGTGGTGCCGTACCGCGCGAGGACAACACCGGGCTGGCCACTCATGATCCACTCATCGAAGCGGCGGGCGCGCTCAACCAGGAGCGGGTGATCACCGCCAATACGGAGCTGGAAACGGTGGAAACGGGAAATGTTGCTCGCGCTGGCAAGGTCATCGAGGTGACGCGCCTGCTCGAGGAAGGCGGTGGTGTCCATCTGGTCGGTCTGGACACCACCGGCGATCTTCATCATCATCCCGACACAGGCGTGCAGGTCCTGGGTGGTCAGCATCGCGGCGCGGTCGGCGGTGAACTCGGAAGCCCGGTCGTAGCTCTTGAGCGCCGCGCGGACACCTACCCCGACGATGGCCGTCATCGGGTTCGTGCGTCGCAGCCCCGCAGTCGCCGCGCCGGTGAAAACCCGCGCCATCGTCTTGTGGAGGACGTGCCCGCACTTGATGTGCCCGGCCTCGTGGGCGATGACGGCGAGGAGCTCGTCCTCGGACATGGTGTCGACCAGTTCGGTGAACAGCACGATGTAGGGATTGTTGTGCCCCGACGTGTAGGCGTTCGTAGGCCCCTTGCGGACGTAGAGTTCGGGTTCCGGAATGTCGAGGACCGCGCAGGTCTCGCGGAGCAGGCCGTGGACGCGGGGCAGCTGGCGGGGCCCGACCCGCACCCCCGACGCGGTGAGCTCGATGTACTCCTTACGCTCCCAGCCCCACTCGATGAACTTCGCGACCGCCTTGTCGAACCCCGGCACGCGCTTGAGGCTCTGGGCGGCCTGCCGGTCGAGCGGATGGCGAAAAACGTCCGCATCCAGCCCGGTCAGGCGGACGCGTGCTTTCCCACCGCGACCGGCTGACAGCGCGCGAGCCGCGTCGGCTGATTGCGCAAGCATGTCCGGCTTATCCATTGCTCCCCCGTTTTTGTTGTGTCGCGGAGCCGACGGGATCCCAACGGCTACAGGCGGCTCACAAACCGTTGAACGAGGCCCGCGCTGTTACGTCGTCATACCGTGCGACAAGTGTGGCGCCTGAAGGCTACCGGACTGTAGATATATTCGGCGATACTTCGTCCAAGTCCAGCTTGTCATCTATTTGTCGTCCTTCGCGTACGGTCGGCGAGCGCCTGGACGCCCGCACGGCTGGACGCCGGGCCCCGGCGGCTGAACCCGGCGGCGGGCGTGGTGCGGGTCCTCAGGCAACCGGCTGTGCTGGAGCCGCCGGTGCGCGCAACGGCGCGGCCAGGGCTGGACGTTCGCCCCGGGCCGCGACGACGGCCGCAGACAGCACAACCTGCTCGTCGACTGGCCGGATCTCCCGGACGACCAGCGCGCCAGGGCCATCGCGACCATCCGTCACCTGCCAGCCCTCCTGGCCGACCACGGCCTACAGATCCTGCGCCTGCGTTGAGACCGGCGCGGACGGCCGGGATGACGGCAGGGATATTGACCGGCGCGGCGGGGCGAGGGAACGTTGATGTATGTCAAATGTAGGTGAGCCGCTGCGGATCGTCGAGGACGAACCGATCTCCTGGCCGGAGCAGGAGCCGCTGGCCCTGCCCGAACCGGCCGAACCGGCTGAACCGGTCGAAACCGAACCCGTGCCGGCAGGCAGGTGAGCGTCATCGGCTGGCGCCAGTGGGCGGTGGACGGCGCTGGCCGGTTACGCCCGGCATGGACGCCGTGGTCACCGTTCCCGGCCGGCCTGTTGTTGTGGCGCCCCGACGGCCTCACCAAGGCGTTCTGCCTGCGCGGTGCGCGGGACGACCTCGGCGGCCAGATGTCTCAGTCGCCCTTGACACCGCATCCGCGGATGCCGGGCGAGGACTGTGTCTGCGGGTTGTACGCATGGCTGTCGGCACACGAACTTGCCGCGGCGGCCACCCCGAGGTGGACGTCGCGGCCGATCGTCGTCGGCGCGGCCCGCCTCGGCGGCCGCATTGTCGTCAGCGAACGCGGGTACCGGGCACAGCTTGGATATCCGGTGGCCGTTGTCGACCCCAACGGGGTCGTGTCCACCGCTTATCCGGTGGCTCGTTACCGTACCTGGGACGCTCTCGTAGCCGAATGGGATCAGCCGGTGAAATGATCGTTGCGGACGGCAACGAAAGCCTGGTCGGTGACCGGCCCCCAGACCCCGTCCACCCCCACTCCGAGGATGGACTGGATCGTCCGTACCGTCACGACATATGCCGCCTGCGACAGGGGGCCCCAGGCGCCGTCGACGGCCGCACCGACCGCGGCCTGCTGGGCCCTGGTATGCCGGTTGGCCCGGACCTCGGCGAGCGCCGCGTCGGTGACCGGGCCCCAGGTCCCGTCCGCGACCACGTGCACCGCATGCTGCAGAGCCACCACTTTGGGCTGCACAGGCGACGTCGGGCCTCCCGCGATCTGCGCGGCCCTCGCAATGATCTGATGACGCTGGCCGGTGCGGATACCACCCGGGCAACCCGGATGATTGCCCCAGGCCGCCCTTCCTGCGCTATGAGTAATCAATCCGGACTGGCCGGGCGTGTCCGTCACGGCCAGCGCCCAGCCAAAAGCACGCACACCGTCGGCGTAAGCCACGGCCACGCTCTCGATCTGCTCCGGGGTCAGCGCCTCGGTGTCGAAACCCTCGGTCTCGATCGAGTCGTATGTGCTGTTTCCCGCCGCCTGCGCCCACGCCCGGACGTCCGAGGGCACGTACTGCTCACGCTGCCCGGCCTTGCCCACCCATAAGTTCGACGATGCCTGCGATTGCGGATCGTTGAACCAGCCGAACTGGGAGCCGTTGCCCTGTGCGACGTGCAGCACGAGGCCGACCGGATGGATCGTGTCGCCAGCGGTGTTGCGGACCGGCCGATACTGGAAGCCCTGAACGATGTGCGCCACGGCCGTATCTTAAACCCGCGGGCCGGAGTGCTATCAACCAGGTTCCCCCGATTCACGCCCACCGAGCCCACGCCGCCGCCCCTTCCGGTTACCCAATACGCGGTACCGTCAATTCATGGACGTGTCCGCTACCGCGGTGCTGGAGGGGCGGTTCCGCGTTCGAGGGCGGTGACCGCGTCGCTGACGGCGAGGACGCGCTGCGCGTTGCGGACGTGCAGGTTCTCGATCATCCGGCCGTTCACCGTGGCGACGCCGCGGCCGGAGGCCAACGCCTCCTCCCAGGCCGCGAGGATGGTCCTGGACTCCTCGACCTGGGCCTCGGTGGGCGCGAACACCCGGTTGCAGGGCTCGACCTGGCCGGGATGGATCAGTGTCTTGCCGTCGAAGCCCAGCTGCCGGCCCTGGACGCACTCCGCCTCGAAGCCGTCGAGGTCACGGATGTTGTTGAACACCCCGTCCAGGATGGCGATACCGGCGGCCCGGGCGGCGAGCAGGCACAGCCCGAGCCCGGTCAGCAGCGGCGCCCGGCCCGGCACGTGCTCGGCGTGCAGCTCGTTGGCCAGGTCGTTCGTGCCCATGACGAAGACGGCGAGGCGCTGCGAGGAGCGCGCGATCTCCTCGATGCGCAGCATCGCGACCGGGGTCTCGACCATCGCCCAGATCCGGGTGTGATCCGGCGCGCCGGCGGCCTCCAGGCCCTTCTCGACCGCGTGCACGTCCCGCGCGGAGCCGACCTTCGGCACGACCACCGCGTCCGGGCCGGCCTGGGCCGCCGCGCGCAGGTCGTCGGCGTGCCAGCGGGTGTCCAGCGCGTTGACCCGGATGGTCACCTCGCGCCCGCCATAGGCCCCGTCCGCGACCTTCGCGCCGGCCCGCTCCCGGGCGGCGTCCTTGGCGTCCGGGGCGACAGCGTCCTCAAGGTCGAGGATGAGCGCGTCCGCGGGGATTCCCCTGGCCTTCTCCAGCGCCCGCTCGTTCGCGGCCGGCATGTACAGGACCGACCGGCGCGGACGGTAGGCCGCCGAGTCTGCCGAGCCAGCCGTCAGGTCGCCGTTCACGCCGCTCATCGGGCCGCCACCTGCCCGGTGGCGTCGGCCGCGGCGGTGCCGGCGAAGCCGTATGCCTCGGCCAGCCGTGGGTCGCGCGCGGCAAGGGTCCGGGCCAGGTCCAGGACCACCCTGCACTGCTTGACCGAGGCATCGTCCTGCATCTTCCCGTCGACCATCACCGCTCCGGTCCCGTCCCCCATCGTCTCGATGACCTGCCGGGCCCAGGCGACCTCGGCCGGCTCCGGGCTGAAGACCCGCTTCGCGATGTCGATCTGCACCGGATGCAGGCTCCACGCGCCGACGCAGCCGAGCAGGAAGGCGTTGCGGAACTGGTCCTCGCAGGCCACGACGTCCTTGATGTCACCGAACGGCCCGTAGTACGGCAGGATGCCGTTCGCCACGCAGGCGTCCACCATCCGGGCGAGGGTGTAGTGCCACAGGTCCTGCTGGTAGCTCGGGCGCGGCGCGTCCGGGTCGGCCGGGGACGGGTCGGCCCGGACGAGATATCCGGGGTGGCCGCCGCCGACCCGGGTCGTCTTCATCCGCCGGTCGGCGGCGAGGTCCGCGGGCCCGAGCGACAGGCCCTGCATGCGGGGGCTCGCCGCGCCGATCTCCTCGACGTTGGCGACGCCGCGCGCGGTCTCCAGGATCGCGTGGACGAGCAGCGGGCGGGCCAGCCCCGCCTTCGCCTCGAGCTGGGCGAGCAGCCGGTCGACATAGTGGATGTCCTCCGGGCCCTCGACCTTGGGCACCATGATGACGTCCAGCTTGTGGCCGATCGCCGGGACGAGGGTCAGCAGGTCGTCGAGGCCCCACGGCGAGTCGAGGCTGTTCACCCGCGTCCACAGCTGGGTCTCGCCGAACTCCGTCGCCGCGGCGAGCTTCACCAGCCCCTCACGGGCTTCGATCTTGCTGTCGGCCCGGACGCCGTCCTCGAGGTTGCCCAGGACCACGTCGATGCGGGGCAGGATGTCCGGGACCTTCGAGGCCATCTTCGCGTTGCTCGGGTCGAAGAAATGGATCACACGGGAGGGGGCCCGTGGGAGCTCTCGCAGGGGCGCCGGCGCTCCCACCGCGAGCGGGGCGAAGAAGTCCCTCGGGTTACGAGGCATCTGGCTTGTCTCCCGTCGGCTGCTTGTCTCCCGTTGGCGTAGCCGGCCCGGCCACGCGGGCAGCTTGGTCAGTATCCCGGCAGCGGCTCCCACAAGCATCTTGTCCGTGGCACCCGCGATGATCTACCGGTCATGGGAGGCATGGGACGCAGCCGACACACCGCGCGCGGCATACGGAGCGTGCTCACGGGCCACCTCTGATGATCGACTCATGGTGGCGCGGCCGTCCGGTGGCACGACTTCGGGCGCCCAGCGGCTCCGGATGCCCAGTAGCTGCCGGATGCTCAGTAGCTGCCGGATGCTCAGTAACGCGACTCCGAGGCGGTGACGACCACCATGGACGGGGCCCACCAGTAGCTGCAGTCCGGCGGTGGCCGCAGCCCGTCCACGACCCGCATGCGGATGGTCCGGAAATAGTGCAGGAGGGACCGCTGGTGGCGCCGGGAGAGAGAGTCGATCTCGTTCGAGTAATAGGTGAACGAACCGCCCTCGGTAAGATGTCCGGCAGCCGCCGGGAAGAAGTGCTCGGCATAGGTCGAGCCACCCAGGAAATGGGACGCGAACTCGTTCTCGTCCAGTGGGTAGGTGTCGAAGAAGATACCGTCGAACCGCCCGAGGGAGTCGATGACTTCCTGCCATCTGCCGAACACGATCTCCGTGTTCTCGTGGCCGGGCTCGCGGCTCCACGCCACGGCCGTCTCGAACACCTGCGGATTCGCCTCCACGATCGTGTGGCGCGCGGGCCGGTACTCCTGGATGTAGCCGGCGGAGATGCCCAGGCCGAAACCGATCTCCAGGACCGAGCGGCCGGGGCCGGCAACCTGCTCGGCCATGGCCTTCATCAGCGGCTTCTCCCAGGTCTGCATGACCTGCTGGCCGGAGACGAGCAACGAACCGTCGACAATCGTGGGGGCCGCGGAGTCGACCGGCTCCACGATATCCGGCCGGGGGGCGCCGGAAACCATGTTCTCGGCTGCCGCGTCCAGCGCCGTCAGATCGGATACAAGCTCGTCGAGAGCCCGCCCGAGCAACCAGTCCCGCGGCTGCTCCGACAATGGCGCGAGCAGCGATTTCGATATCTCGGAGAGTGATGCGTCGAACTTGTCGGTGTGCCTGAGCACATTGACCTCCCGGTACCGGCGGAGCGGATGACGGTGGCCATCAATGTAGCGCAGGAACCAGCGGTGAGAAGCTGCCGTGGGGAGGTCTTCTGAGCGCGGCACCGACGTGTTCCGCCGGACGCTCGGCTCCGGATGCCGCAGGTGTGGCCACCTGGAGCCCGACGGCGACGGCGGCGGCATACGGTCGCTGCTCGGGTGCGGTGCCCGGAAAGCACACGACGTCCCGGCCGGGCATTCCACGGCCGGCCGCCCGGCGTCCGCCGGCGAAAAACCAGATGAGAACCGAGCGCGCCCGACCTATGGTCCACGGTATGCCACTGCCTCGTACGGAGACCCTGGCCACGGCCGCCAGGCCCGGGGATCAGCCAGGCGAATCCGCGATATCAATACGAAATGTGGTGAAAAGGTACGGGGAGGTGGCCGCGGTCGACGGTCTCGACCTCGACGTCCCCGTCGGCGTGTGCCTGGGCCTGCTCGGGCCCAACGGTGCCGGCAAGTCCACCACGATGCGGATGCTGACCGCCCAGTCGATCGCCGACACCGGCCGGATCAGTGTCCTCGGGTACGACGTGCCGCGCGCGTCGAAGCAGGCCAGAGCGGTGATGGGGGTGGTACCGCAGGAGGACAACCTCGACGGCGAGCTGACCGCCCGGCAGAACCTCGCCGTGTTCGCCCGGCTGTACCGGGTACCCGCTCGCAGGCGCCGGGCCGCGGTCGAGCAGGCCCTCACGCTGGCGCGGTTGAGCGACCGGGCCGACACGGTGACCGACGACCTCTCCGGCGGCATGCGGCGGCGGCTGCTGGTCGCCAGGGCACTGGTGCACCGGCCCCGGCTCGTCCTGCTCGACGAGCCCACCGTCGGGCTCGACCCGCAGGTCCGCCAGGAGCTGTGGAGCCTGATCGCCGGGCTCGGCGCGGACGGCGTGACCGTACTGATGTCGACCCACTACATCGAGGAGGCGGAGCGGCTCGCCCAGGACGTCGCCATCATGTCGCGCGGCCGGATGATCGCACGGGACACGCCCGCCCGTCTCATCGACGCGCATGCCGGGCGGACCGCGGCGGAGTACTACGGCCCGCCGCCGAAGCTGGCCGAGATCGCGGCGCGGGCGGAGGCCGCAGGCTTCACCACCCGCCGGACCGGGCCGTCCGTGTCCGTGCTGCGCGCCGAGAACATGCCCACCGAGCTGGACGACCGGCTCGGAGCCGGGATCCGGCGCGCGGCGACGCTGGAGGACGTGTTCGTCGCCCTCACCGGGGAGCGGGTCGAATGAGTACCACGGACGAGGCCAGAACGGCTACAGACGGGGCAGGGGCGGACGCAACGGCCCAGACGGGCGGGACGCGCGGGACGGGCGGGACGCGCCGGCTGCGGCGGGTCGAACCGGCCGCCCTGGCGGGAGTGATCACGCACGACATCACCCTGTTCCGGCGCTACTGGCTGTCCACCAGTTTCTCCGCCGTGGTGGAGCCGACGATCTATCTGCTGGCCTTCGGCTGGGGGTTCGGCTCGCTGGTGTCCGTGGTGGCCGGCTACCGGTACGTGGAGTTCCTCGGCACCGGCGTGGTGGCGAGCTCGGTGCTGTTCGCCTCGGCCTTCGCCAGCATGTTCCAGACGTTCATCCGGCGGACCTACCAGAAGCTCTACGGAGCCGTCCTGGCCGCTCCCGTCGACATACCCGAGATCGTCCTCGGGGAGGCGCTGTGGACCGCGGCCAAGGCGGGGGTCTACGGCTGCGCGCCGCTGCTGGTGGCGATCGCGTTCGGCCTGGATCCGACGCCCGGAATGCTCGTGATCCCGTTCGTCGGGTTCCTCACCGGGTTCGGCTTCAGCCTGTTCGGGATATGGACGTCCGCGCTGGTGCCGTCCGTCGACAGCTTCAGTTACATCATCTCAGGGGTGCTGACGCCGCTGTTCCTTGTCGCGGGCACGTTCTTCCCGGTGAGCGAGCTACCGGGCTGGGCGCGGGCACTGAGCTGGGCCAACCCGCTCTACCACTGCGTGGAGCTGGTGCGCGACGCGGCATTCGGGTTCGCCCCGCTCACCGACCTCGGGCACCTGGGGGCGCTGGGGGTGTTCGCGTGGATCATGTGGCTGCTCGCGGTCCGCTCCATGCGCCGCCGGCTCATCGACTAGGCACGCGCGCCGGACGGCCGGCAGCGACAGCAATATCGATATTCACATAAAGAAATCAAACGGATACTCCACGTCATTGGCATTCCTGGGGCCGGACGGGGGAGGAATTCGCTTGCCGTTCACGGAACGTATCCCTGGTAATGTGCGGCCCCTATGAAAAGACCACTGTGGTCTTGGCTGCGGAAACCCGGCGCGCCCGCTCTCCTGCTCGCCGCGCTGACCGGCTGGATCTTCCTGTGGGCGCTGACAAACCCGCTGGGAACCGCGCCGGACGAGCCGAGCCACTACGCGAAAGCGGTGGCCGCCGGGCGCGGGCAGGTACTCGGCGAGCCCGTCCCGCTCGCCAGGCTGCGCTCCTTCGGGGTGTTCAGCGAGGATTCACTGCGCCAGGTCCGCAACGCCTATCGCGGCTTCGAACTGCCAGCCCAGCTGCGGATCACGACCAGCCCGCCCTGCACCGCCCTGGACCCGGAGGTGTCCGCGGCCTGCCTGCGCCAGGCCACCGCCGTCCCGCCCGGCCGGGCCGAAAGCATCGTGGGCGCGTATCCGCCGCTGATGTACCTCTCCGAAGGAGCGCTCACGCGGGCGGCCTGGTCGGTCCGCTCCGGCTACGTGTTCGCCCGGTTCGGTTCGGCGCTCGTCTCGGCGGCGCTGCTGGCCGCCGCCACCTGGCTCCTGCTGGGGGGCCAGGGGCGGCCTGGCCGGCGTCCCCTGGCGCTGGCCGGGATCGCGGCCGCGGTCACCCCGATGGTGGTCTTTCTCGGCTCCCAGGCCGGCGCCAGCGGTACCGAGCTCACCGGCGCACTGGCCTGTGCCGCGGCTGCGCTGCGGCTGTCCCGGGCCGAACAGCCCTCGGCCCGGGCCTGGTGGGTCGCGGGCATCGCCATGGCCGTGACGGCGCTCAGCCGTCCCATGGCACCGCTGTGGATCGTGCTCGCGGCCGCCCTCGGGGCCGGCCGTCTCTCCCCGCGCACGGCATGGCACCGCCTACGCGAGGGCGGCCGGCCGGCGACCGCCGCGGCGGCGACCGTCATGCTGGGGCTTGCCGGGTCGGTGCTCTGGACGCAGGCGCTGTCGCTGCGTACCCCCGTCCTGTGGGGGCGGCTGGGCCACGGGCTGGTGCTCGCCGCCGAGACCGCCGCCGAGTCGGCGCGTCAGACGGTCGGGGTCTTCGGCTGGCAGTCCGTCCCGCTGCCGACGGCCCTGTACGGGCTGTGGGCCCTGCTGGCCGGCGGGCTGTTCCTCGCGGCGTTCGCGGTCGGCCGGCGGCGGGACCGCGCGCTGCTGGCCGGGGGCCTGCTGGTGGTCGTCGTCCTGTACGAGCTGCTCGCCGCGGCGGTGTTCATCCAGAACGGGTTCGGTATGCAGGGCCGGTACATCCTGCCGGCGCTGGTGATGCTGCCGCTGCTGTCCGTGGAGGTGCTGGCTGACAGGCTGCCTGCGCACCTGCGCGCCCGCGCCGCCACGGCCGCCGCGGGCGTCATCGCGGTGAGCGGGGCCGGCCAGTTCGCCGCGTGGCTGACCAACAGCCACCGGTACGCGGTCGGCCCGGACGGGCCACTGTGGTTCTTCCTGCCGCAGCCGGCATGGTCGCCACCGGGCGGCTGGACGCCGTGGACAGCCCTCGCCTGCATACCCATGATCGTCACTTTTGCTGCGGCCCGGGCCGCCCACCGGGATGCCCTGGCCGCAGCCGGGGCCACTCCCGCAGCCGGGGCCACTCCCGCAGCCGGGGCCACTCCCGCAGCCGGGCCCGGCCACGGCCCGCGGCCCGGCTCCGGCCGTCCCGGCCCCGGCCCCGATTCCTTCCGACGGGACCACATACCGCTGCGGACGCGGCCCACGCGCCCTACGCGCCGGTGAAGGCGAGCGTGACCTCCCGGGCGCCGCCGGCGTGCACCTGGACCCGCTGGCCGTAACCGGTATAGGTGAGCGTTGTCTGTCCGTCGGCGACGTTCTGTTGCTGGAACGTGTAACCGGCGGAAGGCATCGACTGCCGGTAGTACCGGATGGCGTCGTCAGCGGTCACACCACTGAGCGCGACCGTCGTCGCCGTCGCCTCGGCGCTGACCAGCCGGGGAACCGCATCCTTCGGGAACGGGAAGTGCCTGGGGACGAGCGTCCCCCGCAGCGCCCCGACACCGGTCGTCACGGCGGGGGCAGGCGGCGCGGACGCCGCCGCCGTCTGGCTCGGCAGCACCAGGTCGGTCGGCAGGCCGGCCGGCGGCGCGCCCGCGCCCGCACCAGCCCCGACATCGGTCACCGCGGTCGCCGGCACATCCGGGACGGTGGCGGGCGCGTCATCGGAGGCAGCCCCGCCGCACCCGGCGAGCAGCAGCGCCACGCCCATGGCACCGGCCACCGCTGCCCGGCGGCGCGGCAGCATTCCGGCCCGGCCCATTGACACCTCCAGTCACAGCAAGAACGGCAGTAATGACGAATGGTCACCATTGTGCGGCAGCGGCATCAGAGGTCACCGCGGTGACCACGGCGGTCGGGCCGCCGGCACCGGTTCGCCGACCACTAAAGCACCACCCCACCGCCGCGCCGCCACCCGGGGACACCTGGTGGGCTTCCCGGCCGGGCCTGCTGGCCCGGCTTTCCGGCCGGCGGCCTCGGAGCACCTGACGGCCCGGCGACGCCACGGGCACCGGCCCCCGGCCCAAGTGGCATGCTGCACTGGGAGAACGCGGTACGAAAACATCACGGAGGGGGCGACGTGGCTGCCGCTCCAGAGGTGAACCGCCTGGTGGCCGGTCGGTACCGGCTCATCGAACGGCTCGGCGCCGGCGGAATGGGCACGGTCTGGCGCGCCTTCGACGAAGTGCTGCTGACCGATGCCGCGCTCAAGGAGATCGACCTCGAGGACGGCCTCGACCTGTCCGAGCGCGCCGACCGGGTCGAGCGGGCGCTGCGGGAGGCCCGGCACGCCGCGAGACTGCGCAGCCACCCGCACGTGGTGACCATCCTCGACGTCGTCGTCGAGAACGGCCTGCCATGGATCGTGATGGAGCTCGTGCCGTCCCAGTCGCTGCTCCAACTGGTCCGCGGCCATGGACCGTTACCGGTCGCCGAGGTCGCCCGCGTCGGGGTCGCGATCAGCGATGCCCTGGATGCCGCCCACGCCTTCGGCATCCTGCACCGGGACGTGAAGCCCTCGAACGTACTGATCGGCACGGACGGCCGGGTGGTGCTGACGGACTTCGGCATCGCCACCCGGGACAGCGACTCCGCCCTCACCGTCACCGGGGTGCTCGGCACGCCCTCGTACATGTCGCCGGAACGGCTCAACGGTGAGCCCGCCACCCCGGAGGCCGACCTGTTCGGCCTCGGCGCGACCCTCTATTTCGCGGTGGAGGGCAGGCCACCGTTCTACCGGGAGACCTTCGCGGCGATGGTGGCGGCGATCCTGTTCCAGCCGCCGACGCCGACCAGGCTCGCCGGCCCGCTGGTCGATGTCCTGACCAGCCTGCTTGAGAAGGACCCGCGCGTGCGCATGTCCGCGCGGCAGGCACGCCAGCTGCTGGCGGACATCGCCGCGGCACGGCCGGGCGGCACGCCGCCCACCCCGGCGCGGACCGGGACATCGACAGGGACATCGACAGGGACGCAGAACGGCGGGCACTCAAGGATCGTCCGCCGTGACGACGTCGGCACCCGCTACTCCTTCGGCACCATCCCCGACAGCGGCAGCACCGTTGTCGGCAGCGGCGGCACCGTCGTTGACGAGAGTGGCAGCGGTTCCTCCGGAGGCAGCGGTTCCTCCGGAGGCAGCGGCACCGCCGCTGTGGACGGGGCGGACCGCCCACGGCCGAAGGACGCCGGTCCCGCCGGCGCCGACGACGACCGCGCCGCTGACGCCAACGGCCCCACCGGGACCAGCGAGCCCGGCGCGCTCGCGCCGCCGTCCAACCTCACCGCCAGGGAGGACAACGGCGCGGTGCTCCTGCGGTGGACCCCGCCGCACTCGTCAGGGCCGGTCGCCTTCCGCGTCCTGCGGGTGGTCGCCGACCCGAGCGCGCCGGGCGGGCGGTTCGAGCGCAGCCTGGGCACGACCGGCTCGACCGAGCTGTCCGACGCGGGCGTGCCCCGGGGAGTGACGGTCTGGCACGAGGTGATGTCGACGGCTGGCGGCAGACGGTCGAAACCGGTCCGCACCCCACCACTGGTGATCGTCCCGGAGGTCACCAACCTGCGCGCCCACATGGACGGCGATGGTGTGGCCCTGTCCTGGCAGCTCGACGCGGGCTACGACGACGTGCTGATCGAGCGGGCCTTCGACGAGTCCTCGCCGTTCCGGGGGGCCGCCCGCCGCCTGCGCTCCACCGGCGGACGCCATGTCGACCGCGACGTGCAGACCGGGGCGACCTACCGGTACCGGGTGCGGGTGTCCTACCCGGATCCCTTCGGCGCGCTGGCCCACACCAACGGGGTCGATGTGGTCGTGACCGTGGTCAGGCGGCCCCGGCCCGTCCTGGACCTCGAGGTGGACGACAGCGGCGGGACGACGGTCCTGCGGTGGACGACGGTGCCCGGCGCGCTGGTCCGGGTCTATGCCACCGAGGCACCGGCGGATTCGCCCGGCCCGGCGGCCGGAGCCGGACCGGGAACCAGCACGGGAGCCGGGGCCGGGGGTGAGGCCGAGGCATCCGTGCGGGAGATCCCCGGCGGTGGCCCGGCGGGCCACGAGCACGGCCCGCGGCCGGTGGCGGAGCCGGAACCGTTCGGCCCTGTTGATCACGAGCTGTCCACCGCCTCCCTGCGGGGACGGGAACGCCTGGTCGGCTCCAGCCGGCGTGGACGCCTGGTCGACACCGCGGCACCCGGCCCGACGGCCGATCCGGCAGCCGATCCGACGGTGTACACACCGATCAGCATCGCCGAGCACAGGGCGGTCGTCGGCCGTTCCATCCGGCACCAGCCGGGGCCGCACATCCGGGCGCTGCGGGCCGTGGACCACGGCAACACGATCACTCTGACGTTCCAGATGCCGCCGGGCATCACCGAGGCCCGCGTGCTGTGGCGGCACGACACCGCCCCCACCGGGCCGGACGACCCGGCCGCCCGGCGCGCGAAGGTCACCAACAGCAGCCTGGAGATCGGAGGCGGCTGGCACCTGCGGGACCCGCGGGACGGGGCCACCTACTACTTCGCCGTGTATCCCCTTGTCCGGGCGGGCGGCGAGGCGCGCGCGGTGCCCAACGGCGCCCACGTGACAGCCCGGGCCGGGACCCGGTCCACCCCGTCGGAATGATCGGCGGGGTGGCGGGCGCCTGACCGGTGCCGCCTGTCCCGGCACCATCAACGCCGGCCCACTACCGGCGGGTGACCGTGGCGGTGATTTCCCGGTTACCGGCACCGGGTAGTGGTCCGAAGGACACCTGGTTGTTGCAGTTTCCGGTCCCCAACCCGCCGGTCACGGGCGGCCGGGACAGTTTGGGGACAGATTCCGGACCATTCCCGGTACAGCTCGATGTCCACCGCCTTTCAACTCGGCCGTCTACCGAGCCACAATCCGTAAACACACACCCGCCCACGAGCAGCCTTTTCACAGCCCGCCAGCCACAACGACGAACGTCGATCATCGGGCCGTGCAATCCATCACAAATATCATCTGCGCCTATCCCGGAGCCGGCTGGCGGGCCGCCCGGACCATGGCCGGACGGTCGGCCGGTGATCGACCATTGATCCGGTTCGAGCCCCTTCCCCACGACCTCTATACCCCTGTTCCAGGCGTGCTTAATAGCCCGGGTACAGTTGTCCCGCCCAGGGGGAAAGAGCCGCGGCCACGGTCTTCACCGTGGGTCGAGGTGTAAGCCGGCACACGGAACGCCGAACCAGAACGCTCGCCCCGACAAGGCGTCAGGACACTGCGTCGAAGGAGAGGATCGGATGCTCCAGAACTGGCCAATCCGCTCCAAGTTGGTAGCCATTCTCATCCTCCCGCTGGTGGCGTTGACCGTTTTTAGCGCCCTCCAGGTGCGCGCCGACCTTGCGAGCGTCGACGCAAGCAGCCGGGTCCGGGACCTCGCAGCCTTCTCAACCAAAGTCAACGATCTTATTGACGCCCTCCAGCAGGAACGCTATGCCTCGTCCGCGGTCGTGGGCAGCCAATTCCGCGAGGGCCTCGAGGAGATGCGGGCCAGGCGCGGCCCGACCGACGTCGCCATCACGACCTACCAACAGGACGCGACCAGGCTCCCCGGCAGCGTGACCAGGGACCTACGGCCGGCCATGGACGCCATCCAGCGTCAGCTCGACCAGGTCCCCGACCAGCGGCAGGCGATCGACCAGCGGCAGACCGACCGGGTGAAGAACACGGAGTTCTTCAACAAAAACATCAACAATCTGCTCGACCTGATCGCCCAGGTGGGAGCCGGTACCGACAACGCCAAACTGATCAACTATGTCGGCGCCCTCACCAGCGTGTCGCGGGCGAGAGAGGCGGCCGCCCAGCAACGCGGCAGCCTCTCGGTGATCCTCTTCCACCAGACCAATGTCGCGGTCATCAAACAGGCGCAGACGAACGCCGGCGCCGAGGATGCCTGGATCGCGCAGTTCCGTACCATCGCATCCCAGGAAGAACAGGACTTTTACGACAAAACGGTCGGACCGGTCGCGACCAGCGTCTCCCAGACGCGCGACACCATCGTGTCCGCGACCCAGATGAACCAGCCGATCACCCTCGACGGCCAGCGCGTCCTGGAAGCCATGGCCGACAAGATCTCCAGGTTCCGCCTGGTGGAAAACCTGATCGCGGCCGACCTGACGAAGGAGAGCAATGCGATCGACTCGCACGCGACCCGCAGCGCCTGGCTGAGCAGCCTCCTCGTCGCGCTGGTCCTGGCCGCGTCGATCGGCATCTCGCTGCTCGTCGCGAGCCCCATGATCCGTCAGCTCCGGCGGCTGCGGGGGGCTGCCCTCGAGGTGGCCAACGACAGCCTGCCCAGCGTCGTGGAACGGCTGCACCGCGGCGAGCAGGTCCAGGTCGAGACCGAGGTGTTCCCCGTCCGGATCGGGACGAGGGACGAGATCGGGCAGGTGGGCGAGGCGTTCGGCACCGTCCACCAGGTCGCCGTGCGCACCGCCGTCGAGCAGGCGGCGATGCGCAAGAGCATCGGCGACACCTTCCTCAACCTCGCCCGCCGCAGCCAGGCGCTCATCCACCGTCAGCTGAAGGTCATCGACGCGCTGGAGCGCAAGGAGACCGACCCGGACGAGCTGGCCGAGCTGTTCCGGCTCGACCACCTGGCGACCCGCATGCGCCGTCACGCCGAGGACCTGATCGTGCTCTCCGGAGCGAAGCCCGCCCGTGGCTGGCGGCGGCCAGTCCCGATCAAGGACGTCGTGCGTGGCGCGGTCGCCGAGGTCGAGGACTACACCCGGGTGAAGGTGCTGCCGATCGCCGGTTCCGCCATCGGCGGGCACGCCGTCGGTGACGTGATCCACATGCTCGCGGAGCTGATCGAGAACGCCACCTCCTTCTCCCCGCCGCACACCCCCGTGCACGTGTCCGGGCACCAGGTCTCCAACGGATCCGTGATCGAGGTCGAGGACCGCGGCCTGGGCATGACCGACGAGGAATACACCGAGATCAACGAGCGGCTGAGCAACCCGCCCCCGTTCGACCTGCGTACCAGCGAGCGGCTGGGCCTGTTCGTGGTCGGCCGGCTCGCCCAGCGGCACGACATCCAGGTCCGGCTGCGGCCGTCGCCGTACGGCGGCACCCTGGCCATCGTCCTGGTCCCGAGCGACCTGCTGCGCGAGATCGACGACGCCCCGCAGGAGGCACCGGCCACGGCCAGGCCCGAGCGGGTCAAGGCGCCGGCCCTGGACATACCGCTGGGTGCCTCCCTGGACGCGCCGCTGGACGCTTCCATCGACCTCGGTGACCCGGCCGCGTTCACCGATTCGCTCGCCATCGGCAAGCCGCTCTCACTGCGGGACCCGATCCCCATGGACGATCCGGACCCGCTGAGCGGCCCGATCCCCTTCGCCGGCTCCTTCGACACCAGCGAGCTGCTGTCGATGAGCGCGTCACCGATAGCGCCCACCGGCAACGGCGCCGGCGGTAGCGGTGGTGGCGGCGAGGACTGGCCGCTCATGGACGATCTGCCGGTCTTCCCCACGATCCGTTCAAGCTGGTTCGTCACCGAATCCGACCAGCTCGGCGACGGGGAGATCGACAACGGCGCCGGCGGCAGCGCCGGGAACGACCATCCACGGGAGCGTCCGCGCTCCAACCTGGCGCTCGAGCCCAACGCCTGGGCCGAGCAGCCCTCGGGCATCCCCGCCCCACCGCCGCCTGCCTCCGCCCGCTGGGACGACGCGCCCAGCGCGTCCTCCGGCTGGCCGCAGCCAGAGGACCGGTGGGCCGAGCCGCTGGACGCGCAGCGACAGCCTGCCCTGCCCAGCCGCAGGAGGAGCACCCCCCCGGCGGACCCGTTCCCAGGTGCCGGCTCCGGGTTCTCCCAGGCGTCGGCCGCGCCGGCCGCCCCGCCCGGGCAGCCCAACGAGACGGGACTGCCCAGACGGCAGCGGCGGGCCAGCCTCGCGCCTGAGCTCAGGGGGACACCCACCAACGGCCCCGTGCCGCCGTCGCTCCTCAGCGGAACGCGGTCACCGGACGAGATCCGATCCATGATGTCCTCCTTCCAGACCAACTTCGGCCGAGGTCTGCAGGAGGGACCGAACCCGAACGGTGACGACGCGAAAAGGGTGATGTAATGCGCCACATCGGCCCGGTCGAGAACATGAACTGGCTGCTGAACAACCTCACGCGGAAAGTCCCGGAGGTCACCCATGCCATCGTGTTGTCGGCGGACGGCCTCCTGCTCGCCACCTCGAACGGAATGAACCGGACAACCGCCGACCAGCTGGCCGCGGTCGCCTCGGGCTTCAACAGCCTGGCTCGTGGTGCCGGCCGTTTCTTCGGCGGCGGCAGTGTCCGCCAGACGATCGTCGAGATGGAACAGGGATTTCTTTTCGTCACGGCGGTGGGCGACGGGTCGTGTCTGGCCATTCTCAGCACGCCCGGCGCCGACATCGGTCTGATCGCCTACGAAATGGCGCTGCTGGTCATCCGTGTCGGCGAGTTCCTCACCCCCGAGCTGCGTGCCGAGATGCAGGCCGCGCTGCCTCGCTGACAGCGAGCCGGAATCCTGGCGGCGGCCCGGGTTCCGCTGCTGTGACCCGCGCGAGCTCCCGCCGGAACCCGGCCCGGACGGTCGTCGTCGGGCCGGGTTCCGGCACAGTGCCGCCGACCGCCGCCGACCGCCGCCGACCGCCGCCGACCGCCGCCGACCGCCGCCGGCGGATTCTTCGACCAGACGATTTTCACGGGACGAGTTCCAGCAGGACGAACTTCAGCGATTACTGTCAAGCCCTGATCAGGAGGACCGGTGGACGAGGAGTGGTACGACGACGACGCAGGTCCGGTCGTCCGTCCCTATGCCGTCACCGGCGGCCGGACGCGACCGGCGGCCAATCGCGCGCTGGAGCTGGTGGCTCTGGTGTCGACGACGGAGCACGGGCGTGCGATGGTCCGAACTCTTGATCCAGAACAACGGAACATCGTGCTGCTCTGCCAGAGCATCCAGTCGATCGCGGAAATATCCGCGCAGCTCAGCCTGCCGGTCGGGGTGGCACGTGTTCTCGTCGGCGACATGATCGATGCCGGTCTCGTACGCGTCACCCGCCCAGCCCGACCGAGCGAGCGTCCCGACGTGACGCTGATGGAAAAGGTGCTCGATGGACTACAGACCCTCTAGACCGCACACGGTCGGCAGCCAGGTGACCAACCCGGCACCCAGCCCGGCACCCAGCCCGGTCAAAATCATAATTGCCGGCGGATTCGGCGCCGGAAAGACGACCTTTGTCGGGACGGTCAGTGAGATCCCCCCGCTCACGACCGAAGCCGCACTGACCTCGGCGAGCCTCGGCATCGACGACACCTCCCAGGTCAGCACCAAGACCACGACGACGGTCGCCATGGATTTCGGCCGGATCACGCTGCTCGACAGCGTGATTCTCTACCTGTTCGGCACACCTGGCCAGGACCGTTTCTGGTTCATGTGGGACGAGCTGGTTCTCGGTGCCATCGGCGCCATCGTCCTGGTCGACACCCGCCGGCTCGCCGACTCGTTCCCAGCGGTCGACTACTTCGAGGAGCGGGATATTCCGTTCCTGGTGGCGGTCAACCGGTTCGAGGGCGCCCGGGAATACCGGCTCGACGAGGTCCGCAAAGCGCTCGACGTCGACCCCCGCCGGCCCATCATCTTCTGCGACGCGCGCCGGCGGGAGTCCGTCCGGCAGGCCCTGGTCGCGCTGGTCCGTCACTCCCTCGACGTGGTCACGAGCGAGGAGGCACAACGGGGCCTCCCCAGGGCCGGCAGCCGCGTGGACTAGGCCGTGCCTGATGACGATGTTCGATCTTCTCGGCATCGATGGCATCGCTCTCGCCGCCTACCGGATGTGGCTGCGCCGGAAGGACATGAGCGCCGAGGAGGTGAGCATCGCCCTTGGATGTCCCACGGGCGCCGTCCGGCAGGCCTGCGACAGGCTCGTCGCGCTCTCACTGCTGGTGCCCTCCCGTGAGAGCCCCGACCGGCTGGTCGCCGTCCATCCCGAGATCCCTCTCGAACAGCTGTTCCGACAGCAACACGATCGGCTCATCCGCCAACAGGAGGAACTCATCCGCGCTCATATGCAGGTGAGCGTGCTGGTCGCCGACTACATGCAGGGGCAGGAGCGGCAGCCGGAGCCAGCTGTCGACGCCGTGCGGCTGAAGGGCGTGGAAGCGGTCGCGGACCAGCTGCTCGATCTCGTAGCCCGAGCCAAACGGGAGCTGCTGGTTCTGCACACCCGGCCCTGGCAGTCATCGATCATGACAGCGGAGTGCACCCAGGCGGTGCTACAGGCCCTTGGCCGCGGGGTCGTCGTGCGCGCCATCCAGCCGCGCCCGGCCCCACAGGACGGTGCTCCCGCCGGATGCGACACCGTCGACGCGGATGGCCTGGAGCTGCGGGTGGCCGACGCCCCGCTGGCGGACATGGCCATGGTCGACCGCGAGACCGCCCTGCTCCTGCTGACATCCGGCCCGGGCGAGGAGCACGGCTGCGCGCTGCTGCTCCGGGAGCCGGCGCTGACAGGCCTGGCCACGATGCTGTTCGACCAGCTCTGGAAGACCGCGCGGCCCCTGGAACGGGCTGGCGAGCTCGGCCAGGCCGGGCTCCGGCACACCGGCCTCGATCACATCGCCTTCGGCCAGGCCACGTTGGGTGACAGCCCTGGCCTCTCCAGCGTTCGCGGCCAGGCCGGCCCGGCCGGCCTGGCCAGCCTGGCCGGCCTGGTCGCTCAGGGCGGCCAGCCCGACCAGGGCGGTGGCCCCTCGCAGACAAAAAAACAACAGATTGACAATTCCGCTCCAAGCGACTCCGAACGCCTCCTGCTGAGGCTGTTGAGCCTCGGAGCCAAGGACGAGGCCGCCGCCCGGCACCTCGGCGTGTCGGTACGAACGGTCCGTCGCATGATCGCCGATCTCATGCGACGGATGGGTGCCCGCAGCCGGTTCCAGGCCGGCATCCTCGCAGCGAAAAAAGACTGGTTATAGCATTTTCGCATCGACTTGGCCACACCATTGGCACCAAGTTGCCACTACACGTTCCTGCCATGCCAACTGCAAGACATGACAGTCCCAATACCTCATGCTTCCGTAGGGAGACGGGCCGGAGCGGCGGCCAGGCCCCAGCCTTCGTGAGGTGACGCCTGCGCGGCGCCCGAGCGGACGAGGCTGGGTGCTGGCCGCCCAACCGACCCGTATACCGAAACCACCGACGACGGCGTCGGGCCACTGACTTGCGCGGGCAGCCTCCGCACCATCGACGCCGACGGTGCGGCATGCTTGCCCGTCCTTTCTTCAAGTTGTCAGGGAGCAGGCGTGTCGATATTCTTCGGCCGGCTTCCGGCGGCCCGGAACAGGGCCGTCGGATGACGCACCGTACTCTCATCGTGGCCCGTATCAGCGCTGACGACGAACCCGCGGTCGCCGATATCTTCCGGGAGTCGGACGACGGGGAGCTGCCTCATCTGCTGGGTGTTGTCCGGCGGGACCTCTTCAGTTTCCACGGACTTTACTTTCATCTGATCGAGGCGGCCGACGACGTGGCGCCCGCCCTGCCCGCCGTACGCGGACACCCGCTGTTCGTCGACGTCAACACGAAACTCGCCAGACACATCACCGCATACGACCCGGACACCTGGCGCAGCCCACGCGACGCGATGGCCCGGAACTTCTATTCATGGGCCGCGGACCGGCCCGCCCGGAAACCGGGTCACCAGGACAAAGGAGAGAACCATGGCGGATCAGTGGACCGCTGACCAGCTGCTCGACTTCCTCGTGGAACGTACGGTGCTCGTCGCCGATGAGCGGCCCGGCCATCTTGGCGTCACGTTCGCCGAGGCCGGGGTGGACTCACTGGCCTACCTGCACCTGCAGACCGTCGTTCTCGACACCTTCGGCGTCGAACTGCCGGCGGAACCGCCCGAGGACCACACCTTCGCCGAAATCCTCACCGCCATCAACGGCGCTGTCAGAGCGGACGTCGCATAGACCGGCGGCCGGACCGGCGGATTCACGCCGCATCCGACAGGGATTCATCCCGTATCCGACAGGAATTCACGACCGGACAGCGAGAATCATGCGACCAGGGGGAACGCGCGGCTGCGCCGGCAGCCGTCCGCCCACGCGATGTCCGTCCCCGGCCGGGACCGGGCACGTAGCGACCGCCTGACCGACGCTCCAGGGCCGAGGACGCTCCAGGGCCGAGGAGGCACGTCCGTACAGGCGGAGCCTGCCAGTGGGAGCCCCTGCGGGCTTCCGGCGGGCTCCGGCGGGCTCCGGCGCCGGGAGGCATCCGGCCGAGGGCGTTCAGGAGCCGTCGGACGGACGCAACCGGTCATTTTCAGGTCTTCACCGTCCGATGGCACGCGTGCCCGGACGACGAACCGGTCCGGACATATCGGCAACAGCGCCGCGGGCCGTGTCCCGCGCCGGCCCTGAACCTGACCGCAGACATCCGAACGGAGAAACCCGATGAGTGCTTCCGGCACCTTCCGGATTGTTCTTACGCAGCAGATCGCACCCGGTCGGGAGCGCGAGTTCGAGGAGACCTGGCTGCAGGTCGCCCCGGACGCCGCCAAGCAGCCGGAGAACCTCGGCGCCTGGCTGGTCCGCTCCACGGACGATCCCAGCACCTACTACATATTCGGTGAATGGGCCAACGAGCAGGCGTACCAGGAGTTCCAGCGCAATCCCGAGCACCTGGAGCACCGGAAGCGGCTGCACGCGCTGCGCACCAGCTTCTCCGCGGCCGCCGGGACCGTGGTGGCACACCTGCCCGGAGCCGGCGCGCGCGAGTACGCCGAGCAGGCCGGCTGAGCCAGCGGCGACACCTTTCTCGACCGGAACATCGTCAATCAAACGGAGAGCCATGGCCGGGCACACGGAGAACTCGATCTGGATCGACGCCGACATCGATCTGGTCTGGACGATCACGAACAGTCTCGCGGACTGGCCGGATCTTTTCACCGAGTACGCCTCGGTGGAGATTCTCGAGCACCATGACCAGACCTTCAGATTCCGGCTGACAATGCACCCGGACGCGAACGGGAAGGTCTGGAGCTGGGTCTCGGAACGGACGTTGGACCCGGAGAAGCACCAGGTCCGGGCCCGCCGCGTCGAACCAGGCCCCTTCGAGTTCATGAACATCGAATGGACCTACGAACCGGAGGGCACCGGCACCAGGATGCACTGGACGCAGGACTTCCACATGCGTCCGGACGCGCCGGTCGACGACGAGTGGATGACCAACAACATCAACAACAACACCCGGCGGGAGATGAGCGTCATCCGGGACAAGGTCGAGCTGGCCGCCCGCAGCGCGAAGGCCCTTCCCCAGCAGGTCTGAACCAGCCCCGGCCAGGGCTCGGCGCCCGTTGTGAATTCCGCGCGAATTCCGTGTGACAGCGCCGGGCCCGTCAGGCCCCGGCCCGGACGCCGAGCAGGCGGCTCCGGGCGGTCCACGAGACGTTCGAGGAGACAGCGATGACCCTGACGACCAACAACCTGGAAGTGGCGCCGAAGGTGCTCTCCATCCACGACGTCCCGGCCAACCGCCGCCGCGGCGGCGACATCCGCACGCTGCTGTCCCCCGCGACGGTGGGCGCCAAGTCCGGCTTCCTCGGCACGCTGACGCTGCGGCCCGGCGAGTTCGTCAGCGAACACTGGCACCCGTACTCCGAGGAGTTCCTGTACTGCGTGTCCGGGCAGGTCGTCGCGCGGCTCGACGGCGAGCACACCACGCTCCCCGCCGAGCACGGGGTGCTCATCCCGATCGGCACCCGGCACCGGATCGTCAACGACGGCGACGAGACCGCCTTCCTCGTCTTCCACCTCAGCCCGCTGGCGCCGCGGCCGGACCTCGGCCACGTCGACACCGAACCGCTCCCCCAGCCCTGAGCCAGCCCTGGGCCAGCCCTGGCCCAGCCCGCGGCACCCGCCGCGGAACACCCGTGAGAAACACCCCGTGAAGGAGCCGGAAGTGAGAAGGACGGCCATAACCGGCATCGGCGTGGTCGCGCCGGGAGGCACTGTCCGCAAGGAGTTCTGGGACCTGCTGACCGAGGGCCGGACGGCTACCAGGCGTCTGTCGTTCTTCGACCCGACGCAGTTCCGCTCGCAGATCGCCGCCGAATGCGACTTCGACCCGGCCGCGGCGGGCCTGACCCCGCAGGAGATCGCCCGCAACGACCGCTTCGTGCAGTTCGCTCTCGCGGCCGCGACCGAGGCCGTGGCCGACAGCGGTCTGGAGCTCGGCAGGGACGGCGCCGACAGCGCCGACGCCGCCGACGCCGGCGGTCCGGTGGTGGCCGTCAGCATGGGCAGCGCGGTCGGCGCCACCACCCGGCTGGAGGACGAGTACGTCGTCGCCAGCGACAGCGGGCGCGACTGGCTCGTCGATCCCGTCTACGCCTCGTCGTTCCTTTATCACGCTCTGGTTCCAAGCTGTCTGGCCACCGAGGTGGCCTGCCGCTTCTCCGCCCACGGCCCGGCGCACGTGGTCTCCACGGGCTGCACCTCCGGGATCGACGCGGTCGGGTACGGCCACCAGCTCATCGCCGACGGCGAGGCCGACATCGTGATCGCGGGTGCGACGGACGCGCCGCTGTCCCCGATCTCCATCGCCTGCTTCGACGCGATCCGCGCGACGTCGGCCCGCAACGACGACCCCGAGCACGCGTCCCGGCCGTTCGACGCCAGCCGGGACGGGTTCGTCATGGGTGAGGGCTCCGCCGTGCTCATCCTGGAGGAGCTCGAGCACGCCCGGGCCCGGGGCGCGCACGTGTACTGCGAGATCACCGGCTACGCCGCCCGTTCGAACGCCTTCCACATGACCGGCCTGAAGGCCGACGGCCTCGACATGGCCGAAGCGATCTCGGACGCCCTGCGGCAGGGCCGTACCGACCCGACCAGGGTCGGCTACGTCAACGCGCACGGCTCCGGGACCAAGCAGAACGACCGCCACGAGACGGCCGCGTTCAAGAAGTCGCTCGGGCCGCACGCCTACGACGTCCCGGTGAGCTCGATCAAGTCCATGGTCGGCCACTCCCTCGGAGCGATCGGCGCCATCGAGATCGCCGCCTGCGCCCTGGCGATCGAGAACCGGGTGGTCCCGCCCACGGCCAACTGGTCCAGCCGGGACCCCGAGTGCGACCTGGACTACGTGCCGAACATCGCCCGCGAGTACGACGTCGACGTGGCGCTGTCGGTCGGCAGCGGCTTCGGTGGGTTCCAGTCGGCCATCGTGCTCGACCGCGGACGAGGTGACCGGTGAGCGCCACCCGCGCCGGGCTGCGTCCTGTCATCACCGGCATCGGGGCGGTCACCCCCAGCGGCATCGGGACCGAGGAGCACTGGCGTTCCACGCTGCGCGGTGAGCTGCGGGTGGGGCCGATCGCCAGCTTCGACGCCAGCCGGTACGCCACCACGCTCGCCGGTGAGGTGACCGGCTTCGACCCCGCCGACCACATCGGCGGCCGGATCATCCTGCAGACCGACCGGTGGACGTGGCTGGGCATGGCCGCGACCGGGTTCGCGCTGACCGACGCCGCCTATGACCCGGCAGCGCATGACCCGTACGCGACCTCGGTGGTGTTCGGGGCGGGTTCCGGCGGCAACGACTTCGGCCAGCGGGAGCTCCAGCGGCTGTGGAGCCGGGGCCGCCAGGCCGTGAGCGTCTACCAGTCCATCGCCTGGTTCTACGCGGCGACCACCGGCCAGACCTCCATCCAGCACGGCGTCAAGGGGCCGTCCGGGGTCGTGGTCTCCGACGGCGCCGGCGGTCTCGACAGCCTGGCGCAGGCGCGGCGGACCATCAGGCGCGGGACGCCGGTGGTGCTCGCCGGCGGCGCCGAAGCCGGCCTCACCCCCTACGCGCTGACCTGCCAGATCACGGGCGGGCGCCTGTCCACCAGCCGTGAGCCACACGGCGGCTACAAGCCGTTCGACCGCGAGGCGGGCGGCCACGTGCCCGCCGAGGGCGGCGCGACGCTCGTCGTGGAGGACCCGGCGTCCGCGGCGGCCCGCGGCGCGCCGAGGGTGTACGCCGAGATCGCCGGGTACGCGGCGACCCACGACGCCCACCACCACCGCGACCCGTCGCCGGATCCGCGCTGGTACGCCGAGGCCATGCGCCGGGCGCTCGCCGACGCGCGGCTCACCCCGGCCGACGTCGACGTGATCTTCGCGGACGGCGCGGGTTCCCGCGACCTCGACGAGCTCGAGGCGCGCGCGATCCATACCGCCTTCGGCGCGCACGCCGAGCGGGTCCCGGTCACCGCCCCCCAGGGCCTGACCGGGCGGATGTGCGCGGGCGGCTCGGCCCTGGCCGCCGTCAACGCCGTCCTGTCCATCCGGGACGGGGTGATCCCGGCGGTGGGCAACCTCGACGACCCGGCGCCGGAGTACCGCCTCGATCTCGTCCGGGTGCCCCGGGAGACCCCGGTACGGGTCGCCATGGTCAACGCCCGCGGCTACGGCGGCTTCAACAGCTCGCTGATCCTGCGGGCCGTCGACCCCGCGACCACGGACGGAGGAACCCGATGATCAGAGCGACGCTGCGCATGCTCGTCCGTCCCGACCGGGAGCAGGACTTCGTCGACGCCTGGGAGAAGATCGCCTCGGTGGTCCGCCGGACGCCGGGAAACCTGCGCCAGAGCCTCCTGCGCACCGGCCCCCGCGAATTTGTGATCACCAGCGACTGGGACAGCCCGGAAGCATTCCAGAAATTCGAGCGGAGCCCGGAACAGGACATCCTTACCGCACCCCTGCGCGAACTTCGGGAAAGCGCGAGAATGGAAATCTCGGAAATCGTCCTGCATGTCGAGAAAGAAGACCCGGAAATTTCTTCGGAAAGAGCGGAATCCGCTGTCGACAGGCGGGTCGAGGCCAACCGGAGAACGATTCTCGAGCACTTCCGGTCACTGGAGCGCGGGGACGTCGACGCCGCCGTGTCGGCCTTCGCGCCGGACATGGTCAACCACCGGCTCCAGCCGGGCAGCCCCCCGGGGCGTGACGGGCTGGCCCAGACCCTGGCAGTCGTGCTGCGCGCCTTCCCGACCGCGACCTGGACGGTCGAGAGCATCGTCGCGGACACCGAGAACGTCGTGGCGAAACTGGCGGTCGAGGGCGAGGCACAAGACGTGATCATGGGTGTGCGGGCGGCCGGCCAGCGGGTCACCTGGCGGCACATCCACTGGTTCCGCATATCGGACGGCACGGTGGTCGAGCACGACGCCATCCGTGACGACCGCGGCCTGCTGCGCCAACTCGGCGTGGGCACGGGGGGAACGCATTCCGGCGGGCTCGGCGTCAGTCTGCCGGGAGGTACTCGCACGCTCCAGCCGGATACCGGTGACCGCGACCCGGCGTTCACCGCCTGAAACGGGATGCCGGCCCGGGACGACCGTCGCGGGCCGTGTCCCCACACCTGTCACACCCGTAAGGAGCAGTTCGTGCGAGTGCTCTTCACCACTTCTCCGGTCCACGGTCATCTCTTTCCGCTGGTTCCGCTCGCGCACGCGCTGCGGGCGGCCGGCGACGACGTCCTGGTCGCCGCGCCGGCGAACTTCACCGGCGCCATCACCGAGGCCGCGCTGCCGGCGGGGCCGACCGCGCCGTCGGTCGACTTCCTCACGATCATGACCAGGGAGCGGGACGGCCGGCCGGTGCCGCCCGCGACAAACGCCGCGGAACGCAACGAGGGCACCGGCCGGGCCTGGGGACGCCTGACCGCCGCCACCCTGCCGTACACGCTGGAACTGGTGGAGCGCTGGCGCCCGGACGTCATCATCAGCGAACCGACCGAGCACGCGGGCCAGCTCGCCGCCGAGACGCACGGCCTACCCTGGGTCGAACACGGCTGGGGTGTGACGACGATGCCCGAGGCCCGGCCGCCCGCCCGCGACGAGCTCACGCCGGAACTCGCCGGCCTGGGCCTGACGGACCTGCCCGAACCCATGCTGCGCCTGCACCCGTGCCCGCCGAGCCTGCGGCCCGCGGACCCGCCCGGATCCCGCGACCGGCACATCCGCTACGTCCCCTACAGCGGAGCCGCCGCGCTGCCCGAGTGGATCCTCAGGCGGACGGAGCGGCCCCGGGTCACCCTGGCCGTCGGCAGCAGCCTGGTCAGGGCCGCCTTCCGGAACCTCGCGGAAACGCTGGCGGAGGTCGCCGCCGTCCTGCACGGCCTCGGCATCGAGGTCGTGGCCGGCCTGGAGGACCCGATCAGCCCCGGCTGGACGCTGCCGCTGCCGGCCGGCGCCCCCACCGGCCTGCTCCCGCTGCACCTGGTCGCACCCACCAGTGACCTTGTCGTCCACCACGGGCGCTCCGGGGCGACGCTGACCGCGGTGACAGCGGGCCTGCCGCAGCTCGCGCTGCCGCGGTTCGCGGACCAGTTCGACAACGCCGCGCGCATCAGCGCCGCCGGCGCGGGCCGGCAGCTGCTGGGGGAAGGCGTCACGGCCGAGTCGGTGGTCGCGGCCTGCCGCGACCTGCTCGACACCCCCTCGTACCGGGACAGGGCGGCGGCGCTCTCCGCCGAGAACGCCGCCCAGCCGACGCCCACCGACGTCGTCGCGGTCATCCACGACCTCACCGCCGCCCTGGTCTGACCAAACGGGAGCAGCTTTCATCATGGAGACAGATTTCTGCGTCATCGGCGCCGGCCCAGCCGGGCTCAGCCTGTCGCTGCTGCTGGTGCGATCCGGCGCCCGGGTTGTCCTCGTCGAACGGGCGACGTCGTTCGACCGCGAGTACCGCGGCGAGATCCTCCAGCCCGGAGGCGCGCTGATACTGGACCAGCTGGGTGTTCTCGACGGCGCCCGCAAACGGGGCCACTACGAGTGCTCACGCTTCCGTATCGTCTCCGGCGGACGCCCCCTGTTCCAGGCCGAGTACGACCAGATCGAACCGCCGTACAACCACTTCCTCAGCATCCCGCAGCCGAACGTCCTGGAAGAGCTCTTCGACGCCTGCAAACAGTACGACCGCTTCGAGTATCTCGACGGCCGGTCACCGAGCGGGCTGCTCCTGGACGGCGAGCGCGTCGTCGGCGTCACCCTGCCGGACGGCGACACCGAACAGCGGATCGACGCCCGGTGCGTGATAGCCGCGGACGGGCGGCACTCGAGGACCCGGCGGCTGGCCGACATCACATTCACCAAGATCGACACCTTCGACTACGACATGGTGTGGTTCAAACTGCCCGCCCCGCAACGGCACGGCCCCGAGGTGACGGTCTTCCAGGGCGACGGCAACCCGATCATCGTCTACGACGCCTACCCCGACAGCCTCCAGCTGGGCTGGACGCTCCCGCGGCGCAGCTACCGGTCGCTGGCCCAGCACGGGATCGAGCACATCAAGGAACAGATCCGCCAGTCCGTTCCCCGCTACGCCGACCTGATCACCAAGTACATCAACGTGCCCGGTGACCTCGCGGTGCTGGACGTGTTCGCCGGTTTCGCCGACACCTGGGCCCGGGACGGCCTGCTGCTCATCGGGGACGCCGCGCACACGCACGGCCCCATCGGCGGCCAGGGGATCAACCTCGCGATCCAGGACGCGGCACTCGCGCATCCGATCCTCGTCTCGGCGCTGGCCGCCGGCAGCTTCGACCGCGACACGCTCGGCCAGTTCGAGCAACAGCGGCGGCCGGTCGTGGAAACGGTCACGCAGATGCAGGCCAGGCAGGCCAAACTGCTGTTCGCCCGCCCCGGTAACCCCCCGCCCGACCTGTCCGCCGAACACGGCGGCCCCGGTGGGCACGGCGGGAACGGGCACGGGCACGGCGGCCCTCCGGCCGGCCCGCCCACTGAACACAGCGGCCCCTCAGCCGGCCCCCCAACCGGCCCGGCCGCCGGACACGGCGGGCCGCCGGCCGCCCCGGACACCGGACGCGGTGGCCCCCCGACCGGCCCAGGTG
>NZ_CAKKTM010000034.1 GCF_920888515.1 Protofrankia sp. CiP1_Cm_nod1 | reverse complement strand
GCCCAGGTGCCGGCGGCAGGCCCGGGCCCGGCGGCCCGCCTGCCGGCGGTGGCCCCGGCCGCGGCGGCCCGCCGCTCGTCGTCAACGCGTCCCCGGTGGCCTTCGGCACCCAGCGTGTCTCAGCCCGCACCGACCTCTTCGTCGACTGATCTCCTCGTCGACGGCATACACGTCATCCGGTAATTTCCCCCAGCAACCGGTCTCGTTCATCAAAAAACTGAAAACCAGATTCCTGGACAGATGCGGTGACCGTTCTTGCGTCGAGACGGTCACCGCATCTGTCAGCATCATTCCGTGTGCGGCACTATGATCACGGTCGACTGGTCGTGGTTGAAGGAAAGGCTGGCGCAGGGCCGGCCCACGGCCCACGGCTGGCCGAAGCCGCTGTCGTCGATCCGCCAGGACTGTAGGCCGTAGGAATCCAACTTCTGCCGGACTATACTGATGATCTCGCTGCGGGGGCGGCAGTGATCCGCCCGTACCGCGGTCACCACGTCATTCTGGAAAGCGGCGAAGCTGCGCGCGGAATCAGACACTCCCATGAACGGCCGCAGCCCCAGCGTGCGGCAGGCGTTTTTCGACGGAAACACCGCGACAGCCCCACCCGAGGTAAGGCAGGCGACGATTTCTGACGGTGCTTTCATTCCGGTGGACCGCCACACCTGCCGGCAGGATTCTACTGGGTCCGTCACCCCGCCGCCGACAATGTCCGTGTCACCGTGAAGACTCACCGTCTTATAACATGACACCGTCATAGCCTGGGTCGCCACATCACCAGGAAGCAGTCCTCGGCCGGCGGCCGTCCCAAGAACAGCCACCACGGCCACAGCCGGAACGACTATCAGCTTTCGCCGCCACCACGGCCTCCGGGCCGGCTCGGAAGTCGCCGCGACGTGGCGTTCGAGCAGTTCCTGGCGCTGTGCCAGCCGCTCCGCCGGGATGGCCCGTTGCGGCGGAAGCCACGGAAAATCCAGATCGGACATGTCACGCCCCTTCCCGACCGTGTCGGCCTGTGACCGGTGTCGCCGTGTCAACGGATTCCTGGAACGCGCCCGTCCCCGCGGCCCGGGTCTTCGCGAGCCGGGCGCGGGCACGGGCCAGCCGCGACCGGACCGTTCCCACCGGAACGCCCAGAGCGACCGCGGCTTCTGCATAACTCAGACCGGCCATCGCCACCAGGGCGACGACATCCCGCTCACCACGGTTCAGGACCGCGAGCTCACGCAGAATGTCCTGCATCCGTTGCTCGTCGTCGAGCCGTGCCACCACCTCGTCGGCGGGATCGGGCTCCACATCCGGGGGCGGCAGTCGGTACAGCGCCGCGTCGTAACGACGAGTGGCCCGCGTCTGGTTGCGCACCACGTTCGTCGCCACCCCGAGCAGCCACGGGCGCAACGAGCCGGAGAGAGCAACCGCGTCGGCCCGCCGCCGCCACGCCTCCAGGAAGACCACGGACGTCGCGTCCTCCGCACCGCTCCACGAACCGAGCCGGCGGAAGCAGTAGGTGTAGACGGCGCTGGAGTGCGCGCGGAACAAAAGCCCGAACGCCGTCCCGTCCCCGGACCGGGCCCGCGCAAGCAGCTCACCGTCATCAGCCGGCTCAGGCGTCATCGATCGCTCTCATACCTCGTAATGTCCGCACGAGCCCGTCAGGTTCCCAGCGAACCACCACCTCCAGGACGGAAGCTTCGGCGACTCGCGGGGCTGTGGAGAGGCCCACGACCGTTGCCAGGGACGGGGAGCGGAGTGGACATCGGACGATCAATGAGCCACAATTGTGGCCATGACGATCGAGTCTCTCCGTATGGTCCGTGACCACCTGTCCGAGTTCGTTGATCGGGTCGAACACCAGCACGAACGGATCGTGCTGACCCGTAACGGCCACGCCGCCGCCGTGCTGATCAGCCCCGAAGACCTCGCCCAACTGGAAGAGACCATCGACGTCCTGCGCGACTCACAGGCACTGGCCGACATCCGCGAGGCCGACCGGGCCTACGCCAGCGGCGACGTCCTGCGCGGCACAGCGGCCGTACGCGACCTGCTCAGGTGAACGGCGACGACTACGAGCTCGTCCTCACCCCACCAGCCCGACGCGCGTTTACCGACCAACTGCCCGAAGCCGTCGCGACCGCGGCCGTGGAGTTTCTCACCACCGCTCTGGTCGAAGCTCCACGCAGAGCAGGCAAACCCCTGCGCTTCGATCTCGAAGGAATATGGGCGGCCCGCCGAGGCACCTATCGCATCCTCTATCGGATCAATGACGACAAGCACGACGTCGTCGTCCTCCGCCTCGAGCACCGCCGGGATGCCTACCGACCGCTGTGACCCGCTACCGATTTTCTTCGCCCATGGCGAACCGCCCACGGCAGGAGGGGGCGGATGGGCATCTTTGCACTCGCGGCTCATGAAGATACGCAGCCATCGTGACGACGCTCCGCTGTGGTGGACACACGAGGACAACCGCCAGATCAGTTTCACGTCCGTTCGTCCACGCGAGGTGTTCGAGAACTACGACGCGGGTTTCGCCCTTGGGCTGGCGTGTCCCGGCATGATCGCGGGAACCGCTACCGATCCTGATACCGGGATCGTCTTTCTCCGCTTGTCACACGCACGGTCCCGATTGTGGGCCTCCTTCGCGGACGACCCGGAGGACCAGGGATACGAAGTCCTCCAGTGCGGGCCACGCCGGTTGTGGGAGGAGCTGGAGGCCGCCTACCAGTGGTGGATCAAGGCTGGTAGGCCGAGGTTCCACCGCTTCGGCATGACCGTCACCCCACACGGCCAGGAAGCCTGGCTCGGCACCCCGGGCCACATCGTCTCGCCCGTCCAGCGGCCGGCCGCCTGGAACTGAGCAAACCTGACCTGGGCGGACCTGGACAGGCTCTCAGTCGGCTCCCAGGCTCGCATCAGGTCAGCGTCAGGCTGAAACCCCACTATCAGGTCCCATGACGGTGGCTCCCGACCTTCGACAGCAGCCCGGACCGACGGCGAGGATCCGGCCATGACCACGACCGTTCCCGAGCGGGCGGGCATTCCGCCCGCCCCGGCCGCGGCACCCGGCCGCCCCGGCGCCGGTTCCCGGGCGGGGGGCCGGTGGGCGCGAAGCCTCCTGCGCGGCCGGGAGAGCGATCCGGCATGGGTGCGTCCCGCGCTGCTCGCCCTGCTGGCCGGGACGGCCGTGCTCTACATCTGGGGGCTCGGCGCCTCCGGCTGGGCGAACAGTTTCTACAGCGCCGCCGTCCAGGCAGGGTCGTCGAACCTGACGGCGTTCTTCTTCGGCTCCTCGGACGCCGCGAACTTCATCACCGTGGACAAGCCACCGGCATCACTGTGGGTGATGGACATCTCGGTGCGTATCTTCGGGCTGAGCTCGTGGAGCGTGCTCGTCCCGCAGGCGCTGGAAGGTGTCGCCGCCGTCGGGGTGCTGTACGTGACCGTCCGGCGCTGGTTCTCCCCGGCCGCGGCGCTGCTGTCCGCGGCCGTGTTCGCGCTGACACCGGCCGCGGTGCTGATGTTCCGGTTCAACAACCCCGACGCGCTGCTCGTCCTGCTGCTGCTCCTCGGCGCCTACGCGACCGTCCGGGCGGCGGAGACGGGCAGCGCCAGATGGCTGGTCTGGGCGGGGGTCTTCGTCGGGTTCGGCTTCCTCGCGAAGATGATGCAGGCGTTCCTGGTCGTGCCGGTCTTCGCGGCCACCTACCTGCTGGCCGCGCCGATATCGCTGCGGCGCAGGATCGGTCGGCTGTTGCTGTCCGGGGTGGCGATGTTCGTCGCCGCCGGCTGGTGGGTGGCGGCCGTGGAGCTGTGGCCGAAGGGCTCCCGGCCCTACGTCGGCGGCTCGCAGAACAACAGCATCCTCAACCTCATCTTCGGCTACAACGGCTTCGGACGGCTCAACGGCAACGAGGCCGGCAGCGTCGGCGGAGGCGGCGGCACCGGCGGCCGCTGGGGGGAGACCGGCCTGACCAGGATGTTCAACACGGAGATGGGCGGGCAGATCTCCTGGCTCATCCCCGCGGCACTGATCATCATGGTGGCCGTGATCGCGATGCGCGGGCGCGCCCCACGCACCGACCGGACCAGGGCCGCGCTGCTGCTCTGGGGCGGCTGGCTGGTCGTCACCGGCGTCACCCTGAGCCTCGCCAAAGGGATCATCCACCCCTACTACACGATCGCGCTCGCGCCGGCGGCCGCGGCCGTCGTCGGCATCGGCGGCGTCCACCTGTGGCGCGAACGCGACCGGCTCGGGTCCTGCCTGGTCCTGGCGGCCGCGGTCACCGCCACGACGGCGTGGTCGTACGTCCTGCTGCACCGGACGCCCGACTGGCAGCCGTGGCTGCGAGCGCTCGTGATCGCTGTCGGTGCCGTGGCGATCGTCACGCTGATCCTCACGCTGGTGCTTCCCGCGCGTCCGGCACGTCGCGCCGCGACGGTGCTGGCCGCCGCCGGCATCCTGGTGACGCTGATCGGGCCCGCGGCCTACGCGGCCGAGACGGCCGCCACCCCCCACACCGGCGCCCTCCCGTCGGCGGGGCCCACCAGCGGCTTCGGCGGCGGCCCTCGCGGCGGAGGTTTCGGCGGGGGAGGCTTCGGTGGCGGCGTCCGGATGAACGGTCCGGGCGGGGGCGTCCCGCAGGGGATGCCACCAGGCGGCACAACAGGCCAGGGCGGCACGACGGGAGGCCAGGGCGGCACGACGGGCCAGGGGGGTGCGACGGGCCTGGGTGGCGGCTTCGGCCAGCAGGGTGCGGCGATGTTCGGCCGGGGCAGAGGCCTCGGGGGCCTGCTCGACGCCGGGACGCCGAACGCCGAACTGGTGACCGCGCTCACCCAGAACGCCGAGCGCTACACCTGGGTCGCGGCCACCATCGGATCCAACTCCGCCGCCGGCGTCCAGCTCGCCACCCGTGCACCGGTGATGGCCATCGGCGGCTTCAACGGGACCGACCCGGCCCCCTCGCTGGCCCAGTTCCAGGAGTACGTCGAAGCCGGAAAGATCCATTACTTCCTCGCCGGCGGTGGCATGGGCCGCGGTGGCGGCTCCGGCGGCACCGCCAGCGCGATCACCACATGGGTCCGGCAGACCTTCACCACGACCACGATCGGCGGCACGACCGTCTACGACCTGACCAGGCCAGCCGCATAAAGTAATCACCGCACAGCATCTCCGGAACAGGACCGGGGCACGGGCCTCCCGGCGACGCGAAAAGCGCTTTTCGCGTCGCCGGGAGGCCTTCTTCCATTTTTCAGCTTCTTTCCACTTTTCAGCTGCCAGTTTTCAGCTGCCGGCTGACCC
>NZ_CAKKTM010000033.1 GCF_920888515.1 Protofrankia sp. CiP1_Cm_nod1 | reverse complement strand
CCCGGCTTCCAACCGGCCGTCCTTTTCAACCGACAGCAGCCACCTGCGACCGTCCGCAGGCGGCCAGGGCGCCGCCGGAACCGGAGCATGCCGCGGGCGGCCCGGCACCTGAGACGACCTGGCGCACGGGCAGCCCGGCCACCTGGATGGACGCCGGCAACAGGCCCGTGTCCCGGCGTCCAGCGGGATGATCCTTGTCACGGGCGCCGGGGGCGGCCCGGCTATCGGGGCTGCGGTAAACAGAGGGTGATGCGCCGGGTGGCAGTCCGCCCCGCCGGGCGGTCCGGCTACCGGGCGGCGGTAAACCCGGCGGTGGCAGGTCGTCGCGGATTTACGGTCCGGAGCCCGAATTCCACTACCCGCTGTTAGGCTTCGGCATTGTCGGCCTGGCCGAACGCGGTCGCGCCCGACCGGTCGATGACGACACAGCGCAGTCACTCACCGCAATCACACTGTGCTATCTGAACCATTAGCAACCAAGCAGTTACAAGCATCGGCGTCACCCTGGAGGTCTGGGATGTCACGACCACGACCACGAGTGCTGGGTGTCGTGCTGGCCGGAGGTGAGGGCAAGCGGCTCGCGCCACTCACCGCCGACCGGGCCAAGCCGGCCGTCCCCTTCGGCGGCCTCTACCGGCTGATCGACTTCGTCCTGTCGAACCTGGCCAACGCCGGCTACCTGCGGATCTGCGTGCTCACCCAGTACAAGAGCCACAGCCTGGACCGCCACATCACCACCACCTGGCGGATGAGCAACCTGCTCGGCAACTACATCACCCCGGTACCGGCCCAGCAGCGGCTCGGCCCCCGCTGGTACACCGGGTCCGCGGACGCCATCCACCAGTCCCTCAACCTCGTCTACGACGACCAGCCGGACATCGTGGTCGTCTTCGGCGCCGACCACGTCTACCGGATGGACCCGCGGCAGATGGTCGACCAGCACCTGACCAGCGGAGCCGGCGTCACCGTCGCCGGCCTGCGCGTCCCGCGGGCCGACGGCACGCAGCTCGGCGTGATCCGCCCCGGCGCGGACGGTTACACCATCGACGCCTTCCTGGAGAAGCCCGCCGACCCGCCCGGCCTGCCGGACAGCCCCGAGCAGACGTACGCGTCCATGGGCAACTACGTCTTCTCGACGGACGTCCTGATAGACGCGCTGCGGGCCGACGCGGACGACGACACCAGCGTCCACGACATGGGCGGGAACATCATCCCGATGCTCGCCAAGGCCGGCATGGCGCATGTCTACGACTTCTCCGCCAACGACGTTCCCGGAGCCAACGACCGGGACCGCGGCTACTGGCGTGACGTCGGCACCCTGGACTCCTACTTCGACGCGCAGATGGACCTGTGCGCGGTCGACCCGGTGTTCAACCTGTACAACCGGAACTGGCCCATCCTGACCAACGTCCCGTCCCTGCCGCCGGCGAAGTTCGTCCACGAGCACCCGGACCGGACCGGCACGGCCGTCAACAGCATCGTCAGCAACGGCGTGATCATTTCTGGCGGCCTGGTGCGCCACTCGGTGCTGTCGCCGGGCGTGCGGGTGAACTCGTGGGCGCAGGTCGAGAACGCGGTCGTCATGCACAACACGGTGATCGGACGACGGGCCGTGGTCCGCGACGCCGTCCTCGACAAGAACGTGATCGTGCCCGAGGGCGCCGAGGTCGGGGTGGACAAGGAGCACGACCGCGCCCGCGGGTTCGCCGTGAGCCCGGAGGGCGTGACCGTCGTCGGGAAGGGCGTCACGATCACCTGCTGACAGCCGGGCCGGGCCCGTCGACGGTGGGCTGGCGGGCCGGGCTCCGAACGGGGCCCCAGGCTTCAGCCGGCTCCGCGGGCCTCAGCCAGCTCCGGCCGGCTCCGGCCGGGCTCCAGCCGGGCTCCAGGCGCCGGCCCGGCGATCACCAACCACAGGTCACCAACCACAAGGGCGGGCATGCGCGTTTCACTGCTGACCAGGGAGTACCCACCGGAGGTCTACGGCGGCGCGGGGGTGCACGTCGAGTACCTCGCCCGCGAGCTGGCCCACCTGGTGGACCTGGCCGTGCACTGCCAGGGCGCCGACCGGCCGAGCCCGGACGGCATCGCGGTGCGCGCGCACCGGCCCTGGGACCTGCTCGCGGACGCCGGGGAGGCGCTGCGGACGGTGTCGGCCGACCTGTCCGCCACCGCCGCCGTCGCGGGCGCCGACCTGGTGCACTCGCACACCTGGTACGCCAACCTCGGCGGGCACCTGGCGTCCCTGCTGTACGGGATCCCGCACGTGATGACCTCGCACTCCCTTGAGCCGCTGCGGCCGTGGAAGGCCGAGCAGCTCGGTGGCGGCTACGCGCTGTCATCGTGGTGTGAGCGGGTCGCCATCGAGTCGGCAGCGGCCGTCATCGCGGTGAGCGGGGGCATGCGGGCGGACGTCCTGTCGGCCTATCCGGCGGTCGACCCGGCCCGGGTGCACGTCATCGGCAACGGGATCGACACCGACGAGTACGCCCCGGATCCGGGCACCGACGTCCTCGCCCGCCACGGCGTCGACCCGCAGCAGCCGTCGGTGGTGTTCGTCGGGCGGATCACCCGGCAGAAGGGCCTGCCGGTGCTGCTGAAGGCGGCGGCCGGGCTCGACCCGCGGGCCCAGCTCGTGCTCTGCGCGGGCGCGCCCGACACCGACGACCTGCTCGCGGAGGTGACCGCGCAGGTCGACCAGCTGCGCGACACCCGCAAGGGCGTCGTGTGGCTCCCGGGGATGCTGTCCAAACCCGAGGTCATCCAGCTCCTGACGCACGCGGCCGTCTTCGTCTGCCCGTCGGTGTACGAGCCGCTGGGGATCGTCAACCTCGAGGCCATGGCCTGCGGGACGGCCGTGGTCGCCTCCCGGGTCGGTGGCATCCCCGAGGTCGTCGACGATCGTGTGACCGGGCTGCTCGTCCCGCCCGAGGACCCCGCGGCGCTCGCCGAAGCCGTCAACACGCTGCTGGGCGACCCGGCGCGCGCGGACGCGATGGGCCGCCGGGGCCGGGACCGGGCCGTCGCAGAGTTCGGCTGGCAGGCCGTGGCGGAGCGGACCGCCCGCCTGTACGAGTCGGTCCTCTCCCCTGCCCGGCTCCGGCCGTCCTCCTGATCCCGCAGCCGTCCCTCGCTCCGGTCGTCCTCCTGGCTCCGGCTATCGTCCGGGGCCTGCCCGTCCTCGCCCCCACCGCCGCGGAACGAACGACGAGGGACACATGCCCTTTCTCAGTGACAGGATCGCCGTCGAAGAGATCGACGACATCCGTTGGCGCCTGCTGGAACCCGTCAGCTACGAGGGCAAGAAACAGGTCTTCACCGTGCCGACGGGGTTTACGACCGACTTCGCGTCGGTCCCACGCTTCCTCACCTGGCTGGTACCCACATACGGGCGTTACACCAAGGCGGCCATCCTGCACGACTGGCTGTGGAAACTGGCCGACGCCGGCGACTTCGACCGCGCCGACGCGGACGGGATCTTCCGCCGGGCAATGCGTGAGCTCGATGTGGCCTTCTTACGGCGGTGGCTGATGTGGGCGGCGGTGCGACTCGCCGGCGTCCGGAAATCGGGGCTGTCCACGCTGTGGCGCCCGGGGTTCGGGCAGCTCGCCGCGCTCGTCGCCGTCGCCCTTCCCGGTTTTCTCTTCGTCCTGGTTCCCGGCTGCGTCGTCCTCGCCGCGCTCTTCGTCTTCTATCTCGCCGAATCCATCGCCTTCCTGATCCTGAAAATCGGCAGCCGGCGGGCACCGACCGGAAAGCCGGTGAAAAAGGTCAACCCTCCGTCATTCCGGTGGACGCCGTCGTGAACGATCCCGCATCTTCCACGGGCCGGTGCCGAGCGGCCCGTGGATGTCAGCGCACTGCGTTTGTCGACCAGGCGTCGCCCGGTGGCTGAACTGTCGTCACCGGCCGGTGGTCGAAGGTGTCGAGAGTCATCGCATGCGACGACACCTGTTAGCAGTGGCGCTTGCCGCGACCGTTGCGGCCGCGGGACTCGTCCCGGCCGGTACCGCCATCGCCGCGCCCGGCAACCCCGGCAACCCCGGCCCTGCCGGCCCCGACGGGCCCGCGGTCACCTTCGCCCTGCTGGGCGACACTCCTTACGGCGACGCCCAGCGCGCCGTCCTCCCGCGCCTGGTCGACACCGTCAACGCCGACGCGGACATACGCTTCGTGCTGCACGCCGGTGACGTCAAGAACGGCTCGTCCACCTGTGACGACGCCCGTTTCGCCGATCTGGCACAGCTCTTCGGCACGTTCGACGATCCGTTCGTGCTGACACCCGGCGACAACGAATGGACCGACTGCCACCGTACGGCCGCCGGCGGATACCTGCCCACCGAGCGCCTGGAGGCGGTTCGCCGGGCGTTCTTCCCGGAACCGGGCCGTACCCTCGGCCGTCACCAGCTGCGGGTGGCGACACAGGCCTCCGACCAACGCCACCGCGAGTACCGCGAAAACGTGCTCTTCACCCGGAACCGGATCGTCTTCGCCACCGTGCACGTCGTCGGCAGCGAGAACGATCTGGCACCGTGGTCACAGCTGCCCGGCGGGGACCGGCCGGACCTGCGGCTGGCCGAGTTCGAGGCACGCAGGGCCGCCGCACTCGACTGGATCGACACCGCTTTTGCCACCGCCGAGCGCACCCACGCTCCCGGCGTGCTCCTGTTGATGCAGGCCGAGCCCACCGAGACCCCGGGCTTCACCGAGATCCGCCGACGTATCGCCGAACGGTCGCGCGGATACGGCAAGCCGGTCCTGCTCGTGCACGGCGACGAGCACATCTACGAGGTGGAACCCGCCTACGCCGGAGTACCCAACCTGACCCGGCTGGAGACCTTCGGCGACACCGCCACGCAGTGGTTGCGGGTCACCGCCAACCCACGCACGCCGGGCGTCTTCTCGTGGACGACGCGGACGGTGCCGTCCACCTGACGGACCGGCCGACAGGCGGGCGGGCGGCGGGCCCGGCGGATCCGGAGAGCCCCGGTCCCTGGCCTGCTCGGTGGTTCGAAGAACCGTGGTTCGAAGAACCATCGAGCAACAGGCCGGCAACCGCGGAGATGACACGGAGGACGTGACGTTGCCAACTTCCCTGCTCCGGACAGGCTGCCACAGAGCCATCGGCGGTTCGGAGTGTAACCCTTGGAAGGGTGACGACGACTGCTCTCCAGTGGCTCTCCCCCGCCGGACCGACCACCGGTACACCGCCGCGTGTCCCGGGCTCGGTGCGTCGTACCAGCACAGTTGACGTCCTGTGCCCGGGCGACACCGAAAGCCCGGTGGTGATCGTCGGCCGAGCACGCGACCTGCGCACCGTCGGGGAGCGGACGGGAACGGACAGCGACGCCCAGGTCGTGGCCGAGGCCGGCGTCCGGGTCACGATCGACTATTTCGGCGACCGGACGGTCACCGCGATCGAGTGTGACCCGGCGGTGGCCGGCAGTGACGCGCTGCTGGGCGCCCGGGCCGGTTCGGGCTTCCGTACCGCGCTGGACCGGGCCGTGCCCGAGCTGACCGTCGGGGGCACCCTGCCCGGGCTGCTCCTCGACGAGGTGCCCGTGGTCACGCTGATCTCAGGCTCGATGATCGCCCGCATCGTCGGAACGCCGTTCACCGACGTCCGCATGCCCCCGGTCGACGTCTGCGCCGGCTGGGTGGCCGGCGGCGGGCTGGACATCGCCAACCGTGAGGATCCGTCCGCCCTCATGGGCCACGGGCCGAACGCACCCAGGCTGGACGACGACAGTGATCCACTGGGCTGGCACGCCGCACCGCCACTGCCACCCGGCAGCGTCCGGCGGCGGCGCAGGATCGACGTGACACCCGGGCCGCGGCCGGGCGAGGCCGTGGTGGACGCGTTCTTCCGGGACATCTACCGCGACCTGGACGGCTCGGAAGCAATCGTGCACGAGTACGCCGTCGACGCCACGATCGACCTCGCCACCGCGACGGTCCGCGCGGCTCAGGCGACACCCCGCGTCCTGCCGGGCCCGCAGTGCCCGTCCGCCGGGGCGAGCGTCAGCCGTGTCCTCGGCCAGCGCCTGGCCGGGCTGCGCCACGGGCTGCGCTCCTCCATGACCGGGCCGACGACCTGCACCCACCTCACCGACCAGCTCCGCGCGCTCGCCGACGTCCACGCCCTGCTCCCGCTGCTGGCCTGACCGTCACGTCAGAAATTCACGCATCCGTTCACCGACCGTCGCCTTTACCTGATGGTAATCAACACCGTCCACTCGATAGAGATGACGGGCTCGTGTCGCTGTCCACGCACTGTCGGCCAGGAGCCCGTTCATGGATCATTCTTGCCCTTCGCCACGTGGTCGGTCCTTCGTGCGGCGCCTGCTGCTGCCCGTACTCGCCGTAACCATGGCCGGCGGCTTCACCGGGATTGTCGCGGCCCCGGCCTTCTCGGCCTCGCCCGACGTGGTGATCAGCGAGGTTTACGGCGGCGGCGGCAACAGCGGCGCGCCGTATCTCAACGACTTCGTGGAGCTGTACAACCGGGGCACCACGGCGGTCAGCGTTGCCGGCTGGTCCACGCAGTACGCGTCCGCGTCCGGTACGAACTATCTCGTCACCGCGTTGTCCGGCACGATCCAGCCCGGCGCCAGGTATCTGGTCAGGCTCGGCTCCGGCGGCAGCCAGGGCGCCGCGCTGCCCACCCCGGACGCGACCGGCACGACGAACCTGTCGGCCACCTCCGGCAAGGTCGCGCTCGTCACCAGCACCACCGCCCTGACCTGCGGCGGCAACTGCGACACCGCGCCGGGGGTGAAGGACTTCGTCGGCTACGGCGGCGCGAACGACTACGAGACCTCCCCGGCCCAGGCCCTGTCCAACACCACCTCGGCGACCAGGTCGAACCCGGCTACCGACAGCGACAACAACGCGAGCGACTTCGCCAAGGTCAGCCCCACCCCGCAGAACTCCCAGGGTGGCGGGGGCGGCGGCTGCGCCGGCTACACCACCCGCATCCGGGACGTCCAGGGCAGCGCGCACATCTCCCCACGTAACGGCCAGCCGGTGTCCGACGTGCGCGGTGTGGTCACCGCGGTGACGGGCAACGGCTTCTGGTACCAGGACCCGTGCCCGGACGCGAACGACGCCACCTCCGAAGGCCTGTTCGTGTACACCTCCAGCGCGCCCACGGCCACCGTCGGCCAGGAGGTCGCGGTCGGCGGGACCGTCTCGGAGTACCGGCCGGGCGGGTCGGGCAGCACGAACCTGACCACCACGGAGATCACTTCACCGTCCGTCTCCGTACTGGGCACCCGGGCCGTCCCGGCGGTGGCCGTCATCGGCACCGGCGGCCGGGTACCACCGGCCACAGTGATCGACAACGACGCCACGGGCAGCGTCGAGACCTCGGGCACCTTCGACCCCGCCACCGACGGCATCGACTTCTACGAGTCCCTGGAGGGCATGCGCGTCCAGGTGAACAACCCGGTGGCGGTGGGCCCGGCCAACAGCTACAACGAGATCCCGGTGCTCGGTGACGACGGCGCGAACGCGTCCGTGCGCACCACCCGCGGCGGCATCGTGACCCGCCAGACCGACGCCAACCCGGAACGGATCATCCTGGACGACGCCGCGCTGGCCGGCTCCACGCCCGCCGGGGTGAACGTGGGCGACCACTTCTCCGGCCCGGCGGCCGGCGTCCTCGACTACTCCTTCGGCAACTTCAAACTGCTGCTGACCAGCGCGATCAGCCGAGTGGCGGGCGGGCTCACAGCGGAGAGCACCGGTGGGCCGGGCGCCGGGCAGATCTCGGTCGCCACGTTCAACGTGGAGAACCTCGACCCGTCCGACCCGCAGAGCAAGTTCGACGGGCTGGCGCACCAGATCGTGACCAGCCTGGCCGCGCCGGGGATCATCACCGTCGAGGAGGTCCAGGACAACGACGGGGCGACCAACAGCTCGGTGGTGGCCGCCGACCAGACCTGGACCAGGCTGATCAACGCGATCGGTGCCGCGGGCGGGCCGGCCTATACCTACCAGCAGATCAGCCCGGTGGACGATCAGGACGGCGGCGAGCCCGGCGGCAACATCCGCGTCGGTTTCCTGTTCCGCACCGACATCGGGCTCACCTTCGCCCCCGGCACACCCGGCGGCTCCACCACCGCGGTGGCCGTCTCCGACAGCGGCAGCCCCGCCGACCGGGTGAACCTCAGTGTCAACCCCGGCCGGATCGACCCGACCAACTCGGCCTTCAACGCCAGCCGCAAGCCGCTGGTCGGCAAGTTCTCCTTCAACTCCAAGCCACTGTTCGTGATCGCCAACCACTGGAACTCCAAGGGCGGTGACGACCCGCTGTTCGGCCGCTACCAGCCACCGGCCCTCGCCAGCGAGACGCAGCGCAACCAGCAGGCGACGGTGGTGCGGAACTTCGTCCAGTCGATCCTGGCGATCGACAGCCAGGCACGGATCGTGGTGGCCGGCGACCTGAACGACTTCCCCTACTCGGCGCCGGTGCAGACCCTGACCAGCGCCGGCCTGACCGACCTGCCGGCCACCCTGGCCGACGCCGAGCGCTACACCTACGTCTACGAGGGCAACTCGCAGGTCCTCGACCACATCCTGCTCTCCACCGCGCTGGCCGGCGCCGCGCACAGCTACGACGTGGTCCACGTGAACTCCGAGTTCGCCACCCAACAAAGCGACCACGACCCCCAGGTAGCCCACCTCACCCTGCCCTGAGTTTCCGCACCCCGGCGTTTCTCCGCAGCAGGACCTGGTGCCGGTCACCGTACATGGCGGCCGGCACCTCCGAGTCGGCACTCCCAAACAAAAGCGATCATGTTAACGAGTACGTAAGTGGCTGCCCCAGCAACCACTTACACACTCGTTCCGGCGCGGGAGTGCGGTGGGGATAGATCTACAGAATCGATCATGATGCCGTCCGTCGCGACCTCCCTGGCCAGCCCGACGGTCATGGCGCCCCTGGATGCGGCGTATTGGGCTGTCAGGTCCTTTGCGCAGGCAGTGGGGTCGTGCGCCGTTCAGGGATGTGAGGCGCGTGGGTGGCGGCGATGGAGGCTCGCCCCCCCGTTGCGTCCGGAACCGGATGCGCCGGGGCGGGCGGCCGGGCGTCAGCGAAGGGTTTCGGCGATGCGCTGTCGCAGCGTCGCGTCACCGAGGTTGTCGATGGTGCGCCAGGCCGCGTCGGTGACCTCCTCGGTCTGAAGCTGGTGAACGTCGGCGGTGGTGCGGAAGAGGAACCGGACGTCGACGTGCCGGTGCTCCGGCTCGCCCTTGGCGTCGTTGGCGGGGATGGGGTGGACGTCGATGTGGATGGGGTGGACGTCCGCGGGGGTGACCGCGTTGGTGGGGATGCCGGTTTCCTCGGCGAGTTCGCGTAGGGCTGCTTCCAGTAGCGAGGTGTCCTGGGTCTCCAGGTGGCCGCCGGGCAGGAGCCACGTGTCGAGTGCTCGGTGGTGGATGTGCAGGATGCGTCCGTCGGCGTCGGCGAGGATCGCGCCGGCGGTCGCGTGGCCGCGGAACTCCCCGCGGGAGGTGAGGTCGGCGCCGGTGTCGAGGAGGTCGAGAACGGGCGCGAGGCCGGGTTTCTCCTCGGGGTGGGTGTCGAGGTAGGTGGTCAGGGTGGCGCGGATGTGGTCTGCCGTGATGGCCAAGTTGATCACCTGTTGAAGTAGGAGAGCCAGATAGCCGCGATCGCGGCGCGGTCGGCGGCGGGAACCTCGTGCATACCGGGAGTGAGATCGCCGCGGGTGAGCATCCTGATCCCGGCGAGTATCTCGGCTTGGACCAGGTAGGCGTCCCCCGACTCGCAGGATCACGGCGCTCGCTACGGCCGCTCGAACTCCCCGGCCCTCGCGCCGCCCAGGAAGGCATCCCACTCACGCGGTCGCGATACAGCTCATCAAGCAGCTGCCCTTCCCCATCACCGCTCCTCCCCAGACCCCACACGTGTGGCGGGACGACTACACCCCGGAGACGGACGACCTCACCTCGCCCCGGCCGATCCCCGAGGAACTGCAGAAGCAGAACTGGTCACCCGGGCCGTACGACCAGGGGCTCATCGACGCGCTGCGGGCCAAGCTGGCGGCCGACCACCCGTCGGTGACGAGCCTCTAGACGAGTAGGTCCGAACGGTTGGGTCGGTCAGTGGCCGTAGGCGATCAATGATCGGGTGACGGGCGCGGCGGTCTTGTTGTTGTGCCAGATCGCCGCGGCCATCGCCAGTAGCCGCTGGCGACCCGGATCGCGACGCCCTCGAAGGTTCGGCCGCCGTGTTGTTCCAGGTCAGGCTGCCCTTTGAGGGTGTCGTTGACCGACTCGACCAGGTGTCGGCGCGCGCCCACACCTCACCCTGCCGCACGCCGCAGGTCCTCCAGCCTGGCATACTCGGCCGCCAGGTAGTCCGGGGTGACGCCCAGGGCGGCGTTGCGCTGCTGCTGGCGGGCGAACCGGACGGTCCAGATCGACTCGGCCAGCATCTTGTCCACCCACGCCGACAGCGTCATCCCGGCGGACACGGCCGACGGAAAGATGTTTCGTAGTGTTTTGTCATAAAGTTTCATTGAATTTAAGAATGATGCGGATGAAGCACCCGTAGCGGCTGGTTCCGGGGCTGTCGAGGCAGGACGAACGATCCGGGGTCGGGCCGATGCCCGACAGGCCTGTCGTGGACGTCGTAGACATCGGGGGCGTCATGGCCTGCCAGGCGCGCCTGGTTCGCGGGCGGCTACCGCGGTTGGCGTGATCGGGCGTGATCGGGTATGTGTCCGTTGCGCTCGTGGGCATGTCCTACGAAGGCACGTCCCGCGGCTCCGAAGAAGACGACCCCGAAGAAGGCGGCGAAGAGGGCCGCGATGACGGGACGGTGTCCTCGACGGCGGCTATGAACTCGGTGGCGAGGGAGGCCAGGGCGTCGTAGTGCCGGTGGTAGCCGTACCGCTGCCGCAGGGTGCCCCAGTCGTTGAACTCCGCCGCCTCCGCGATCTCCGTCGAGTCCGGGATCCGGGAGCTGAACACGCGCAGGCCGGTCTCCTTGCCGGAGCGGGCCAGGTAGTCGGCGGTCTGCCGGTGCAGCGAGACGTTCGCCCGGTACTTGCTGACGACCAGGCCGACGGCGGGGATGACCCGGCCCACGCTCGTGGCGAACTTCTGGATCCTGGACCGTATCTGCGGAATTCCGTACGTGGACATGACGTCCGGGATCGTCGGGACAATGTAGCCGTGCGAGATCCGCAGCCCGTTCAGGGTGAGCACGCTCAGGTTCGGCGGGCAGTCCACGAGGATGTAGTCGTAGTCGTCGGCGATCTTCTCGATCTGCCGGTGCAGCAGCTCCACCGGGTTGTGGCCGCCGACGGCGGCGGGCGGCCCGGCGGCCGACAGCAGCCTGTCCTGGAGGTCGATGAGGTCCAGCGAGGAGGCCAGCAGGTCGACCTGGGTGACGCTGGCCACCGGGGAGACATCCCGCTGCAACGCCTGGTGGACGTCGAAGAGGCCGCCGGCCGGGCCCGGGTCCACCGCGTCCCGGAAGAGCGTCGCGAGCGTCCGGCCGGAGTCGTTGAGCTCCTGCCAGCGCGCTTCGCCGATCATGAAGACGGTCAGGTTCGTCTGCGGGTCGAGATCGATGATCAGTACTCGCCTGCCGTGCTCCCCGGCCAGAATCTCCGCCAGGGCCGCGGTGATCGTCGTCTTGCCGACGCCTCCCTTGAGGTTGATCGTCGAGATGATGTGCGTCAACGTCGTTCCCCCGCCTACCCTCACCGGCGCGGGGCCGCCGCGGTGAGATCCGACCAGATGAACCGCCACGATAGCGCGCACCTCCGATCATGGTGACGGCCCGGGACGGGCTGACGAGCCCACAGCCGCGTCGCCGTCGTCCCTCCGGTCACGCGGGCGGCCTCCCCGGCCGCGGATCCGTCACCTCAGGATGACGGATCCGCGGTCGTCCTGCGCCGGCTCACCTTCGGCTCGATCCGACGGATCATGTACGCGGTCAGTACCAGTGCGGCGACGCCCACCCCCATCCCGGCGAGGATGTCGAGGAACCAGGTGGATCCGCTGTGCTCCCACAGCGGATCCGGCGGATCGCCCCGGGGCCCGACGCGGCCGAGCTTGGCGACCTCGTTGAGGTTGGCGGTCGAGCCCAGCGCGGCAAAGCCCCAGCGGGCCGGCGCGATCCAGCTCACCTGTTCGAGCACCGGCCGTCCCACCGCCGACACCAGGCCCCCGGAGAGCACGAGCTGGGCCATGGTGACCAGCACGAGCACGGGCATGGTCTTGTCGGCGTTGTCCACCAGCGTCGACACCAGCAGCCCGATCATCATCGATGACAGCGCCGCCACGACCACCGCGATCAGACACTCCCCGAGGGGCGAGCCGAGCAGTACCGCATCGGCCGGCAGGCGCCCGAGTAAACCGATCAGGGTGAACACCACGCACTGACAGGTGGTGATCGCGGTCAGAACCGCGATCTTCGAGCCGAGGTAGGCGGTGCGCGACAGGCCGATCGTGCGCTCCCGCCGGTAGATCGGCCGCTCCTTGACGATCTCGCGCACGGAGTTCGCCATCCCCATGAAGCACGCGCACAGCACGAGCACGACCAGCACCTTGGTCGCGTCCGGATTGGGCTCCCGCAACGGCGCCAGACCGTCCTTCGCCGGGATGACCCTTGGGATGATCCCGAGCAGGAACGGGAACGCGATGATCAGTCGCAGGTAGGAGCGGTCCGCGAACACGACCCGCAGGTACCGCCTGACCAGCGTCGAGAGCTGCGCCGTCACCGGCTGCTGGCGGATGCCGGGCAGCAGCGCCGGCGGGCGGCGCACGACCGGCGCGACAACGGCGGACGGGACGTAGTACTCGGACGCGCGGAAGCGGGCCGCGAGCACGTCGCCCGGGGTCGCCTCCAGCTCCCGGAAGACGGCCACGAACTCCTTGAAGTCCTTCTTGCCGAAGAAGCGCAGCGCACCCTCGCTCGGGCCGAAGTAGGCCACGTGGCCGCCGGGAGCGAGCACCAGCAGGTAGTCACAAAGATCAAGAAACAAAACACTGTGCGTGACCACGATCACCGTACGGCCCTCGCCGCCGGTAGCGGCGCCCGCGGCGGCACCGGCCGCGCCGTCGCTGCCGTGGGCGAGCCCGTGCAGCGCCTCCATCACCGACTGGTCGTTCGCCGGGTCAAGGCCGGAGGTGGGCTCGTCCAGGAACAGCAGGGTCGGGCGGGTCAGCAGCTCAAGAGCGACGCTGGTCCGCTTGCGCTGCCCGCCCGACAGCCGGCTCACCGGCGTGTCGGCATGGCCGTGCAGCCCGAGCTGGGAGATGACCTCCCGGACCCGGCTGCGCCGCTCCTCCACCGTCGTGTCCGCGGGGAAGCGCAGCTCGGCGCCGTACTCCAGGGCCTGGCGGACGGTGAGCTGACCGTGCAGCGGGTCGGCCTGCGGGACGTAGCCGATCCGGCGGCGCAGCTCGTCGTACTCGGCGTAGAGATCCCGACCGGCGTAGCGGACCACGCCGGCGTCTGCCGGGCGGAACCCGGTGAGCGCGTTGAGTAACGTCGACTTGCCCGCGCCGCTCGGGCCGACGACGCCGAGCAGCGACCGGGCCGGCAGCCGGAACGTGACGTCGTGCATGAGCTGCTTGGGGCCGGCCCACACCGACAGGCTCTTCACCTCGAAGGTGACGTCGCCGCCGTCGACGTACTCGACCAGCGTGCCGCCGTCGAGCTGGAACAGGTGGTGCCCGATCGCGATGACGTCACGCTGCGCCACGAACGCCTGGGCCACCCGCTGACCGTTGACGAACGTGCCGTTGGCCGACCCCAGATCGACGACCTCGACGGCGACGCCGGCAGCGTTATCACCTTCCATGATCTTACCGTTACCTTGATCGCCGACGATGGCACCACCGGCCCTGCTGCCGCCCACGCCGCTACCGCCCACGCCGCCGTCGACCCGGCGCTGCGGGCCGATCCGGAGCTGGGCATGGTGTCGAGAGGCCAGTAAGTCGTCCACGACCACGTCGTTGTCCTGGGAGCGGCCCAGCATCATCCGCCCGGGACGCAGCCGGTGGACCCTGCGGTCGTGGCCCACCACCTGATGTTGGGACGTTGACACGTCGTCGTCGGCCGCACCGCCCCGGAGCACCCGCCCGGCCCGCGGGCCGCTGGCGTCACCAGCGCCGGCCAGCGCGGTCAGCGGGTCGCCAGGCCGCTCCGTCCAGCCCGGCGGCTGCGGGTGAGGAGCGGAGCGCGGCACGAAAACGATCTCCGGCCCGTCCGCGGCGCCAAGGCGGATCCGGACCTGACCACCATGTGAGGTGACGTTGACGTTGCCCACCCGCCTGCCGTCACGCCACAGGCCGTTGGCGCTGGTGTCACGCACCAGCCAGCCGTCGGTGCCCGACTCCAGGATCAGATGCCGTCGGGACACGCGCCGGTCGACGACAACGACATCGGCCTGACGTGCCCGCCCGACCACATACGGCCCAGCCCCCGCGAGGACAACCTGCCCGTCCGGGGTGTCGACCTGCAGCGCGGTCCCATCCACCTGCTCATCTCCCCCCGCGGCCGGAGGTTGGCGGCCACCGGGCCAGTCGCTACCGGCGTCCTTCGCCGGAGCGATCATAACTGCCGCATCCGCACGGAATCGGGGGTTTCGACCGAACGGGCCGGCCGGCGACAACGCGGCCGGCGGCGGTGTGACCGGTGGTGCAACCAGCGACACGACGAGTGGCTCGACCAGCGCTCCGACGGCTCCGACGGCTCCGACGGTGGTCGTGACCAGCGGCAGGCCAGCGCGGAGGCGGTCGGATATCCGACATCGGATGCCGAGTGCCGGACGCCGCCTCGTCGGTGCCGCGGCCGCGCCGTCGTGTCGTCAGCGTCGTCCGTGTCATCACCTTCACTCGAGCGACGGCCTCCGCCTCGGAGATCATCCGGTGCCGCGGCATGTACGCTGTCCCCGTCCGGGGGAAAACTTCGGAAAAATTACGGAGCGGCCCCCTTGTCCGTACTGAAGCGTTTTCCTGTCCTGACGGCCGGAATTATCCTCTGTACGACGCTGGCCGGAATGGTCGTGTGGTCGCTGCCGGACCTGGCAGGCCGCCCGCCGGCACGGCAGCCGGCAGTGGCGTCGACCACCTCCGCAGCCGTCCCCGCAGCCGTCCCCGTCACCGCTCCTACCGGTGCGGCGCCAGCAGGCGGCGCGGCGGCCGGCGCGTCCGGCGGTGTGGAAAAAACCGGCGGCGCGAATACCGGCGGCGCGAATACCGGCGCGGCCAGGCCGCCCGGTTTCGGCCGGGCCGGCAAGCTTGTGTTCGGCCTCGGCCCCTCCCTCGACAGCGACTCGGCCTCACCCGTCGCCGACCAGCTGGGAATGTTCACGACCTGGTACAACAGCCCCAATGACTTCGGTTTTCTCACCGACTGGTCGAAGGACCTGATTCCGCGGGTCTACGCCGGTGGGCGCGCGATCCATCTCGTCGTGTGGCTCGGCGGGGCGGGCAGGGTCACCACCGTGCAGACCAGGTACGGGCCGGCCTGCGGGCGGGACTACCCCCTATCGTCGTCGTTCCTCAGCGACACCCGCCGGCTCGCCCAGATATTCGGCGGCGCGGCGGACGGGCCGCCGCTGTACGTCACACTGTTCACCGAACTGCAGACCTACCCGTGCAAGGCCAACACCTGGGCCGCCACCCCGGAGGTGACGAACTACTACCTCAAGCTCAAGGACCAGTACACCGCCGCCATGGGAATCTTCCGCTCGACAGCGCCGAACGCCCGGATCTCCCTCGGCTGGGGTGGCTGGCAGGCCCGCTGGGACGACCCCGGGAAGGGCGGCGGGAAATCACTGATCGGGTATTTCGACGACGTGCTGCGGCAGTCGGACTTCCAGAGCTTCCAGGCGATGGACTCGAAGAACAACGTCGACGACATCCGTGACATGACCCGAATCCTCGGGAAATACGGCCCGGTCATGGTCGCGCACTACAAACCCGACGACGGCTCGGCGGACACCTGGCACAACGATCTGCGGGCGGTTTTCACCGACGACTACATACGCCAGGTCACCGGCGCCGGCCTGTTCGCGTTCAGCCTGATGGACAGCGAACACCTGACCGCCGACACCGAATCCCTGCGGCTCGTCCGCGACGCCGCCACCCGCTACGGCACCCGAACCGGTTAGCGCACCGTCGCGCAGGCCTCCGCCGCCAGCCGGCCGCTGAAACACGATTCAGACATATCGAGATCAGAATCAGCCCGCATGATGCCGATGTCTGCCGCCGCGACCTGCCCCGCCCTACCAGGCGGTCATCGGCGCCGCCGATCGTCGGATCAGCGTCAGAGCCGGCCGAGGTCGAGCTTCACGGGGAAGGGTGCCGTGGTGTCGAGCACACCGACGAACACCTCCGCGTTCCGGTAGGTCCTGGTCGCCGGGTCGAGGACATGGGTGTACACCAGCGGAGCACCGGTGGCGGACTCCTCGATCCGCCAGTAGTAGGCAATGCCGGATCTGGCGTACTGGTCCGCCTTCACGATCCTGTCCGTGGTCTCCGAACCCGGCGAGACGATCTCCGCAATCAGCAGCACGTGCTCCGGACGGGTGGGCGTGACATCGATCGTGTCCGCGCGGTACACCACGACATCCGGACGCCGATTGGTCAGCGGCACGTCCTGCAGCCGGACGTCGAAGTCCGTATCGGCGTTCCAGTCCGCCCCGCCGGCCGTGTCCAGGGCATTCGCGAGGATCCGGGCCAGCCGGTTGTGCCGCATGGACGCGCTGGGGCTTACAACGATCATTCCATCCACGATCTCGATGCCCGCGCACTGGTCCTCGGACCAGGAGTCATACTGCTCCGCAGTGATCTGTTCGTGCATACATGCGGGAGCGACCATCTCCGCGGCCATGGCACACCTCCTGCGAACCCACGCGGCAGACCTGGGGCTGCCTGACGCCGGGACGTGCCTGACGCCGGGACGTGTCCGACGCCGCGCGCCGCTGGGATCAAGCATACCGTGAGCTCTGCGCGGTCCCCACGCTACGGCGGGGACCGCGCAGAGCACCCGGGAATCCGGGGCGAGGATGATGGCCACGGCGCTTTCCACGGGCCCGGCGGGCGATCCCGGGAACAGGGATCCGGGCGATGCGGAGGAGCATGCAGCGGTTCGAGGACCGGTGGGTGGTGTCGGCGAGCGACGTCGTCGACGCGCTCGAGTGCGGGCACCGGCTCGCGCTGTCGCACGCCCACGCGGCCGGGGTACGGCTGGACGACGACACCACCGGCGAGCCGATCACGGCCGGTGAAGCGGACGAACTGCTGGTCCGCCACGGTGACGCGCACGAACGGCGGTGGCTCGCGCACTTCGTCGGCATCTTCGGCGCCGACGCCGTCGCGATGATCGAACGCCCCGAGAGCGGTCTGGCCGCGCTGGAGGCCGCCCGGGAGCAGACCCGTGCGGCCGTCGCGGCCGGGGCCGCCGTTATCTACCAGGCGGTGCTCTTCGACGGCTCCTACCAGGGACGGCCCGACTTCCTGGTCGCCACGCACCTCGACCCGGTCACCGGCGCGCGCACCGGCGAGGCCGTGCCCGGCCGCTACGAGCCGTACGACGCCAAGCTCGCCCGGCACGCCCGTCCCGCGGCCGTGGTGCAGCTGGCCTCCTACGCCCGGGCGCTGCCGACGATCGGGGTGGCCGCCGCGCGGCGCATCCACCTGTTACTCGGCGACGGCCGGCTGGAGTCGCTGCGGGTCGAGGACGTCGCGCCCATGGTCGACCACGCCCGGGGCAGGCTGACCGCGCAGCTCGAGCACCCGCCCGCGGCCCCCCGGCCGTCCTGGGGCGATCCGCGGCCCGCCTGCGGGGCCTGCGCGTTCGCCGCCCACTGCGAGCGGGGCCGGGAAGCCGCCCGTGACCTGTCGCTGGTCGCCGGCCTGCGCACGGACCAGCGGCGCAAGCTGCGGGCCGCCGGCATCACCTCGGTCGAGGAGCTTGCCGCCGCGGGCGACGAGCGGCGCCCCGCCTCGATGGCGGCGGCGACGTTCGCCGGGCTGCGGCTCCAGGCACAGTTACAGATCATCCAGGACGCGACCCGCACCGACGAGGACCGGACCGGCACGGTGACCGTCCGGGTGGTCGCGCCCGACGGGCTCGCGTCCCTGCCGGCGCCGGATCCCGGCGATATCTACTTCGACATGGAGGGCGACCCGTACGCGCTGGACAACGCCGGTCTGGAGTACCTGTTCGGCGCCGTCACCCTCGACGTCTCCGCCGATGCCACCGCCGATGCCACCGCCGCCGATGCCGCCGCCGTTGACAGCGGCGCAGACGTCGAGGAGACGGGCGGCTCCGGCCCCGCGGCGGGCTTCGCCGCCGATGCCGTGGAGGTCTTCCACCCGTTCTGGGCGCACGACCGCGCCGAGGAGAAGCGCGCGTTCGAGCGGTTCGTCGACTGGGCGCTGCAACGGCTCACCGATCATCCCCGGGCGCACATATATCACTACGCACCGTATGAACCGAACGCGCTCAAGCGGCTCGCGGCCAGGCACGGCACCCGCGAACGGCAGGTGGACGCCCTGCTCGCCGGGCACCGGCTGGTGGACCTGTACACGGTCGTCCGGCGCAGCCTGAAGATCTCCCAGCGCTCGTACTCGATCAAGTATCTGGAGCCGCTGTACCTGCCGGGGGCGCGCGGCGCCGGGGTCAAGACCGCCGTCGACAGCATCGTCGCCTACGAGAACGTCCTGGCGCACCGCGCGGCCGGCGAGCGGGCGGCCGCCGAGCACGTCCTCCACGAGATCGCCGAGTACAACCGGGTCGACTGCGTGTCCACCCATCGCCTGCACCGCTGGCTGCTCGGCCTGCGCGCGGCCGAGGGGATCACGCCCGCGCCGGCGGCGGACGCCGAGGAGGCCGCCGCCGACACGACGCCGGATCCCACCGACGCGACCGTTGACGCGCTGCTCGCCGGCCTGCCCGAGGACCCGGCGGCCTGGAGCGACGACGAGCGGGCCCGGGCGCTGCTGGGGGCCGCCGTCGGCTACCACCGGCGGGAGAACAAGCCCGCCTGGTGGGAGTTCTTCGCCTGGCTCAGCGCCGACCGGGCCGCGCTGGAAGCCGACGACGGCTGCGCCGTCCCGCTGGAATGGGCCGTTGTCGAGGGCTGGAGCACCCCCACCGGACGGCAGAAGAAGGCCCGGCGCGGACTGCTCGCCTCGCTCGACCCCGACCGCACCCATCCGTTCGCCACCGGTGAGCGAGTCCGGCTGCTCTATCCGGACGCCGTCGGTAACGGTGCTGTCAGCCAAGCCGGTAACGGCGCCGCCGGCGGCCGCACCCGGGACGCCGAGATCGAACGCGGCGAGCCCGACCGGCTGCTCGTCCGGGAGACCGCGGCGCCGGAGGACAACGACGCCGAACCGCCACTGGCGGTGCTGCCCGGCCCGCCGGTGCGCCCGGAACCCAAACCGGCGGCGATCGCCGAACTCGCGCGGACGGTGGCCGCCGCCCTGCCTCCCCCGAGCCTGGTGCCCGCCCCGCGGCGGGCCGGGCCGGAGCTGCCGGGCGGAGCGGCCATGGAC
>NZ_CAKKTM010000032.1 GCF_920888515.1 Protofrankia sp. CiP1_Cm_nod1 | reverse complement strand
GCCTGGGGCCGGGCCAGCCGCCGCCGCGGGCGCGCCCGCGGCGGGCCCGGCGGTGGCCGGCCGCGCTGGCCGTCCTCGTCGCGTTCTGCGGGCTGTCCGTCCTGCTCTTCCGCGACGGCTGGACCGATCTGGGCGGGACCGTCTATGGCGGCGGTGACGCCGTGCTGTTCTCCTGGTACCTGGGGTGGACGCCGTACGCGCTCACGCACGGGCTGAACCCGTTCGTCACGCAGTTCCTGAACGTGCCGGACGGCGTCAACATCATGTGGAGCACCGGTGTGCCGCTGCTCGGCGTGCTGGCCGCGCCGGTCACGATGCTGGCCGGCCCGCTGGTGGCCTTCCAGGTGCTCACGACGCTGGCGCCGGCGCTGTCGGGCTGGGCGATGTTCCTGGCGGTGCGCCGCTGGACGGCCGCGCTGCCCGCCGCCGTCGCCGGGCTGCTGTACGGCTTCGGCCCGTACATGATCGGTGCTTCCTACGGGCACCTGCACCTGTCGTTCGTGCCCTTCCCGCCGATCCTGCTGCTGCTCATGGACGACCTGCTCGTCCGGCAGCGCAACACCCGGCGGACCGGTGTCCTGCTCGGGGTGGCCGTGGCCGCCCAGGCGCTGATCAGCGAGGAGGTGCTGGCGACCTCGGCAGTGGTCACCGCCATCGCCATCGCCATCCTGTGCCTGCGGCACCGCGACCAGGTCCGCGCCCGCGCGGGGGCGGCCATCCGCGGGCTCACCATCTGCGCCGGTGTCGCCACGGCGGCGCTGGCCTGGCCGCTGGCCACCCAGTTCTTCGGCCCGCAACGGGTGCACGGCTCGATCCAGCCGCCGGACGTCGCCGTCTCCGACCTGCTCACGTTCGTCACGCCCACGCCCCTGCAGGCCTTCGGGCCGGACTTCGCCGTCCGGGAGAGCCTGACGTTCACCGGCAACGCGGTGGAGGTCAGCGGCTATCTCGGCCTGCCCCTGCTGGCTCTGCTGCTGTTCATCGCGGTGCGGCTGCGGCGCAACCGGCTGGTCGCCCTGTGCGTGCCGCTGGCGGCCGCCGCCGCGGTCCTCTCGCTCGGCCCGCACCTGCACGTCGGCGGGCACAACACCGGTATCCCGCTGCCGTGGCGCGTGCTGGAGCTGGGGCCGGTGCTGCACAACGCGCTGCCGTCCCGGCTGTCGCTCTACGTCGCGCTCGCGGCCGGCATCATGATCGCTATATGGCTGGACCAGGCACGGCCACCTCGTATCCGTGCTATCACCGTCGGTGTGTCCGTCGCCGCCCTGGTCCCGCTGGTGCCGGCGTCCCTGCTCGCCTTCTCGCCGGCCACTCCCGCGTTCTTCACCGGCCCGCGGGTGAGCAACGCCCTGCCGGAAGGGTCGACCGCGCTCGTCGTGCCCTACCCGTACCCGCAGCAGAACGTGGCGATGCTCTGGCAGGCTCAGGCGGGCTTCCGGTTCGCCATACCCGGCTGCTACTGTACGGTTCCTGACCGTAATGGACGTTCCAGCTTCCACCCGGAGCCGGACCCGCTCAACTCGGCCCTCATCGATGTCGCGGCAGGCACCATCACCGCTGACGACGCGCTGCGGCGGCCCGGGCTGCGGGCCACCTTCGACCGCTTCGACCTGGACGCGATCATTCTCGGCCCGAGCGACCACCACGACGAGCTGGTGAAACTACTGACCGGACTGGCCGGCGGCCCCGGCCGCCACGTCGACGGCGTCGATCTGTGGCCGCTCGGCACACCCTGACACCGCGATGTCCTGGCACCGCGATGTCCTGACAGCACAGTGTCCTGTGGCACGTCCTGTGGCACCGCGATGCCATAACGTCGCAATGTCTTAACGTCACGGTGCCACAACGTCGAATGCGCCGGGCGGGACGCGGGTAGGCCGTGTCCGATGGATGTTGGTGGCTGCGGGTGGCCGTCTCGGCGCTGCTCGCACGACCGGGCGTCCGTCGCAGCCAGCCCGAGCCAGGGCGGGGCCGAGGCCGGCTGCCCGCGCTGTTTACGACCATGAATGGAGACCGGATGGCAGAGATCAAGGTGACCGTGACGCGGGTTGTGACCGCCGAGCCCACCGCCGTCATCGAAGCGCTCGGCGACTACAAGGGCGTCCGGGCCGAGACCTGGCCAGAGACGATCACGGACTACGAGGTGCTGGAGGGCGGCACCGGCGCCGGCACCCGGATCCGCTACCAGCTGCACGCGACCCGCAGCCGCGTCCGCACCGTCGACGCGGTCGTCTCCGCGCCCGAGCCCGACCGGACCCTGGTCGAAGCCGACCAGAACTCCACCCTGCGGACCGTGTGGACGGTGCAGCCGGCCGGCTCGGGCACGACCCGGGTGTCGGTGGAGACGAGCTGGGCCGGCGCGAGCGGCATCGGCGGGTTCTTCGAACGGACCTTCGCGCCGATCGGCATCCGCAGGCTGTACAACGGCGTCCTCGACAAGATCACCCCCCGCCTGAGCTGATACCCGCACAACCGGCCCACATGTCACGCTGCTTTGCGCGGGTACTCGAAGTGGCCGCAGCATCGCGACATGGACAGCGAGAAGCGCTCGGGCGGGACGGCCGTGCGCCGGCTGCCGGCCCACGGGCTCGCCGGGCTGGCCGGGGCGGTCCCGGCGTTCGCCTTCCCGGCGCCGGGGGTGTGGGTGCTCGGTTTCGTCGGGCTCGTGCCGCTCATGCTGGTCGTCCGCGCCGCCCCGACCAGGCGGGAGGCGGCCGTACGGGCCTGGTGGGGCGGCACCGGGTTCTTCCTGGCGGCCTGCTACTGGCTGGCTCCGAACACCGGCCCGTTCCTGCTCGTACTCACCGCGATACTGGGCGCGACCTGGACGCTGTGGGGTGTGACGGTGTGGGCGGCCCTGCGCCAGCCCCCTTCAGCCCGCGGGCTCGCGTGGGCGCTGCTGGTCGTGCCGTCGGCGTGGGTGGCCGGCGAGTTCCTCCGATCATGGCAGGGGCTCGGCGGGCCGTGGGCGCTGCTCGGCGCGAGCCAGTGGAACAGCCGGCCGGTGCTGGCGCTCGCCTCGCTCGGCGGCGTGTGGCTGCTCAGCTTCGTGCTGGCTGCCGTCGGGCTGGCCCTGGCCGCGGCGGGAATCCCGGGCGCGGCGGCCGGCAGACGGATCACCGCCTGTCTGGCGGCAGCCGGGATCGTCATCCTCGCCGTCAGCGGCGCGGCAATGCTGAGGCCCGTCCCCCCGGCGGCCGGGACGCTGCGTCTCGGCGGCGCCCAGCCGGGTGTCGTCCACGCTCCGGAAGCCCGGTTCACCGCGAGCGAAGCCGCCACCCGGCGTCTCGCGGGCAGCGGTGCCGACCTGGTCGTCTGGGGTGAGAGCAGCGTCGGTTTCGACCTCGCCGACGATCCCGCCCACCTGGCCCGGATCGAGGCGGCGGCCCGCGCCGTCGGCGCCGACATCCTGGTCAACACCGACGCCCGCCGGGCCGGAACCCTCGGCGCACCGGGCGATGTGTTGGGCGCACATGGCTCACCAGCCCCACCGGGCTCCGCCGAAGGGCCGGCCCGCGACGATGACGGCAGCCTGGAGCGGGCACGTCCACCTGGTTCGCCAGGCCCACGAGAGCGGCCGGGGGCGCCTGGCGGCGGGATCTACAAGACAGCGGTCCTCATCGGCCCGGACGGGCCGCGCGGCCGCTACGACAAGACGCGCCTGGTGCCGTTCGGCGAGTACATCCCGCTGCGCCCGGTGTTCGGCTGGCTGTCATCAGTGACCGAAGCAGCTGCGGAGAACCGCCGGACGGGCCATCAGCTCACCATCATGCGGACGGCGGGCGTGCGCTTCGGGACGTTGATCTGCTTCGAGTCGGCCTTTCCCGACCTGGGACGCCGGCTCGCCCGGATGGGCGCGGAAGTGATCGTCGTGCAGTCGGCGACATCGACCTTCCAGGACAGCTGGGCGCCCGCGCAGCACGCGAGCCTCGCCGCGCTGCGCGCCGTCGAGTCGGGACGCCCGGTCGTGCACGCCACGCTCACCGGCGTCTCCGCCGTGTTCGACGCGTCCGGCCGCGAACTCGTCCGTCTCGGCACCCGTGAACGCGGCCCCTACCGCACCGACATACCGCTCGCGACCAGGCAGACCCTCTACGACCGCCTCGGCAACTGGGTCCCGGCCGTTTCACTCATCGCCCTGTCCACCGCCGGCATCACCACCGCTCTGCGCACCGCACGGCGACCACGACGTTCGCGGGGAGCGCCGGCATGAACACGCGGCCTCCGAGTCCGGAGGCTCCCGGCCCGGGGGCCGGGCACTCGCGAATTCCGCGCCCCGAAGCCCCGCGCGCTGAGGCCCTGTCACCAACAGCCCTGTATCCGGGGGTGGTACGGCTGCCCTCGCCGGCCGAGGAGCTGGATGACGAGCGGTTCGCCCGGCACGGGGTCCGGGTGCTGCTCAAACGCGACGACCTCGTCAGCCCCGTGCTACCGGGCAACAAGTGGCGCAAGCTGAAATACAATCTGGTGGACGCGGCGGCGTCCGGGAAATCGACGATCCTGACCTTCGGCGGGGCGTTCTCCAATCATGTCCGGGCGACGGCCGCCGCCGGCGCGCTTTTCGGTTTCACCACCATCGGCGTCATCCGCGGCGAGGAACATCTGCCGCTGAACTGGTCGCTGTCGGCCGCCGTCGCCCACGGCATGCGGCTGGCCTACCTGGACAGGTCGACGTACCGCCGGAAAGACGAACCGGACGTGCTCGCCGGCCTGCGGGCGCGCTTCGGCGACTTCTTCCCGCTGCCGGAGGGCGGCAGCAACCCGGCCGGCGTCCGCGGCTGTGCCGAAATTCTGGACGAGGTCGAGCCGGATGTCGACATCGTCACCTGCGGCTGCGGCTCGGGCGGCACCCTGGCCGGTATCGCGGCGAGCCTGCGCCCCGGCCAGCGGGCCATCGGATTCTCCGCGCTCAAAGGCGGCCGGTTCCTCCAGGACGTCGTCGGTGACCTCCAACGTGCCACCTTCGGCCACGCCACCGACAACTGGCGGATCGAGTGCGACTTCCACTTCGGCGGTTTCGCGCGCCGCCCGCCGGATCTCCAGCGGTTCATCGACGACTTCGCCGGACGCCACGGCATCGCCCTGGAACCGGTATACGTCGCGAAGATGATGTACGGTCTGCTCGAGCTGGCCCGCCGCGGCACGATAACCCCCGGCAGCACCGTCCTGGCCGTCATCACCGGCCCGGCCGATCACCCGACGGGAGCGCGCGGCGGGCCGTAACAGGAGATCCGGGCCGGCGGGCGCGGCGCGGACACAGCCATGTCGGGCTGTGGACAGCGGCCCACTCTGTTTTGGTGGCGGCTGGGCGTGGTTCACTCGTCACGCCCGCGAGTGAAGTGTTCCCAGTCGGCGATCCGCGGGCGGGCCTGGGGGGACAGGTGAGCGGGAGCGAACACGCGGACGTCGTGGTTGTCGGTTCGGGATTCGGTGGCGCGGTGACCGCCTGCCGTTTCGTCGAGGCGGGCTACAGCGTTGTTCTGTTCGAGCGTGGGAAGGCGTATCCACCGGGGTCGTTCGCCCGTTCGCCGACCGACATCGCGACGAACTTCTGGGACCCGAGCCAGGGCCGGCACGGTCTGTTCGATGTCTGGTCCTTCGCCGACTTCGAGGCGGTTGTCTCCAGCGGGCTGGGCGGCGGCTCGCTCATCTACGCCAACGTCCTGCTCCGCAAGGACGAGAAGTGGTTCGTCCGCGACGCGCCCGCCTGCGAGGGCTACGAGAGCTGGCCGGTCAGCCGGGCCGACCTGGAACCGCACTACGCGGCCGTCGAAAAGACGATAGGGGTGCAGCGCTTCCCCAAGGGGCAGCCGCGCTATCAGCACGCCCGCCGGACCGAGCTGCTGGAACAGGCCGGCAGACGGCTCGGGTACACCGCCGAGCAGCCGCCGCTGGCGGTCACGTTCGGTGTCGACGGCAACCCGCCGGTACCGGGGGCGCCCATCGGTGAGCCGGCCTACGGCAACATCCACGGCCGGCCGCGGATCACCTGCGTGCTGTGCGGCGAGTGCGACCTCGGCTGCAACTACGGCAGCAAGAACACCCTGGACCACACCTATCTCTCCGCCGCGGTGCACCACGGCGCGGACCTGCGCGTCCACCACGAGGCCCGTTCGATCACCCCACGGGACGGCGGTGGGTACACCGTCGGATACGTGGTGCACGCACCCGGTGATGCCGTCGCCACCTCGACACTCCCCCAGCGGACGATCACCTGTGATCGTCTCGTCCTCGCCGCCGGCACGTTCGGCACCACCTATCTGCTGCTCCGCAACCGCGCCGCGTTACCCGGCATCTCCCAGCTGCTGGGGCGGCGCTTCAGCGGCAACGGCGACCTGCTCGGCTTCGTCGGCGGGGTGCCCGGCCCGGCCCTGGGCGGCGCGCACGCCCCGGTCATCACGACCGCCGTGCGCGTCCCCGACCCCCTCGACAGCCACGGCGGTCACGCTGATGGCCAGGGCGGCTCCGGCGCCGACCGCGGCTGCTACATCCAGGACGCCGGCTACCCCGGTTTCGCCGAATGGCTCATCGAGGCGGCCGGCCTGGACAACGAGGCGTCCCGGATCGTCAGCACCGTCTACGAGCTGATCCGTTCCCGTCTCACCGGCGGCCCGTCCCACCAGATCGGCGCGCTGGTCGGCCGGCTGCTCGGCCCGGGGCAGGCGTCCGCGGGCGCGATGCCCCTGCTGGGCATGGGGCGCGACATTCCCACCGGAAAAATGTCGGTGAGCGACGACTACCTGCAGATCGAGAACTATCCGGCGGACAGCCAGCCGTATTTCGAACGGCTGGACAGAATCATGGAGGACCTGGCCGAGGAAATGGGTGGAAAATACCACCGGAATCCGCTGACGCTGCTGTCCCGGGTCATCACCGTGCATCCTCTCGGCGGCGCCTCCATGGGTACCGACATCACCACCGGCGTCATCGACGAATGGGGCGAGGTGTTCAACCACCCCGGTCTGTACGTCGCCGACGGCGCCGCCCTGCCCGGGCCGGTCGGGGCGAACCCGTCGCTGACCATCGCCGCCTTCGCCGACCGGCTCGCCGAACACGCCGTGGATGCCGGCCCCGTCCTGGAGACACAGCCATGACCACTCCCACGAGCCTGCGGTTCACCGAGAAGATGAAGGGCTTCCTCACCCTCGACGAAACCGATCCCCAACGTGGATACAACCAGGGCAGGCAGGACGGGACCTCGCTGTCCTTCCGCCTGACCATCCACACCGAGAACGTGGACGCCTTCGCCGCCGACCGGCTGCGGGGGGCCACCGCCAGCGGATACGTCCGCTGCGACGCGCTGGGCGGCAGACGCCCGGTGGACGGCGGCGTCTTCAACCTCTTCGTCGGCGACACCCCCGGGCACCGGCGGATGCTCTACCGGCTGCCGTTCAGCGACGCGGCCGGGCACCCGCTGACCCTCAGCGGGTTCAAGGACGTCCACGACGATCCCGGATTCGACCTGTGGCGGGACACCTCGACGCTCTACACCCGCGTCTTCGCCGGCCATGTGGACGCCGCCGGCGAGTCCACCGCCCGGATCGTCGGCGCCGGCATCGTCACCATCCACATCCCCGACTTCCTCTGGCAGCTCACGACGTTCCGGACGTCCGGCCCGGCCGGTGGCACGGCGGGCCTGGTGAAGTTCGGCCGGCTGTTCCTCGGCGATCTCTGGGAGGTCTACGGCCGTTCCCTCGGACGCGAGGACGACGAGGAGGACGCGCGGGACGGAGACGATCCGCGGGATGGCGAAGGGGGCTGGAGCTGATGTCCGGCACCCCGTCCCGCCCTGTCGACGACAGCGAGCGGGCGCTCGGCTTCGCACGGGCGTCGATGTCCCGCTGGCTGTCGCCGGCCCTGCTGCTCGACACCGCCGTCCGCGTCGGTATCAGCGAGTTACTCGGCTCCTATGCCGACAAGCGGGAGGCGATGGCCGCGCTGCCGGCCGCCCCCCCGACCGACCTGTCGGGCCAGGACGAGCTGTGGTTCGACTACGTCAGCGACCTCGGCGACGGCTTCGACTCGACCTACACGATGGCCTCGCTGCTCGCCGCGCCAGGCCTGGAACTGGACGGTTCGCCGGCCCCGCGGGGGCAGCTGCTGGTGATGGGCGGCGACCAGTGCTATCCGACGCCGAGCATCACCGGCTACGAGAACAAACTGATCGGCCCCTACCGGGCGGCGCTGCCCACCGCGCCGCCCGGGCCCGACGGGCAGCCGGCGCCGCCGAAACTGTTCGTCCTCCCCGGCAACCACGACTGGTACGACGGGCTCACCGCCTTCATGCGGGTGTTCTGCCAGCGCTCCACCATCGGCGGCTGGCGTACCGAGCAGACCCGCAGCTACTTCGCGGTGAAACTGCCGCACCGGTGGTGGCTGCTCGGTATCGACATCCAGTTCGACTCCTACATCGACGACCCGCAGCGCCGGTACTTCCTCGACGTCGCCGAGCAGATGCAACCCGGCGACGCGGTGATCCTGTGCTCGGCGAAACCGAGCTGGGTCAGCACGGGTGAGGGCAACGCCGAGGCGTTCGCCGTCCTCGACTACTTCGAACGCACCGTGATCCGCAAGGCCGGCGCGCGGGTACGGGTCTCCCTCTCCGGCGACCTGCACCACTACGCGCGCTACCGCCAGGCCGACGGGGACACGCAGAAGTTCACCGCCGGTGGCGGCGGAGCCTACCTGTCCGCCACCCACCACCTGCCGGAACATCTGGTGCTGCCGCCGCCGGCGTCCCGGGCGCCAAGCAAGACCGACCCGCCGGCGCACTACCAGCTCGAGACGAGCTTCCCGGACGCGCGCACCTCCCGCCGGCTGGCCGCCGGCATCGTCCGCCTGCCGGCGTTCGCACCCGGGCTGGTGGGCCTGCTCGGCGGTATCCACCTGCTGCTGGCGCTGGTGATCGGTGCCACCGCCGGCGCGGGCACGCCAAGGGCCGCCGGGCGCCTCGACGCCATCGCGGACGGGCTTCGCGACGCCAGCACCGGCGCACTGTTCGCCGGCCTGGTCGACAACGTGCCAGGGCTGGCGCTGAGCCTCGGCGTCCTGGGCGCCGGGGTGGCCCTGACCAAGAGCGGCCGGACGGCCCGGGGGCTGGCGGCCGGAGCCGCGCACGCGGTGGCCCAGCTCCTGCTGGCGGCCGGCCTGCTGGCGGCCGTGGTGGCGGTGGCCGGCCCGTTGCCGGGCACCTGGCTGCTGGCCGGCGTACTGCCGCTGGTCACCGTGCTCGGCGGGCTCGCCGCCGTCGAGCTGCTCGCCGGTTATCTCTGGCTCGCCGACCGGTTCGCGGGCCTGAACACCAACGAGCTCTTCGCCGCGCAGGGGATCGCCGACTACAAGAACCTCCTGCGGCTGCACATCGGCCCGGACGGGTCGCTGACCATCTATCCGGTCGGGATCCGGCGGGTGCCGAAACGCTGGCGTTTCACACCGCACGCGGCGCCGGGTGAGCCCTGGTTCACCCCGGTGGACCGGCGGGTGGATCCATTCCTCATCGAGCCCCCGGTCAGCATCGCCCATGGCGGCCTGCCGGCCGTCCCGTATCAGCATGCTCGCGGCGACGACGCCGAACCGGCCAGTTCGTAACGAAAAATGCCGTAACATACCGAGGCGATGACAAACTGGACCGCTAAATCGAGCATCCCCGAGCCGGACGGCAGCTGGGGGCCGGGCGTAAATATTCGCTCCGACCGGCCCACGCCCGCCCGGATATACGACTACTTCCTCGGCGGCAAGGACAACTTCCCGGTCGACCGGGAAGCCGCCGAAAAGGTCAAGGAAGCCGTGGGCGCCGAGATCACCTCTGACGCGGCACGGGAGAACCGGCTCTTCCTCCGCCGCGTCGTACGGTGGCTGGCCGAGGCGGGCATCGACCAGTTCATCGACGTCGGTGCCGGCCTGCCCACCCAGGGCAACGTGCACGAGATCGTCCAGCAGGTCAACCCCGACGCCCACATCGTCTACGTCGACAACGACCCGATCGTCCTGGCTCACGGCCGGGCCCTGCTGGCCGACAACGCCACCACCACGGTCATCACCGCGGACCTGCGCAGCCCCGGAACAATCCTCGATCATCCCGACCTGCGCACTCTGATCGACTTCTCCCGACCGGTAGCCATCCTGTTCATAGCCGTTTTCCACTTCGTCACCGACGAGGAGGACCCGGCCGGCCTCATCGCCGCGTTCCGGAAACTGCTGGCACCCGGCTCCCACATCGCCCTGACACACGCGGCCACGGACGACGCGCCATCCGACCAGGTGGCCCGGGTCGAGCAGGTGTACAAGAACGCCACCTCGCCCTTCGTCTTCCGCTCACGCCAGCGGATCGAAGCCCTGTTCGCCGGCTTCGACCTGGTCGAGCCCGGCATCGTCCACCCCTGGCAGTGGCGTCCCGGCGAGGACGACATCCGCACCGCCTGGCAGTTCGCCGGCGTCGCCAGAAAGAGCGCTCAGGAATAAGCGCCCACGGGGAACATGCGCGCCGGCGGACCATCGCGCTGGTCCGCCGGCCCAGCCAGGCCGTGAGCCGCCTTCCTGCCGTGCTCGGGTCACCAGCGCGTGCGCAGGTCTTCGACGAGGGTGCGGACGCGGTGGACGCTTTCCGAGCCCGGGTCGATGTCATGGAGCGCGTCGGCGAGCGCGGTCAGCACCCCGGCATCGGCCTGGTCACCGGCGAACCGCACCACCTTCATGAAATAGGTACGCAGGTGCGGGGTCAGGGGAGGCCGGGGCTGGCGGCCGGAACGGTGACCGATGGCGACCACCCACTCCTGCCGGGCGGTCTGGTCATAAAGGACGTCGACCCGCTCCAGTGCCTCGACCAGCGCCAGGATGTCGTCGGGAGCGAGCCGGTTGCCGAGGCCGCCACCGCCTGGTCCACCAGAGACATCCCGCCTGCCGGAAGCACCGGCGCCAACGACGGCGACCAGTCCGCCCGAATCACCCTGCCCGGATTTCCCCGCCGATCCGGCTACGGCTGGCTTGCTGGACCGATCGGGGAGAACGGGGGGACCGGGAGAAACAGGCGGATTCGGCGCGGGAAAATCGCCGAACGCCGGCGCCAGACCGGCCGCCGTGTCACGGTCGAGCGGCGGCAGCGCGGCGGCGGCCGTTCGCAGCACCTTCTCGGCCAGCGCGATGATGAAACTCTGGTACTCCCGCGGATGCTGCCGCATGAGATCGACGACACAGCTGTCCGCGTATGCCCGCCCCAGACTCGGCGAGGTGAGCTGTATCCGCCGCGCCACGGCCGGGACGGGCTGCCGCCGCGGCACCCATTCCAGCGGAAGAATGTAACCGGGCGGCGAATCCGCGACCGTGCCCGTGGCCCCGCTCATGCCCGTGCTTGCGGCCCCGTTCATGGCCGCTCGCCGCATCCGCTCGCTGAAGACAGCCCATTCCCAGCCGCACCAGCCGCTGCGGAAGTAGTCGTCGGACAGCAGGGCGACCATGACCGGTATGGTACGGGCCGCCTCCCGCAGTTCGGTCTGCCATTCCGCCCCCAGCCCGATGTCCCAGGGGGCGAGAAAACCACGTGGCCGCGGTTCGCGGTCCGCCCTGACACCCAGTTCAGCGGTCAGGTCGGCGTGGAGCTTCTCCACCAGCTCACGGTCACCGGGACGAGCGGCGTAGCTGGTGAAAAAGATGAACCGGGGCACACTGCCTCCCAGCCGTTCCCGGCGGCCGGCACTGTCCTCTTCCTGCCGGTAGATGGTGACCTCCTCCCGCAGGCCACCGGACGGAGGACGGATCAGCGCGACCTCCTCGGGGGACAGCGACGGCAGTTCCTGCCCCGGCGTCGTCAACCGCCTGTGCGCCTCGAGAATTCGGTTCGCGGTCCGCTCCACCACCCGGTGGTAGTCGTCGTGATGTCTGCGCATGAGGTTGAACAGGCCGTCACCGGCGAAGGGTGCGCCACGTGCCGCGTCCCAGGACTGTGATTTAAGGACCTTCTCCACGGGAGTGATCGCCACTGGCCGCCAGATCAGCCCGATGACAGCGTCCTTTGGCCACTTCCCGTAGCGTTGACTGTAGATCCGCCCCCGCTGGTTGAAGATTTCCCAGTCGAGCGCGCACCGCGGGTCACTGAAATAAGAATCCGAATACAGCGCCACCATCACGGGCAGCTTCGCCGCGGGATGATCACCATCCGCTCGGACGCCGGGACTCCCCGGCACGGGATAGTCGAGCTGACCGCCGACGAGAACATCGGCGCCGCCTGCCCGCATCTGGCGTTCGAGATCGGTGTGGAAACGAGCCACCCATTTCCGGTCCTGCTCGGAGGCGTAGCTCGTCATGAAGTAGTAGCGCATGGACCCCCGCAGACCACGACCGCTCCGGCCGGACGCTCCGCCTCGGGACCGGGACCGGGAGCGCCCATCCGACCGGACCATCCAGTTCTGGTGGGACGTCGGAACACGGTGGCCCCCGACGCTCCACCGGGCAAAGATACACGTCTAATTCGGTCACATCATCTGTCGTTGTGACGACTCGGCATACGCCATGGCGCATCCAGCCCCTCCAGGCATACCGGGCCTCCGGCCCGACAGGTCGCCCCACCGTCCGCGCACTCCACCCACGACCCGCCCCACCTGCGCAGACGGGCTGGTCACAGCCTTTTCAGGCGACCGGTCGAGCCCCCACGCGCCGGCCATCCCACCGCCTCCTCACCACAGGACTCGGCCGTCACATATCGGACGGCCGGCTGCCCCGGCAACGGGTCAGGGGCTATAGTTGGGCGCGTTTCGTCAACCTTCCGCGGTGATGAGTTCGCGTTCGGTGGTCAGCCTCAGTCCGCCGTACACGGTCGACTTCCCGTGGTGGTCCCGCACGGCATCGGGGGATCTGCCGAGTGCGCGAGGTGGTACGGGGTGGTACACGACGAGCGGCGGCACGCCGATCGCGGCCGGACGCATGTCCCGTCGAGCACCCCTGCTCATCGGCCGGCGGCCTGCGCCGGGCCCGGAAACCCCGCCGGGGGTGCCGCGCCCACGGTGGCGCGATGCGATGACGGGCCGGATCGGCGTCAGTCGACATGACACCGTATTTCTTCGTCAGCCACGCCACCGGCGACGCCGACGCGGGGCACCTGCAACGGTTCTTCGGCGACCTCCAGCGCGAACTGCGCAACCAGCTCGGATACCCGCCGGATGCCACCGGCGAACTGTGGGCACCGGTTCACGGGCAGGAGCCACCAGCCGGGACGTACACACCCGATACGCCGGACGCGCCGGCAGCGTCCGCCCTGACCTGCCGGGTACTGGTCGCAGCCTATTCGGACGCCTATGTGCGCAGTACGCGCTGCGTCCGCGAATGGTCGGCGTTCCACGACCGGATGCGCTGGTACCAGCAGCGTACGGGGGCCGAACCGGCGTCGCTGATCGGTATCCCGTGGTCGGCCGGCTTCGACACCCTGCCTGGCATCCTGCGGACGGCGAGCCGCCTGCCCACCAACGCCGTCGAGATGGGCCGCACCGGCGGCCTGCGCCACCTCATGAGCGAGATGTACCGTTCCGGCGCGAGCGAGCGTTACCTGGCCTTCGTCCGGCAGGTCGCCGGTCTGGTGGTCGCCGGGGCCGCCGCCGACCTGCCCGTGATGACCGCGGCCGACCTGCCCTACGCCCGCCCGCGTCCGGAGCTCCTCGCCGCGGCCCCGCCCACCGCCGAATCCGCTCCTGTCAATGCCGCCGGTGCCGAGCCGGCACGGCAGGCCTCGCCACCGGACGCCGAACCCGAGCCTCCCTTAGCGCATACCGGGGACGACGTGGCCGAGACGCCGCGTCTCCCCGCCCGGAATCGGCGACATACCCGCAACCTGGGCCGGGTCGGGGTCGTCATCGCCGCCGCCACGGCGGACGAGCAGCCCTCCACCCGTACTCGGCGTGACTTCTACGGGACCGCGCCCGAGGACTGGCGGCCCTTCCTGCCGGCCACCGGCCGGCCCGCGTTCGCCCTGGCCCAGGCCGCCCTGAGTAAGAACGCGATCTACGACACGGTCTGCTACCCCGTCGGCGCCGAGCTCACCGAGCAGTTGGCCCGGGCCCGCGCCGACCGGCGCGTCATCGTCCTGCTCGTCGATCCATGGATCACCGGAGCGGAGCCCTACCAGGAGCTTCCCGCCGACATGGAACGCTGGCTGGCGACGGACCCGGCCGCCTCCGCGGGAATGCTGGCGGTGTTCAGCTCGACGGATGAGGAGACCGAGGAACAGGCCGAGAACCTGCGCGCGGAACTGTCCCGATGGTTCGCCCACGCGGACGCCGTCCGCTGGAACCGTCGCAAGGATGTCCGTACCCATGAGGAACTGGCCACGGACATCGTGTCCATGGTCATCCGCACCCAGAACATGTTGATAAACATGGCCGGGCCCGGCCCGGGAACCGGGCCGGGCGACATCCCCGACGACCCGGATCAGGGCAGACCGGTACTGCGCCGCCGGTGGCCGGATGACGCGGAACGGTGACGATGACAACGACAGTAGCCGGCACCACCGGGTCCCCGACCGGCCCGGGCGGCACCATCGTGACTTTCTATTCGTACAAGGGCGGGGTCGGACGGACGATGGCGGTCGCCAACGTCGCCTGGATCCTGGCCAGCGCGGGCCGGAAGGTGCTGGTCGTCGACTGGGATCTCGAGGCGCCGGGCCTGCGCAGCTATCTGCACCCGTTCTTCCTGGATTCGGATGCGGCCACTGACATCGAAGGCGTCGTCGACATGGTGCAGGGCTACGTCTCCGCGGCCTGGTACGATCCCAGGGCCGACCGGGCCGACCTGCGGCGGGAGTTCGCCGCGGTGGACCAGCGGGTGATCCACCTGCAGCTGGCCCGGCATTCCGGCTGGGGGAGCATCGACTTCCTCGGCCCTGGCCGGCAGGGCGGATCCTACGAGGCCACGATCGCCTCTCTGCCCTGGAGCGCGCTCTACGACAATCTCCGTGGTCGGCGGTTCTTCCAGGACATGCGGGCGAACATGCTCGCCGGCGGCTACGACTACATCCTCGTCGACAGCCGGACCGGTCTCGGCGACAGCGCATCGATCTGCACCAAGTTACTCCCGGACGTCGTCGTCCTCGGCTTCACTATGAACTCCCAGTCGATCATCGGCGCGGCCAACGTCGTCACCGACATCGAAAATCACCTGGACCGGGCTATCCGCGTCCTGCCAGTGCCGATGCGAGTCGAGCCCGGGGAGACCGAGAAACTGAACATCAGCCGGGAGCGCGTCCGGCGCTGTTTCCCCAGGCTGCCACGCGGCCTCGACGAGGCCGGCCGCAACACCTACTGGGGGCATGTTGAGATCCCCTACAAGTCGTTCTACGCCTACGAGGAAGTCCTCGCCGCCTTCGCGGAGCGACCGGAGAGCACGAACGGCCTGCTCAGTCCGTATGAATACCTCACCAATGTCATCACCAACGGCCAGGTCCAGAGCCTGAAGCCGCTGCCCGAGCCGGAACGCATACAATGGCTGCGGGCCTTTGAACGCCTGGTGCCCATGGACGTCAACACGGCGACGGTCGTCGCGGCGCCTCGGGGCCGGGTCTGGGCGGAATGGATCCGCACCGAGTTGGGCAATGTGCACATCTCCGTGCATGACATCTCCGCTCCACCCGCCTCAGCCGACAGGACCGCGCCCGTTAGGACCGCGCCCGGTGGCGTTGACGGCCGGGACCAGGAACCGGTCGTGATCGTACTCACCCAGGATCTGCTCGATTCTTCACCGTGGCGCGAATATCTCAGAGGACTGATCAACGCGCGGGTCAGCGGAGACGATGCCACGACCGTTCCCAGGATCGTCGGGATCCGGGTGGACACCAACGAGTTCCGCGAGCCGTTCGACCTGATCGCCAAGGTGCAGCTCGGCATGTTCACCGAGCAGAAGGCACGTTCCACCCTGCTGAGGCAACTGGGCCGGACCGGACCGGCGACAACCGCTGACCCCCCTCCCGGAGGCACCCGGTTCCCCGGCAGCGTCCCCGAGATCAGGACGTCGCTGCGGGTCAACCCGCGATTCGTCGGCCGGGAGGAGCATCTCAGCCGCGCCCGGGACTACCTGACCTGGTCGAGGACCAGGCCGTTGCTGCCGCTGGCCCTCTGCGGCGGGCGCGGCCACGGAAAAACCGAGATCGCGGTCGAGTACGCCCACCGTTTCGCCTCGGACTACGACCTGGTCTGGTGGGTCCGGGCCAGCAGCGCCGAGGCCGCCCGGGACAGCCTGGAGCAACTACTGAAAGCCATCAGCGAGCACCCGGCCGCGTACGGGTACCGCGCGAAGAGCTGGTCGGCGGCGGCGGATCCGGTGGCCGAGATGCTCACGGATCTTGTCAGCGACCGGCTGGCCAAACGCTGGCTGCTCGTCTATGACGACGCGACCGACCGGGCGGCGCTGGGCGGGCTCCTCCCGGAATCGGGGATCTACGGACACGTCCTGATCACCACTGCCGAGGAGGCCGGCTGGCGGAACAGCGCGGAGATCATGCGCGTGGACCCGTTCACCCCGGCCGAGGCCGACACACTGATGCGCAAGCGGATCGGGTACGCCGAGGACGACCTCATCGCGTCAGTCACCAGAAGGCTGGGCTACCTGCCGCAGGCGGTCGACCATGCCGCGACGTGGATAGTCGAGTCGGGCATAGAGGCGAGCGAAGCCGTACGGCACTACCTCAGGCTGCTCGACCGTGCCGTGGAAGACCTGGCGGCCGGTCGCACCGACGGCGTCGCGCCACCCATCCTGCAGAGCTTGCTGGTGTCCCTGGACACGTTGGAGAAGCGGTCACGGCCACGCCTCCGCTTCCTGGAACTGTGCGCCTTCCTGTCGACGGAGGGCATCTCCATGAAGCTGCTGAAGTCACGCGGCATGTTGGAGGTACTGCAGCAGCCGGACGACAACCTGCCGGACAGCCCGGACACCACGCTGCCGGGCGGCCCGGACACCGGGCTCATCGACCGGATCCTCCAAAATGTGGCCAACGAGCTCACGCTGGTACGGATAGGCCCGCGCTGGGAGTCACTGAGCCTGCCTCCCGTGCTGTGCGACCTGTTGCGGAGCCGGATGCGCCAGGCCGGCACCCTCGAGAAGCGGCGGACCGAGATTCTGCGGGTGCTGGCCGCCTTCGCCCCGCTGGACGAGCCGTCGGACGATCCCAAGGACAGCGAGCGCTACGCCGAGCTCCAGCGGCACATCAAACCTTCCGGCGCGGTCAGCAGTCTCGACGACGCGGTGCGCCGCTGGCTGGTGCACCAGACCCGCTACCTGTTGCAGTCCACGACCGCGACGAAGGCGCGGGACCTCGGCGAGGGCCTACTGGCGTACTGGGCGGCCGCGGCTCCGCACCGCGAGAGCGACGTCCTGCGCCTGCGCCTGGCCACCCACGTCTCCAACGCCTACCGGGAGCTGTCCCAGTTCCCTGAGGCGATCAGGCTCAACAACGAGACCCATGAGCGGCAGACGGCTGTCTTCCCCTCGGGGCACCCGCATGTCTGGTGGACATCCGGCAGCCTCGCGCTGGACCGACGGCAGACAGGCAAGTTCCGGGACGCCCAACGGTATGATGAGGAAGCTTTCGCGGGCTTCCGGAGCCAGTACGGCGACGATCATCTGTACACCATCATCGCCTCTTACAACCTGGCCCACTGCCTGTTCTTCTACGGTGACGTCAGCGCCGCGCTGAAGGGTGCGCTGGAGACCTTCGAACGCGCCCGCCGGGTCCTCGGTGACGAGCGGTCGCAGACCTGGGTGTCGGCGTTGAGCGTGGGCTTCCTGCAGCGGCAGATGGGCGAACTGGAGGATGCGAAGGACCGGCTGCAGCAAGCCCGCCGTTTTTTCAACGAGCGGTCCGACAAGACCCGTCACCTGGCGTACACGGATCACCTACTAGCGACAATATTCAGGCTACAGGGCGACTACGATACGGCCCGTAAGTCTGACCAGGATGCGCTCGACAGATACCGCACGACATCCGAATACCATCCGGATAGGCCTGAGGAGCTCACCTGCGAACTCAGCCTGGCCACCGACCTGTCCCTACTCGGTGAGCACGACCAGGCGGTGGCTCTCGGCCGCAAAGTTCTCGCCGGATATGGACGCTACCGGGAGAAACTCGCCGACCAGGAGGAACTCGCCGGCCAGACGAAAGAGAAACACCCGTTCGAATATATCTGCATGGCGAACCTGGCGCTCTACCTGCGGGCCAAGGGCCGGGCGGAGCGGGCCCGCGAAAACACCGGGAATGCCCGTGCTTCCTTCGACGAGGCACGCGAGCTGAGTTGGAAAGCCATGACCGGCCTGCGTTCCGACGACCAGGTCGGGGAAGAGCATTTCTTCACCCTGACGGCGGCGGTCGGCCACGCGAACAGCCTGGTGGCGGTGGGCGAGATCGAGGACGCACGCGATCTCGACAGGCAGACCCACGATGCGTTCCTACGCTACTACACCCCCAGATATCCAGATACCAAGCTCGCGGGCGAGAACTACCGAGACAGCTCCGCCCGGTTGTCGAAGGCGCCGGACAGCGCGGGCTCCGACCGGCACGAGATCCCGATCGAAATACCAATACCGTGAACGCGCGCCGAAGGAGATGGTGATGATGGACACGGCCCCGCCCATCCAGCCGGATCCGAAGCCGGGTCCAAAGATCGTGTTCCACCGCGGCCTCGACAGCGCCTCCGACCACCGGGGAGAGAGAAGCCGCTACCACGATCTCGTCAACCGCTGCCGACAGCACGTCGGCGTGCACCGGATCCACCATGTCGGGCATTTCGTCAACGGGATCCCGAACTTCTCCGTCGACATTCTCGAGCACGAGGAACTGGCCGGTCACTTCGATGCCGGCTCCTCGGGCCCGGCGAACCTGCGCGCGACCCTGATCCAGATCGGCCGGAAATTCAACTACGACATCGGACGCGTTGACCGGAACCTGGCAGACATGTGGACCGGCCGGCTCATGCGAACCATTTTCGACGTTAGCCACTTCGGGGTGTACTGGTACTGGATCCACGGCAACGAATACCTCGTGGGGCTGACCCTGGGCGGGCAGCACGTGGACGACGCGGACCGTTCCATGGCCGCCATAGCCGAATCGATCCTCGAGTCCCTGGGCCGGCCACCACGGAACTACGGCGGTTTCCAACGAGGAATCCCCCGGGATCCTGCCCGGTACGGCGACGGGCAGGTCACACCCGCCGTCAACTGGTCCCGGTCGTCCACGGTCGGCCGGATGGAGAGGCAGGCCGCCGAAGAGTGCCGGTTCGCGGTACACCCGGCGGACCTGCACTACGTCGCCTTCTTCGCGGACGGCAGATGGCAGTTCTCTGTGGACGTCCTCGACAGCGAGCGGACAAAGTCGTTCGGTGGGCTGGACGCCGTGGACCGACGCGGCCTCTACCAGGAGTTCGGCGAACGGTTCCAGTTCATCACCAGCCAGTTCGACAGGATGCTGACATCGATCAGCCCGTCCGAGCCGGGCCGTCTGGTGCGGACGGTCCTCGACGTCGAGGCGGGGGCGCTGTACCACCATCCGGTCGCCCTGGGCCGGTACGTCGTCGGCGTTACCCTCTTCCAGGACCAGGTCGCGCAGGCCGACGACCGAATCCGGACGCTGGTGGAAAGTCTGCGCCGGGGCCTGGACTGGTCGCCGTGACGATCCAGGCGGCAGTACTCATCCAGGCGGCGAGGACGTCCGGATCGGTCGTAGTACCCGGCGTCGCACGCAGGAAGACATACAGTGCCCGAACGGTCTCCGGGTGAGAGGTGAGCGCGGCGACCGCCGGTGTGACGGCGTACCCGCGGGCCACCGCGAGCCCCGCCCAAGAGGTGGCGCCACCTGGCCACCTGGCCAGATGCGCCTTGTACAGCTCGGCGGCACGCGCGTAGTAGCCGCTCACCAGAGCGATGTCAGCGATCATGTCGAGGCCGGCGACGCCGGCCGTGCCGGCGCTCTCAAGGACCGCGTCGACAGCCTGGAAAGCCTCCGGATCGTCCAGCCAGCGCCGGACAAGTACGCCGCGCCTGGTTTCCGCGCGCTCCTGGCTGCCGGCGACCACCTCCACGGCTGGTGGCTCGCGCGGGCAGGGCCGGCCCGCCGACCAGGCGTCCGCCCACCGCCGTAGCTGGCCGTCGTCCGGGCTCAGGTGCGACAGCCGCCACATCGCCCGATGGTCCACGGCCATATCCCGTGCCCGCGCCGCCACCGCGTCGTCGACGGGCAGCTCCTCCCAGCGGCGCAGGGCGTGCGCCATGCCCTCGACGAAACGCCGGCCCAGCGCGGTCAGCACCCGGGAGGAGCGCAACGTGTCCACGGCGGCGGCCACCGCCTCCCGGCAGCGGACGAACTCGAACTCCGCGATCCGGCGCGTGCGCGCGCCACCGCTGCGGCGCTGGACGTTCCAGAACTCCAGCAGCCCGAGAAAAGCGTAGGCCCCCTGGAACAGCCCGGTAACGGGACGCGGGTCCGGCCGCCAGCCCGCGTAATAGATCTTCTCGCGACGATCCTGCCGATCTTCCAACAGGGGCAGGATGTCCATGAGCGCGTACAGCTTGGTGTGCTGGAACTCGTGCAGCAGATCGGTGGCCAGCGCGGCCGCGCTGGTGGGGGTGATCAGACAGACAGCTCCGAAGGCGTCCACGGAGGTGGCGGAGACGGCATGCCCCGCCCGGGCGTCCAGCAGTGGGACGAACACGGTGAGCCCCGCGCGGACGGCGTCCGCGCGCTGTGGATGATGGCGGACGAGCAGCGCCCATGCCTCGTCGAGGAGCATCTGCCAGCGGGCGACCTCATGATCCTCCAGTCCGTCACGGACCTGGAGTGCGCCGAAGCGCCGGTAGGGATCGGCATCGTCGAGCGCCACCTCGAGACGACGGCCCTCCGCGGTGCTGCGCAGCCGGCGCAGCGGGAACCAGCATCCGCCTCCCGCTGCGTCGGCGTCCACGCCGCCGCTTCCCGGAGCGCCAGCGACCGCTTCGTTGGCGCCCGCACCACCGGAGCCAGCGCCGCCGGCCTCCGGGCGGCTGACGACCACGCCGCCGGTGTCCGCGTCACCGATGTCCACCTCGGCCCGGAGGCCGTCCCCGGTGATGATGATCCGGTGGGAGCCGGCCGCGGCGCGCACCCGTACCCGCTCGGCGCCGCCAGGCATGCGCAGATGCCCGAAGGTGGGCAGGAAGAGCTGTCCCGCCCTGGTCCGGACCGTGATGTCGACGGCGTGCGCCGCCCGCAGCGCCGCCGCCACCGCGATCCCGCCCAGACAGCCGAGATCCTCCTCCAGGGGGACCGTCCCGGCCTCCTCCAGGGGGACCGTCCCGGCCTGCTCAAGGGGGACAGTCCCGGCCTGTCCGCGCAGCCGGCGCAGGCAGTGCGTCCCCCACATCCCGACCATCGGATACGCCAGGACGCTGTCGGCCGCGGGGCGCGACCGCCGGGCGGCCGCGGCCAACAGCGCGAGCCCGTCCTGGAAGCACTCGAGCGGCTCGCGGCCGCCGTGCCGGGCGGCCACCTCGTCCCGGATCGCTCGTAGGAGCAGCAGCCGCCGGCTGAGCTGGGCGCCGCGTAACGCGGCGATGGCTGCGGCGTCGCCGGCACCGCTGGCGAGCGCGTCGAAGTCGGCCGCGGCCAGCCGATGGGTCCTCACCGCACGGCCCGTTCCGCTCCGCCCGCTCCCGGCCCGGCCGGTCCCATCCGTCGGATGCCGGCGACGTCGTCCACCAGCCGGCGTCGGATGTGGCCGATGAGACGCAGCAGGTCCGGGCAGTAGACGGAGGGGTTGCGGAAACCTGTTCCCGCCCGGTAGCGGTGCGGGTAGAAACCGCCCCCGCAGACCCGCACGACCTCGCAGCGCAGGCACGTTCCGGCGAGGGCCGCGAGCCCGAGCTGACGCTCGACGACACCCGGATGCCTGAGAACATCGTCGAAGGAATGGTCCCGCACGTTGCGACCGGTCGCGGCCGCTCCCGGGAAGGCGGATTTCAGCACGTCGCTCTGTTCGAGCGTGCCGTCGGTCTCCACCACCACAAGCGCGGCCGGGGAAAGGCCGACCGTCTCGGTGTCGCTCGGCCAGCCGAGCAGCAGGAACATGATTTCCTGGAAAATCCGGACGGTCGTTTCCGGCGCGGGGCTGTCATACCATTCGTCGAACGCCGCGATGAGCCAGTCGGCGTACGGCGTCGAGGTGCTGTCCGCCGGTCTGCCCGGCGGGCGGTGCGACCAGTTCCCGTGCGGCAGCAGGAAATCGATGACCGGCGGCCGGAATGCGCACAGTGCGCGATGGACTTCCACCGGATCCTGGTCGAGGTCGACCGTGCACAGCAGCCCCCGGAAAAGCCGCCGGTGACGGGACGCCCCGAGCAGCCCCAACGCGTCGGCGACGGCCTGGAAACTGCCGCGGCCGTCCCGGAAGCGCCGGTGACGGTCGTGCCCGGCACGGGCGCCGTCGAGGCTGACGCTCACGCCGACGTCCAGGGCAGCGAGAACGTCGAGGAACGCCTCGTCCAGCAGCACGCCGTTGGTCTGGACGCTGATCAGGACATCCGTTCCCGGGCCGGCCTCGCGCCGGATCATCGTCACCACGTCCGTGATGAGCGCCGGGCCGGCGAGCAGCGGCTCGCCGCCGTGGAACACCACGTGGACGTCCGGGAGACCGTGCGTGTGGGCGTGCTCGGCGATCCGGCGGGCTGTCAGACGGGCTGTCTCTCTCGTCATCACGGCGGGCTGGGCCCGCCAGCCCTGGTCCACAGAACGGTAGACGTAGCAGTAGTCGCAGGCGAGGTTGCACCGGCTGTGCAGCTTCACGATGAACTCGCGGAACGGGACCGGGCGCCGGCCCGGACCGGGCTGTTGTTCTCGCCGCGGGCTCACAGCTTCACCATGTGCTTCGCGATCGCCACCCCCGGACGATCGACATCCCGCAGAACGGCGCGCAGCGACCTGGACAGCACGGAGTCCTCAAGCATGGCCACCGTTTCGAGATCGACACTGGTCAGGTCCACCATGGCCGACTCGATGTCGGGCGAAGCGATGCCCGGGACATCAACACCCGGAACGGCGATGCCCGGGACCGTGATGCCGGAAGTGGGGATGCCGGGTATACCGTCGGGAATGGCGCTGGACACGGTGTCGGCGATACCAGCCCCGGGGTGGATGCCGCCCCGGTTCATCCTGCCGCCCCGATCCGCGCCGTCGCCCCGGCTCGTGTCGTTGCCCCGGTCCTCGGCGGCCCCGTTGGCCAGGCCGTCGCGCCGGGCGGCGGGGTCCGTCGCGCGCCAATGACTCACGAGCCGCGCGCCATCCACACAGGTGCGTGTCGTTGTCATGTCCTCGGCCATTCCGGAGTCCTCCAGAGCGACCTGGCCGGGGTGGAGAGGGATACCCTGGGTGTCGGGGTGCCGGCCATCGTGTCCGCCGGAGCGGCTCGCGCCGACGGACCGAACCGTCTTCTTTCCTGCCACCCGGTCCCCCCAGCCCGCTGGTTGGCGGCTCCGCCATGGCTGACAACGAATTCAGCGTATCCGGCGAAGCCGACCAAGGAATTCTGTTACCGATCGTAGTGTGCGGAAGGGTGCCGCCGCTTCCCAATGACCGGAACCAGACCCATCATGACGCAAGCCAGTCCCGATCAACGCCGTTTACCCAGGTCACCGGCATCAGGGCTACAGCCCGAGATGCCGGGAGCCAGCGCCAGGCCGACAACGACTCGGACGAGGGCGTAGGCGAGGGCGTGGACGAGGGCGTAGGCAAGGGCGTAAAGGGCCATGGTCGCCAGGAACACGCTCCGCCGGAAGACACACCAAATCGCCGACGAACAAGGGTAGTCTGACGAAAGATCATCAGCTAGACTTGCCCGACGGGGATCGAGAGGATCGTCATGCACACGGGTGCCTTCGTCGATATATATGAACCAAATTGCAGTCCGCCTGGTTGCCCACCAGTGAAACGATCTTCCGTGGCCACGTTCGCCTTCCTCTTCCCTCTCATGCTCATCAGCCGTGGGTGACGATGCCTGGCGCCCCGGCTCCGCCAGCCAGCGAGGGAAGGCGTGAACCATGCGGCTCCTTGTCCGGGAAGCAGGTCATCTGCTGCTACTGACGGCCTTCATCCTCGCCGGGGTTGTCGCCGCCGTCGTACTCGACATCCGCGAAATCACTGACAGTTCGCTCTACTTCGGCGTCATAGCCACCCTGCTCGCGATCGGCCTGTACGGCAGCACCAGCGGTATCTCACGGGTGGCCAGAAAGGACCTGCGAACGATCCTGCTGGTGGTCACCGTCGGTGTGGTCCTCAAGGCCGCGCTCGTCGGCGGCGTTCTCTCCCTGGCCTTCGGGGACCCGGTCTTCTTCCTGCTGGCCGTGGCAGTAGCCCAGATAGATCCGCTGTCCGTGACCGCGTTCATGCAGAACTCCAGGATGTCGGAACGCGCCAAGACGGTGCTGGCGTCCTGGTCGTCCTTTGACGATCCGGTCACCGTCATACTGACGGTGACGCTGGCCACGACGCTGGGGCCCACTCTCGGCAGCGACCGGGCGCAGATCGCCGACACCTTCGGCGGCACCGACGGGTTCGTCGGTTTTCTCACGAATTTTGGCTACAACGCCGGGCTGGTCGCGGCCGCCGGGTTTGTCTGGTTGGCCGCGAAAAAACGCACGGCAACCGCCGTCGCCGCTGTCGGCGCCGTGGCCGCTGCCGCCGTCTCGTATTTTCTCATGCTTGGTCTGGCCGTCGCTGGTCTTTTCATGCGGCCGGCGACACCGAAATGGGCGGCCGTCGTGGAACGGGCCGTCCAGATCGCCTTTTACGGTGCCGCCGTGGCCCTGGGTCTTCTCCTCGCCCGCGGTATCGATCTCGGCGCCGGGATCGCGCTGGGTGCTGCCGCCTTCGCCGCCCAGATAGTGGTGGGTTTTGCGCTGACCGCCCGGCTGCCCCGTACCGACCGCGTCCACCTCGCCGTGTCCCAGCAGAACGGGATCACCAGCATCGTGCTGGCACTGGCGCTGGAACCGTCCATTCCCGGAACAGTCGCGATCATCGGCCCCGCAATCATCACCATCAACACACTGCACGCCGTGTGCAACCGCCTGCTGGACGCCCCGCCCACACAGCTTCTGGGCGCTCTACGCCGACTTTTCCCTCCCTCAGGCCCGCATCCCGCATCCAGACCAGCCCCGTCAGAGCCGGTCACGTCCGATCCGCAGGCCGTCACCCGGACAGGCGACCGTGCGGATATTCCGGGCCAGCTCGTGAATCTCCGCCCCATACCCAAACCGTCCGTCGTGAGGGACGACGGTCAGCCGCCACGGAACGGGCCCCAGGCAACCCCCGCCGAACAGCCCGGCCCATCGGCAGACCAGCCAGCCGGGTACGGACACGGAAAACCAGCACACACACCGGGAAGTCGGCGCCATGGGACATCCCGGGACAGTCATCCAGTGATCAAAAATCCGGTTTTCAACGATCCCTGACAGTCAGTAGTCGCTACCGGGGCCGAGCAGGATTTTTCGGCCGGAGAACTCCCGGCGGACGCCGTAGTGGCAGGTTATCCGGTGGCAACGAACAACCTGCCACTACATGACTTCTCGAACGCGGACACTTCGCCGCTTCTCCCCGGCCCGACGGCGTACGGACTTCGCGGAGGCATTGCCGGCAGACAAGGCCCGCAGGCACGAACCGCGGTCAGTTGACGGCGGCTCGTAGTTGTTCGACTCGGTCCGTGCGCTCCCAGGTGAAGTCGGGGAGCTCCCGGCCGAAGTGGCCGTAGCTCGCGGTCTGCGCGTAGATGGGCCGCAGCAGGTCCAGATCCCGGATGATCGCGGCCGGGCGGAGGTCGAAGACCGTCGAGACCGCCCGTTCGATGGCGGCCACCGGCACCTGCTCGGTGCCGAAGGTCTCCACGAACAGGCCGACCGGCTCGGCCTTGCCGATGGCGTAGGCGACCTGGAGTTCGACCCGGCGGGCGAGCCCGCTCGCCACGACGTTCTTGGCCACCCAACGCAGGGCGTAAGCGGCCGAACGGTCGACCTTGGACGGGTCCTTGCCGGAGAAGGCACCGCCGCCGTGCCGGGCGTACCCGCCATAGGTGTCAATAATGATCTTCCGGCCGGTCAGGCCCGCGTCACCCTGCGGGCCGCCGATCTCGAAGCGGCCGGTCGGGTTGACCAGCAGCCGGTAGCCGTCCACCTCGATACCGAGGTTCTGCTCGGCCACCCGCTTGAGCTCCGGCTCGATCACCAGTGCCCGGATGTCCGGGGTGAGCTGCTGCTCCAGGTCGATGTCGGCGGCGTGGTGGGCGGAGACGACGACGGTGTCCAGCCGGACCGGCCGGTCGCCGTCGTACTCGATGGTCACCTGGGTCTTGCCGTCCGGGCGCAGGTAGGGCACGGAGCCGTCGCGGCGGACCTGGGCGAGCCGCTGGGCCAGCCGGTGCGCGAGCGTGATCGGCAGCGGCAGCCGTTCCGGGGTCTCGTCCGTGGCGTAGCCGAACATCAGGCCCTGGTCGCCGGCGCCCTGCCGGCCGAGCTCGTCCTGTTCACCTTCCACCCGGGCCTCGTAGGCGTTCTCGACACCCTGGGCGATGTCGGGCGACTGGGAGCCGATCGAAACGGTCACCCCACACGTCGACCCGTCGAACCCCTTGGCGGACGAGTCGTAGCCGATCTCGATGAGCTTGTTGCGGACGACGCTCGGAATATCGACGTAGATCTCGGAGGTGACCTCGCCGGCAACGTGCACCAGGCCGGTCGTCAGCAGGGTCTCGACAGCGACGTGGGACCGCGGGTCACCAGCGAGGAAAGCGTCGAGAACGGCGTCGCTGATCTGGTCGGCGAGCTTGTCGGGATGTCCTTCGGTAACAGATTCCGACGTGAAGAGTCGACGGGACACGGCTTGCACCTCATCTCGTGGGCGTGAATACACCTGTCGGGCGGATCCACCGACCATTTGTCCATATATATGGAACGTTCGGCACGAACCGTACCGGATCCGGACCGGAAGACAGGGGCGGGGCGGGACAGGCTCAGGAAGCCGTACAGATGGCCGAACTCACCCCGGCGAAATCAATATGGGCTCGCCCCACGAGCACCACCGGGATATACACGGTATTGACTTTCACACGCCGGTCACGAGATCGTCAACATCACCCATACTGTGACTTAAATCACGCAACTTTTCTTGATTTTCTTCAATAAGGGTGATAAATGCTTATCTGTCACTGAGTGCCCACTCCAGCAGCCACTGGACGGCCTCGGTGTGCCGCCGCGCCGCACCGAGATCCTCCCCCCAGGCATACAGGCCGTGCCGGGCGATCAGGATGGCCGGGGTCCGCGGATCCCGCAGCGCCGCCATCCGGTCGCCGAGGCCGGTCATCTCCTGGCTGTTGCCCACCACCGGGATGCGGACGCGGTCGCCGTCGGCGCCACGTCCCAGCGCCTTGAGCATCTCCAGGCCCTCGAGCTCGACGCCGCCCGGCCAGCGTTCGGCGGCCCGCACCGACACGACCGTGTGGACGTGCACGACCGCCCCCGCGCCGGCGGCCTCGGCGAGCCGCGCGTGCAGCGCCGCCTCGGCCGACGGC
>NZ_CAKKTM010000031.1 GCF_920888515.1 Protofrankia sp. CiP1_Cm_nod1 | reverse complement strand
GCGCCGCCTCGGCCGACGGCCGCCGGGCCGGCCCGACCGGCCGGGCGGCACCCGCGGCGTCGACCACGGCCACGTCCCCGGCGTGCAGCTCGGACTTGTCCAGCCCGCTCACGGTGACCGCGAGCCGCAGCGGGGCACGGCACAGCACGACCGACAGGTTCCCCGAGGTCGCCCGCATCCAGCCGAGGGACGCGTAGCGCGCCGCCTCCCGGGCCAGCGCCTCGCCCGCGACGCGCAGACCGGCCGGCCACCCGTCGGCGTCCACCGGATCACCAGTGTTCACAAGAACGTCGTCCATCAGAGCAGCACCCGTCGAAACACCATCCACCCACCAGATCATCAATTTCCGCCGGTGTCACCTCCACCGGCACCCGCCCGGCCCCGGACACTGCCTGTCCCACGCCCAGGGACAGCCGGACGGCCTGCCCGGCCGGATGGCCGGATGGCCGGATGGCCGGTCGACGTCCGGCGCGGACCGGCGATCCCACCGCTGGACATACCCGGGCGGCCCCGGCCGGCGGCATATCGTGCTGTGGATGACTCCTGTCGGCCGGCCTGTCTCCTGGACGGGCAACGGCATCCGTCTGCTCGACCAGACCGCGCTGCCCGCCCGGGTCGTCCACCTCGAGGTCACCGACGTGGACGTGCTCGTCGCCGCGGTGCGGCGGCTGGCCGTCCGCGGCGCTCCCGCCCTCGGTGCCGCCGGCGCGTTCGGGGTGGCCCTGGCCGCGGCCCAGGCCGAGCGGGAGAACTGGGACGCGGCCACTCTCGCACGGGCCATCGGCGGCATCCGCGACGCCCGTCCCACCGCCCTCGCGCTCGCTCTCGCGGTGGACGCGGCCCGCCAGCGGCTAGCCCACGGGATCTCCGCGGTCCTCGAATACGCCCACGACCTGCTGGAGCAGGACGAACGGGCGAACCGGGCGATCGGCGCGCACGGCGCGGACTGGCTGCTGCGCAGCGCGTCCCGGCCCACCGGCGCCGTCCACAACACCGGCACCATCCACGACACAGGCACGGGCACAGGCAGCGGTGGCGGTATCAGCGCCGGTACCACCGGCGGGAGGACTCCCGCGACCGTCCCCGGCAGCGACGGCAGCGGCCACACCGACGGCGGTGGTCGCCGTCCGCTGCGCATCCTCACCCACTGCAACACCGGGGCGCTCGCGACCGCTGGCTGGGGGACGGCACTGGGCATCATCCGCGAACTGCACGCCCGCGGGGCACTGGAGATCGTCTATGTGGACGAGACCCGGCCGCTGCTGCAGGGCAGCCGCCTGACCGCCTGGGAGCTCGACGTCGAGAACATCCCCCACCTGGTGCAGGTCGACGCCGCCGCCGCGGGGACGATCGTGCGTGGGCTCGTCGACGCGGCCGTCGTGGGCGCCGACCGGATAGCCGCCAACGGTGACGTCGCCAACAAGATCGGTACTCTCGGGGTGGCGCTGGCCTGCGCGTACGCGCGGATCCCGTTCGTCGTGGCCGCCTCCGCGTCGACCGTGGACCCGGCGACGGCGTCCGGCGACATGATCCCGATCGAGCTGCGGGACGGCGAGGAGGTGCTCGGCCACGCCGGGTCGCGGGTCGCGCCGGCGCGCTCCCGGGCGTACAACCCCGCCTTCGACGTGACGCCCGTGAGCCTGGTGAACGCGCTCGTCACCGAGCACGGGATCGTCGAGGCCGCGCGCGGCCAGCGCCCGCGGCCGCCCGCCCCGCCCCGGTAGGCCGCCGACGCCCCCGACAAGGTCATCGACGCCTCCAGCAAGGTCACCGACCAAGGTCATCGGCATCCCCGACAGGTCATCGGTGTCCCGGTGGGCCGTCGGCCGGTGGCGGTGCCGCGATCAGGGCGGCGGCAGGACGCTGATCTGGGTGAGGCCGCTCACCTCCGGGTGGTCACCCACGCCGCGGTCGTGGTTCGGCTCGCCCGGCCGGCGGACGCCGACCGTCGACCAGCCGGCGGCGCGGGCGGCGTCCAGCTCGTCGACGAGGTCCGAGAGGAAGAGCGTCCGGCCCGCTGGCACCCCGGTCGCCGCGGTGATCGCGGCGTAGGACGACGGCTGCCGTTTCGGGCCCGCCGTCTCGGTGTCGAAATACCCGCTGAACAGGCCACCGAGGTCACCGGCGAGGCTGCGGGCGAACCAGGCGCGCTGCGCGGCGACCGACCCGGACGAGAAGACGTACAGCCGGTGCCCCGCCGCCCGCCAGGAGCGCAGGGCGCCGGCCACCTCCGGGAACAGGTGGGAGGTCAGCTCGCCCGCGGCGAAACCGGCGTCCCAGATCAGCCCCTGCAGGGTCTTGAGCGGAGTGATCTTCTCGTCCGCGTCCAGCCAGGCATCGAGCGCGGTGACGATCCGGGCGGTGTCCGCCGCCGGCTCACCGATCAGCCCGCGGACCTGCGCGAGCGCCCGGCTGGTGTCCGGATGCCGCTGGTGGCTGTCGATCCACGCGCGCAGCCGTGCCCGCGAGTACGGGTAGAGGACGTCGACGACGAAGGATGTCGCGCTGGTCGTCCCCTCGATGTCGACGACGACCGCCTCGGCGGTGACCGTGACGGCGGCGGTCACCGGGCGGCGGCGGCCACGGCGTACAGCGCGTCGAAGTCGGGGAAGCGGGACGCGATGTCGCTGCCGGTGAAGTCACCGACCCAGCCGTCGGCGTCGTGGAAGAAACGGACCGCGGTGAACGACGGGCTGCTGCCCATGTCGAACCAGTGCGTGGTACCCGCCGGCACCGACAGCAGGTCGCCGGCCTCGCAGAGCACCGCGTGGACCTCGTCACCGATGTGCAGGTAGAAGACGCCGGCGCCGGCGGCGAAGAAGCGCACCTCGGCGTCCGCGTGGGTGTGTTCGGCGAGGAACTTCGCCCGCGTGGCGGCGGCCGTGGCCGGCCAGCCGGGCGCCTCGGCCGGATGCAGCGCCACCACGTCCACGAGGACGAATCCCTCGTCGGCGACGACCTTGTCCACCTGTTCCCGGTAGGCGGCGAGCACCGCGTCCTGGCCGGCGTCGGACGGGAGGTCCGCAAGCGTCCACTGGTCGAACCGGACGCCGACCGGCGCGAGGGCGGCGGCGGTCTCGTCCGGCCGGTCGGTGTCGCGCAGCACGCGGCCCGGGTCGTCAGCGGGCCAGGTTGTCAGGTGCGTCATGACGGCCTCCTCCGGTCGTGTCCGCGGCGGGCCTCGGCCCGAGTCCCGCCCTGGCCCGCCAGTCCCAGTGTGACGCCGGGCATGCACCCGCGCTGGCGGCCCGCGAAGCAACGCAACGGGAACGACACACAGAAGCAGCGCAACGGAAACGGCACACGGCGGAGAGCCGCCAGGCACCGTGCCCACCGCGGATGCCGTGCGGGGCCGGGACCGCGCGGGCGGCTGGCGTCCCTTCGGCCACGAAGAACGATCACGACCGCGACGGGACCGGCCGCCGCCGGGCGGCTGTCGTCGCCGGAGCCGCTCATCGCAGTGGGACGGTCACACCTTCGCTGAACGGGCCGTCGTGGAGCTCCAGGTGATCAGGCGTGGCATCGATGGGAATGTCGAAGACGAGGGTGCCAGTGACCTTCTCCCCCTCGGAGATGTTGCCCCAGAGCGAGTTGGAGAAGGCCGCCCGGGACAGCAGCTGGTCGGAGCCGTGCCTGGCGCCAGTGGTGTCGTACAGGCTCTGCGAGGCCAGCGTCAGGGTCCGGTCCGAACCGCCGATGTTGCTGACGGTCACATTGGCCAGGCAATACTGGCCGTCCGGATGCCGGGGGAAGAATCCGGCCTTCAGCTCGTCGACACCGCACTGGACGTTCGTCACGGTGAACTGGAGCTGCCCGTCCCGGACGGGGACACCGATGCCCGCCGCGGGTGCCGGCGATGCCGATGACGTGGCCGCCGGGCTGGTGGGCCTGGTGCCGCCCAGCCCGCCCGGGTCGTTCCCGCTCCCGCCGAGGCTGTCCAGAACGACCCAGCCGACCAGCAGCAACAGGGCCAGCAGGGGGACGAGCAGCCACCACCGGCGGGACCGCCGGCGTGCTGGCGGCGGCGCGGGCGGATACCAGCGCGGCGGCGCGCCGGCCGGCTGGCCGAACTGGCCGGGCGTGCCGAACTGGTTGGGCGTGCCGAACTGGTTGGGCGGGTTGGGCTGGCCGAACCGCGCCGGGCCGCCGGCCTGCGCCGGCTGGTCGAACCCGGCCGGCTGGTCGGCCGTGTAACCGGCGGGGAAGGCCGACGGACCGACCCGGGTCGGCGGCGGGACCGCCGCCATCTGCTGCGTCCAGCCGAGCACCTGGTCGATCGGCGTGGACGCGTTCACGTCGGCGTTGCCGTCGACCAGGCGGAGCAGCAGGTCACGCGCGGCCGGGCGGGAACGCGGATCCTTGGTCAGCGCGGTCTCGACGATCCGGCGCAGCGGCTCGGCGAGCCCGGCGAGGTCCGGCGGCTCGCCGACGATGCGCGCGCCCAGGTCGGCGTCGGCCTGTGGCCCGAACCGCCCCGGCTCGACGAACGGGTGCCGGCCGGTGCCGGCATAGGCGACCAGCAGGCCCCAGGTGAAGACGTCCGCGGGCGGGCCGACCGGGTGGTCGAGGATCTGCTCCGGCGCCATCCAGCCGGACGTCCCGAAGATCAGACCGCGGTCCAGGTCGTGCCGTACCACGCCCGCGGGCTTGGCGATACCAAAGTCGATCACCCGTGGCCCGGACAGCGACATGATGACGTTGGCCGGCTTGAGGTCGCGGTGGACGATCCCCGCGCGGTGGATGGCCGTGAGCGCGGTGGCCACGCCGATCGCGGTCCCGATCAGGGTCGACGGGGGCAGCGGGCCGTCCTCCATGACCACGCGGTCCAGCCGCGGTCCCTCGATGTACTCGGTGACCAGGTAGGGCCGGCTCGCGTCCGGGTCGGCGTCGAGCACCGAGGCGGTGCAGAACGGCGAGACCCGCCGCGCCGCCACCACCTCGTGCCGGAAGCGCTCCCGGAAATCCGGCTCGGCCGCGAGATCCGAACGGATCACCTTGACCGCGACCGGGCGGCCGAGGGTGTCCCGTCCCAGATAGACGGTGCCCATACCGCCGCTACCCAGACGAAAGTCCAGCACGTATCTGCCGACGGACGCCGGATCGCCCACGTCCAACGGCTCCAGTGACTGTGCCGTCGTCCCACCTCCGGCGCGGCCTGGCAGCATCACGTCTGCCGCCGCCGCGCTGATACACGCCTGCTCATAGCCTCATCGTCACTCATCCGGGGCCGGATGGGCAGGTCGACCGCGCGCCAACAACCACCCCGGCGGGGTGTCGAACAGCGGACTGTCGTCCGGCTGACCAGCACGTGGTGGGGCAGCCGGACGACAGCCCGTCGCACAGCATCCAGACAGATACCGAACGCTACTACCATCGCGGTCAGGACGCCGTGCACCACGGCCAGGACGCCGTGGCACGGTCAGGACGTCGGCCGTGTCAGGTCGTAGACGGTCTGCCCGCCCACGGTCCGCGCGGTGAAGCTGCCTTCCACCCAGGACGTGATCTCCCCGAATCCCCGGCCGGGACCGCCGAAGCCACCGGGCCCGGCGAATCCGCCCGCTCCGCCCGCTCCGCCCGGCCCGCCGGAGCCGCCGGAGCCGCCGGGCCCGCCGTCGCCGGAGCCACCCGCGGCGGATG
>NZ_CAKKTM010000030.1 GCF_920888515.1 Protofrankia sp. CiP1_Cm_nod1 | reverse complement strand
GCCGTCGCCGGAGCCACCCGCGGCGGATGCGGCGCCCGCGGACGCGCCCGGCGCGGCTGACCGGCCAGCCCCGCCGCCCGCGAGGTAGTAGTGGATGTCACCAGCCGCGACATACTGTTTGAACTGGTCCAGGGTGGGCGCCGGGTCGCCGCCGTTGAATCCGCCCATCGCCATGATGGCCGTACCACTGGCCAGCTCGAGCACACCTGCGGTCTGGGATCCGGACGTCGCGGCAGCCCAGCGATGGCCGGCCTGGCCATCCCTGAGCAGCTGGACGATTTCGGAGCCGGCGGCCGCACCGCCGTCGAAACCACCGCCGTCGAAACCACCGCCGGGGCCACCACCAGAACCGCTGGAAGCACCATCACGCGGCCGGCCGTCCGTCGCGCCATCCATCGCGTCGTTTGCCGCGCCGCCGGCCGGCCCGAAGAACTGGCGGGCCATCCCGCCGGGAAAGCCGCCGCCGGCCAGCGCCGGGCCGGCGCTGGGGATCGACCCGGAATGGGGGGTCGACGCGGTCTCGACGGCATAGGCGGCCGACGGCGCTCCCAGCGCGAGGGCGACCGCCGCCGCACCCACCACGGTGCCGCTCAGGGTGCCGCTCAGGGTGCCGCTCAGGGTGCCGGTGAGCGGCCGGCGGCCGACCAGCAGGGCGAGGGCGCCGACGGCGGCGGCCGCGACGACGACGAACCGCAGGGCCGGATACCAGTCGGGGGTGCGGTTCAACAGCACGAACGACCAGCCGCCGGTGGCCCCGACCGCCGCCGCCATCAATATCCGGGAAATCCAGGAATTCCTGGCCCGCCACAAGGCCGTCCCGCCGAAAGCGATCAGTCCGCCGATCCCCGGCGCGACCGCGATCGTGTAGTAGGGATGGATGATGCCGCTCATATAGCTGAACACGCCGACGGTGACGAGCGTCCAGCCGCCCCACAACAGCAGGCCGGCGCGGACGCGATCCGTGCGCGCGGCCCGACGGGTCACCCACAGACCGCCCACCAGCGCTGTCAACGCCGCTGGCAACAGCCAGGAGATCTGGGTGGCCATCTCGCCGCTGAACAGCCGGTTCCAGCCGGTGGCACCGCCGAACATCCCGCCGCCGGGGCCACCACCGCCGAAGAACACGTCACCGCCCGGGCCACCTGCCCCGCCAGGAGACGTCATCCGGTTCAGGTACGCGGCGGCTCCGGCTGGCAGATCCCCCTGGGGCAGGCCGGCGAACACGCCCCGGCCGGCGCCCCCGCCGGGATTCCCGTCACCACCGAAAATACGGCCAAGGCCGTTGTAGCCGAAGGTGAGCTCGAGAATGCTGTTGTTGGTCGACCCGCCGATATAGGGCCGGGAGTTCTTCGGCCACAGCTCGACCGCCGCCACGTACCAGCCGGCGGAGACGACGATCGCGGCCGCGCCGGTCAGCAGGCCGAGCAGCCGCCGGCCGACGGATGTGGGCGCGGCCACCAGATACACCAGCGCGAACGCCGGGACGGGCAGGAACGCCTGCATCATCTTCGTCAGAAAGGCGAACCCGACCGCCACCCCGGCCAGCGCCATCCAGCGGAAACCGCCGTCCTCGGTCGCGCGCACCACGCAATAGGCCGCGACGACGAGCAGCAGCACCAGCAGCGCGTCCGGATTGTTGAATCTGAACATCAGCACAGCGACGGGCGTCAGGGCGAGAACGGCGGCGGCGAGCAGCCCGGCCCGCGGCCCGGCCCAGCGACGAACCGCCAGGTACAGGACGCCGACAGCGGCCACGCCCTCGAGCGCGTTCGGGACAAGCATGCTCCAGCTGCTGAAACCGAAGAGCCGCCCGGACAGCCCCATCACCCACAGCGACGCCGGCGGCTTGTCGACAGTGATGAAATTCGACGCGTCGAACGACCCGAAGAACCATGCCTTCCAGCTCTGTGTGCCGGCCTGGACCGCCGCCGCGTAGAAGCTGTTGGCGTACCGGGAGGCACCCAGCTCCCACAGATAACCGACAGCGGCCGCGGCCAGCAGGACGAGCAGCGCCGGGCGTGCCCACCACGGGTCGGCCGCGTGCCCCCGCAGTGGCCGGGGCAGCCGTACCGGCGACCGGCCCGCTGCCCGTTGCGGCGCCCGCCGCGGCGGGGTCACCGGCTCGGCGGGCTCGAGGCTGGTGCCGACCGTGCTCCAGTCGAGGCCGCCGACGCCCGCGCTCATCGTGTGATCAGACTGGCGGAAGCGTTCAGGCTGGTGGCGGTGTTGCTCGTGGAGGTGTTACTGCCGGATCCGCTGGATCCACTGGATCCGCCCGGCCCGCCCGGCCCGCCCGGCCCGCCGAATCCGTCCGGCGCGCCCTGCCCGTCCGGCCCGGTCCGCCCGCCAGGCCCGCCGCCGGGCAGACCGGAATCGCGGCGAAGCTGCGCGACGCACTCCCGGAAGGCCTCACGGGTCTTGGAGTCCGTCAGATCCGGACGTATGGGGGTGCCGTCGTCGACGGTGACGCCCTTGCTCCGCAGGCATTCCTGGAGAGCTTCCCCGTCGATCGCCAGCCTGGGACGGCCTTGCCCACGCTCGCCGCCATCCGGGAACCCCCCGTAGCGTGGATATCCCTCACCGTATCTGCCAGGAGGGAAAGGGAAATAGCCGCCTCCGTGGAACCGGCCGTAGCCCGTGCCGTCGCCGGGGAAGCCGCCCGCGGCGAGGGAACGGTCCGCGTTCTGGCCACCGTCCATCCCCGTACCGGCGGCCAGCACGGCGGCGCCGGTGCCCAGGACCACGACGAGCACCGCGGCGGCCGCGATCAGCCCGTTGCGCCGCCGGCGGGAACCGCCGGCTCCACCCGGTGACCGGCCCTCCGCTCCGGCGGCGGCATCGGCGACGACAGTGGGGTAATCGGGGACTTCCGAGCCTCCCGGATCTTCCGGGCCTCCCGGATCTCCCGGGCCTTCCGGGCCTTCCGGGCCTTCCGGGCCTCCCGGGCCTCCCGGGGCGCCAGGGATGCCGGCGGCGGGCACGCCCGGCTGGCCCGGCCCGACCCACCACGGCCCGGCCAGCGCGGCGGATACGGGCACCTCCGACGGCGCGGCGTGGATCAGCGCGACCACGTCCGCCACCGAGGTCGCGGGACCGATCACGTCGGCTCGCACCTGCGCCCCGAAGTCCGCCGAGACGTCGACACCGGGTGGCGTGACCACCACTACGGCGGTGTCACTCGGCCTGGTCGCGAGGATCGGCAGCAGTTCCCGGTCGTACATCGTCACGACCAGGATCGTCCGGATCGTCACGTTCGGTGGCTGTGGGCGGGACGACCCGTCGCCAGCCACGGTGGCCGGCCTGTCCGCGGCGGCCGGCTGCGGTTCGAACGGCGGTTCGAACGGCGGCTCGAACGGCGGCTCGAACGGCGGCTCGCTCGACGGAGGAAGAACATCATAATCGGGCCCGAGCGCTTCCGCGATCAGGCCCGGGTCCGCGGGAAGCCCCAGGCTCAACCACACACGTGTCATACACACACCGTCGCTGTCACGCCTGAGGGAAAGCTTTCAGGAACCTGGGGACTTCCTTGTAGATCTGCCCATCGGCCCGGCTACGGGCGGCTCTCCCCGAACGTCTCTCCCCGCGCCGCGGGGACGCCGCCGGGATCCCGCCCCACAGCGGCATGAAAAGAACACCGTCGCCGCGCTGCCCGCCAGCCCTCCGGGCGGCCACCAGCCTTCCGGACAGCTATGCCGGCGGCATGCCGCCCGCCCCAGTACGGCCGTAACCCGCTTCCCTGCCTCGCCATGATCTAAATCATGACAACCGATAGTCGCTTGGTAGATATTCTGTTGCTCTTTTTAAGAGTTTCTTGTGTGATAAACGAACAGGAAGCCCAAAAGAGCAACGTTCCAACAATGATCCACTCGGGCCAGCCTGCGAGAGGGCGGCCTGCGGAGGCCATGCCCCACAGGGGCTCGATCGTCGCGTCGGGGGGGCGTCATGAGCATCGGTACCGGTGGCACGAGCACGCCCATGACCGCGGCCAGCGAAACAGCGATCAACGTGGTGGACGGCGTGGCCGCGCCACAGTGGATCGTCATGCTGACCGGCCTGGTCGCGCTCGCGGCCGTCGTACCCCGACGGACCTGGCGCAACAGCGGCCACCTCGACACCATCGCGCACGAGGGCGGCCACGCGCTCGTCGCCTACCTGCTCGGATACTGGGTCGTCGGCGTGTGGCTGTTCTCGGACACCTCCGGCCTCACCGGCTCGTACGGACGACCGAACCGGACAACCGAGTTCCTCGTCTCAGCGGCCGGTTACACCGCGCCGTCGCTGCTCGGCCTGGGCGCGGCGGCCCTGCTGCGTGCCGGGCACGTCACGGCGACGCTGCTGCTCGCCGTCATGGCGCTGGCCGCGCTCTTCCTCGTCGTCCGCAACGCGTTCGGGATCGCGATCATCGTCGCGGCCGCCGGAGCGGTCGTACTGGCGCTGCGTTCGGCCGACACGGGCACGCAGAGCGCGCTGGCCTGCTTCCTCACCTGGTTCCTGCTGCTGTCCGGCCCCCGCTCCGTCCTCGACCTGCACCGGCACCGCAGAAAGGGCCCGTCCTCCTCGGACGCGGACGCCATGGCCGAGCTCACCGGCATCCCCGGCGGCCTCTGGGTCGCCGCCTTCGCCCTGGCCAACACCCTGTGCCTGCTCCACGGCACAACCCTGCTCCTGCGCTGACCGGAACCCGCCATGCCAACGTCAAGCTGAAGCCCCACAAAAACCGCCTCTCCGCAGTTGACTGGAGGGCGTATCCGGTCAGCAGCCGTGCGTGACGACCCGTGGTGACGGAACGTAGTCGCGTTTTGGTTTGGAGAAGGTGAGGCACCCGCCCGCCGAAATGATCGCTCTTACCAGAGAAGAGATCATCGAGCGGACAGGTGCGTCTGTATCTCCCGAGGGAGCTTGCCCACCGCGCGCAGCGCTGACTGCCTGATCGTCACCACATACAGGGCAGACTCGGTCGCAATGACCATCTTGCCGCGCCCCCGCAGGGGGTCAGCCCGTCAGGTCATCCCAGGTGAAGCCCAGTTCCGCCATGGCTTCGTCCAGAGGCACGGGCTCGCCGCCTTCGGCAAGCGCCGTGTCCAGGCACTGACGGTCGTACTCGTCCTCCGCGTCCGTGGTCTCGTACACCACGTCGATCACTGGCTCCGGCATGGGCTCACCTTCCTCGTGGCCCATGCGACTCACAACATTCCAATCACAACATTCCAACTTCCGATGTGCCCAGGCTCACATCGGCAAGCTCCACGGTAACCCGACGCACGCCGTCGTGATATCTCCCAGGCCAAAGAGAGGATCATGTCTCGGCTGTTCGGGGGCTCTTTTCGATCGGTCGACAGAGGAGTGTCAGATGTGTTACATGCATCGAATGCTCCGGGTCGGGTAGAGGTGTTCCATGGTTCGACACCGGAGGGGTCCGGCAACACCGTGTTCTCGGAGCGTCACCTGTCCTGCGCCGGGGGCGCGTCCAGCCGCTCACGCGGCGCGTGTCGCGCGTCCGAGCATTCCGCAGCTTCTGTTCGCCGCGACCACGGTGGCGGCTGTCATCGCCATGCCCTCCGACGTGCTGGCGGGTTCGGCATCGACGCTGTCCGACGCGCCGGCCGCCGCCGGCCCCGCCGTCACGAGCCCGGTGGCCGGCCCGGGGACCGCGGGCGGGGCCACCGAGCAGACGGCCACGGGGGCCACGGGTCCGGTGGCCGCCGGGC
>NZ_CAKKTM010000029.1 GCF_920888515.1 Protofrankia sp. CiP1_Cm_nod1 | reverse complement strand
ACCGAGCAGACGGCCACGGGGGCCACGGGTCCGGTGGCCGCCGGGCCGGCGCGGCAGCCTGCCGCGATCACAGCGGTTCAGCGGGACGGCTCGTCCGTGGACGAGCAGATCGCACAGGCGGTGCGCAGCAGCCCGCTGCTGGGCGAGGTCCCGCCGGGAAACGTCGAGGTGACCGACGTCCACGTGTCCACGGTCGATCCGGCCGTCGCGACCGCCCGTGTCATACCGACCGGCGGTGAGACCGACCCCGCCACCGCCCTGCTGCGCCACAGCGCTCCCCCGGGCTCCCGCTGGGCCCTGACCGAGCTGGGAACGGCCGGTGTCGGCTGCGACACCCTGGCCCCAGCGGTACGCGACGACCTCAACATCCCCTGCGAGACCCTCCCGACCGGCTGACCCAGCGCCCCCGGAAGCCCCGGATCATGACAACGAGGGAACACCTGGCTGCTGTGACAGCCACGTGTTCCCTCGTTGCGGTGACCGGAGCGCCATCAGGATGAGGACGCGCGGCCTCCTCTGGTCAGCGGGCGCGCGCCCGGCCCGTGGGCGAGTGTCCGGTCAGTGGGCGAACGTCCAGGCTGACAGGAAGGCGACGGCAAGGATGATCGCCCCGCGGATCGGGGCCTGCCAGCGCTCGACCGCGGCACGCCGCTCGCTGACCGACGACAGCGGGCCGGCCAGGGTCACGAGCAGGATCCCGGCCCACGCCAGCGCACCCACCTGGCGGTCCGCCCGGGTGTCGAACGCGTAGAAGACAACCGAGAACACGAGCACGGCCGCGAGCAGGACCTGCGGCAGCAGGAGCAGCGACACCTTCGGCTGGAAAGCCTTCTCGGTCGTACCGGACGAGCGGGGCCGGTATCCGGACGCGACGCGCACGAGCGCGAGCAGGTAGATCGGGGAGTTGAACAGCACGCTCGACACCGTGCGGGGCGCCGCCCGCGTCCCCGCGTACGCGGCGATGAAGAACAGGGTGCTGGCGAAGTAGGGCAGCCCGAACAGCAGATACGCCCGCTGGGAGCCCGTGGAGGCGAGCGGGGAACGGAAGACGATGGACAGCACCGGCCCCAGCGCGAAGACCACCTGAACGGACGCCAGCAGCGGGCTGAGGGTGCTGTGCAGGTAGTGCGCCCGCTGCCAGCGGGTCAGGCCCGGCCTGGCCAGCGGGTTGTCGAACAGCAGCAGCCGGGTGCTGTCCATCGCCCAGCGCAGCCGCTGCTTGGCGTAGACGGCCGCCGTCGCCGGCGCCGTCCCGACCGATATCGGGACGGGATGATAGATGCTGGACCAGCCATGAGCATGCAGTTCGTATGACGTCTGGACGTCTTCTACTATGTTCCATTCGCTGAATCCGCCGACTGATTCAAGCGCGGACCGTCGGTAGAGCGTCCCGTTCCCGCAGGAGACCGCCGCGTTGTCCCGGTCCTTCGCCGGCTGCAGGGAGCGGTAGAAAATGCTATCGGTGTTGTTCAGGACGTCGAGACGGCCGGTGTCGAAACGCTGGGCGGTGCAGACGAAACCGACGTCCGGATCGCGCAGATAACCGACCACCTGCTCCCCGAGATCCGGGACCACCAGATGGTCCGCGTCGAGGGCGAGAACCGCGTCACCGCGGGTGCGGGCCAGCGCGTGGTTGAGGTTGCCGGCTTTCCCCGGCGTACCGTCGACCCGGGTGAAGCAGGGCACCCCGAGCCGGGACGCGAGCGCGTCGATCTCCCGCCAGTCCTGCCGGCCGGCGATACGGCCGTCGTTGAGGACGTATGTCTGGTGCGGATAGTCGATGGCGAGGGCGAAACGCAGGGTCCGCTCGACCATGGCCGCGGGCTCGCCGCACACCGTCACGAACACGTCCAGAGTGCCCACCGGCGGCGGGGCCTGCCGGGCAGCGCCTGGCCGCAGCCGGCCCATCATCACCGCCGTCCACCCGACGGCCAGGTAGGCGACCAGCTCAGCGGCATAGAACAGGTAGCCGATCGCGCTGGTGCCGCCGAGTGTCGCCGTCCGCCAGGCCAGGTAGATCGCGCCGAGCGCGATGACGAGCAGGCCTGCCACCCGCCCCGTCCGGCCACTGGCCGCCGCCCCGGCCCTGCCCGCGGTGGCGGAGCGCGCGCGCGAAGCCGCTTCCGCTGGCTGCCGGGGCCTGGGCACCAGCGGTACAAGACCGTCGTCAACCGGCACGGCAGCACCGGACGGTGCTGTGTCGCGAGCCATTTCTACCACCTTTCGAAAAAATCAGCCTGTTCGGCGACCGTCCATACAAATGCCTCTGGGACGTGCCCGGAAAAGATTTCAATCAATGCACTTCTCCTGGCTGCTGACAGTCGACCGACATGATGACATCGCAAGTGTTCGCCCTCGATGATTACAGCAGCGCATACCCGCCATGACACAGGGTGAAAAGCCGGTGTTTCTCTTCCGAAGGAAGTAGGGCCGGATCAGGCCCGCTCGTCACCGACCGCCGGTAATATCACCGATAACGCCGCCGGTAATATGCTGGTTCGTCCGTCGAAAACAACCCGAAACGTCCGCCCGGTATACCGTGTCGACCACTTCGGCGGCATCCCTCCCGGGACGCGGCGCGCCATGGTCGCCACCCCGGGTGAATTCCGGTGGCTCACCCGGACGCCGGTGGAAGTGTCCACCGCGGTATCAAACCGGGCACGGTGACGACCATGGACGAAATGTCCAGAAACTGACTGCCGAGCCAGCGGCGGTGGCACGGCGGGCAGCGCCCCCACGCCGATACGGGCAGACGCCCACAGCCCACCGGGCGGCTTCACATGCCGGCGACGGCGCGTCGAAAGGCCCGGAGCGCGCCGCCATCGGGCCCATGTGATCAAGGCGTGATCGGGCTATGCGCGCGGATACCCGGCTCGTGGCGCTGTCCGGGATGTCGGGGAGCCGCCCGCGACCCGAGCGCGCGGCCGGCCGAATCCTCGAGATCGGCCGAGATCGACATCGCCGCTCCGGTCGGGGACCGGAGACGAAAACGCGGTCCTTCAACCGCCCGCTCGCCGGGTGGCCGATAAATGATCATTACGTGATGGCGGTCATACGTCCGGGTTCTGGCAAGGGCGGGCCGTTGACGCCATGGGATCATGGCGATGGAGCCGCGGTGGCGCGATCGCCTTTCTTCCGCGCTCGGGGCCGCTCAGCGCGAGCCCGGAAACCGGCCGGCAAGCCCGGGACCCGGCCTGGCCCGATCAGCGGTCAGGCCAGCTCAGGCCAGGCCAGCTCAGGCCAGGCCAGGCCAGGCCGGGCCAGGCCGGGCCGGCTCGGGTCACGGCAGGCCCCGTCCCCGGACCGCCCGGGGAACGGTCACGTAACCCCGCCCGGGGTTACCCGAGAGGAGGACCGATGCCGTCCGTGCTGTGGCTGCACGGAGGGGCGTGCGGCGGGAACACCATGTCCTTCCTGAACGCCGACGAGCCGAATGTCGTCGACCTCGTCACCAGCTTCGGGCTCGAGCTGCTCTGGCATCCCTCCCTCGCCCTGGAGTCGGGGACTCACGCGCGCAAGCTGCTGCGGGCCTGCGCCAGCGGCGAGACGCCGGTGGACGTCCTGGTGTTCGAGGGCTCCGTGATCGAGGGGCCCGAGGGCACCGGCCGCTACGACATGTTCGCCGACCGGCCCATGAAGGACTGGGTGATCGACCTGGCAGGAACGGCCCGGACCGTGGTCGCGGTCGGGGACTGCGCCTGCTGGGGCGGGATCGCGGCGACGGCGCCCAACCCGACGTCCTCGACCGGTCTGCAGTTCCACAAGCGTGAGCGCGGCGGCTTCCTCGGCGCGGAGTTCCGCTCGCGCGGCGGGCTGCCGGTCGTCAACATCCCGGGCTGCCCGGCCCACCCGGACTGGATCTCCCAGATCCTCGTCGCGCTGGCGACCGGCCGGGCCGCCGACATCGACCTGGACGAGCTCCAGCGGCCGCGGACGTTCTTCACCAGCTTCACGCACACCGGATGCACCCGGACGGAGTTCTTCGAGTACAAGCAGTCCACCACCACGTTCGGGGAGGGCACCCGCACCGGCTGCCTGTTCTACGAGCTCGGCTGCCGCGGCCCGATGACCCACTCGTCGTGCAACCGCATCCTGTGGAACGGCCAGTCGTCCAAGACCCGGGCGGGTGTGCCGTGCATCGGGTGCACCGAGCCGGAGTTCCCGTTCTTCGACCTTGAGCCGGGGACGGTCTTCCGGACCCGCAAGGCCGCCGGCGTCATCCCCCGGGAGATCCCGGAAGGCACCCGCCACCTCACCTACCTGGCCCAGTCCGCGATCGCGAAGATCGCCGCCCCGGACTGGTCGAAGAAGGACACGTTCGTCGTCTGACGCCCCGCCCGCTCCGCTCCGCCCGCACCGGATGGACACCGCCGACTGGAAGAAGGGGACACCGATGACCACCGTCGATCTCAACGTCAGCCCGATGGGCCGGGTCGAGGGCGACCTGGACGTCCAGGTGACGGTCAGCGATGGCGTGGTGACCTCCGCGCGGGCCCAGGCGGCCATGTTCCGCGGCTTCGAGATCATCCTTCAGGGCAAGGACCCCCAGGCCGGCCTGATCGTCACCCCGCGCATCTGCGGCATCTGCGGCGGCAGCCACCTGTACAAGGCCGCGTACGCCCTGGACGTGGCGTGGGGCACCCGGATACCGCCCAACGCCACGCTGGTCCGCAACATCGCGCAGGCGTGCGAGACGCTGCAGAGCATCCCGCGCTACTTCTACGCGCTGTTCGCGATCGACCTGACGAACAGGAAGTACGCGCGCTCGCCGCTCTACGACGAGGCCGTCCGGCGCTTCACCCCGTACACCGGTACCAGCTACGCCCCGGGGGTCGTCCTGTCCGGCAAGCCGACCGAGGTGTACGCGATCCTCGGCGGGCAGTGGCCGCACTCCAGCTTCATGGTGCCCGGGGGTGTCATGGGCGCACCCACCCTCTCCGACGTCACCCGGTCGATCGCCATCCTGGAACACTGGAAGCACAACTGGCTGGAGAAGTACTGGCTCGGCTGTTCGGTCGAGCGCTGGCTGGCCAACCGCACCTGGGACGACGTGCTCGCCTGGGTCGAGGAGAACGACTCCCAGCACGACAGCGACTGCGGCTTCTTCATCCGCTACGGCCGTGACATCGGCCTGGACACCTACGGCGGCGGGATCGGCAACTACCTGGCCACCGGCACCTACTTCCACCCCGACCTCTACGCGGAGCCGACCATCGAGGGACGCAACGCCGCCCTGATCGCCCGCTCGGGGGTCTGTTCCAACGGCGAGTTCCTCACCTTCGACCAGAGGTGGGTCCGCGAGGACGTCACCCACTCCTTCTACGAGGGGACGCAGGCCCGCCACCCGTTCGACGGCGAGACCCGGCCGCTCGACCCGCAGCGAGGGCGTGAGCAGGGCAAGTACAGCTGGGCGAAAGCGCCGCGCTACCACCTGTCGGGGCAGGGGTACGTCCCGATGGAGGCCGGCCCGCTGGCCCGCCGGATAGTCGCCGGCGCCCCCGGCGCCGCCGCCCACCAGGACTACGACCCGCTGTTCACCGACATCATTGCCCGGGCCGGGCCGTCGGTGCTGGTCCGCCAGCTCGCCCGGATGCACGAGGCCGCAAAGTACTACCAGTGGACGCGGCAGTGGCTCGACCAGCTCGACCTGCGGGAGAGCTTCTACACCAGACCGGCCGAGCCCACCGAGGGCCGCGGTTTCGGGGCCACCGAGGCCGCCCGCGGGTCGCTGGCCGACTGGATCGTCATCGAGGACGGAAAGATCGCGAACTACCAGGTGGTCACGCCGACCGCGTGGAACATCGGCCCCCGGGACGGCTCGCAGACGCCCGGCCCGATCGAGCAGGCCCTGGTCGGCACACCGGTCGCCGACGCCGAGGACCCGGTGGAGCTCGGGCATGTGGCCCGCAGCTTCGACTCCTGTCTGGTGTGCACCGTGCACGCCTACGACGGGCGGACCGGCCGGGAACTGAGCAAGTTCGTGATCAACGGTGCGGTCTGACCCGGGGGAGACGGACAAGGAGCCCAGCGATGAGTGACGCCCGGCCGACCGGGCCGACGTGGAACGAACCCGGCTTCGGCGCGCTCTCGGAGGCGCTCGACGAGGCGGCGGCCGGCGTCCGGGAGCTGGAACCGGCGGCCCGGCTGCGGGCCGAGCAGCTGCGGCACGCCGTCGAGGCCCTGCACGGCAGCGGGATCAACGCGATCGTCCGCCGGCTGCGCGAGGATCCCCGCGGCCGGGAGCTGCTGTTCGAGCTGGCGGACGATCCCGTGGTACGCCTGCTCTTCTCCGTGCACGGGATCCTCCAGCCCACGCCGGTGACCGAGTCGCTGCGCGCGCTGGAGAAGGTCCGCCCGTACCTGCGGGCGCACGGCGGGAACGCGGAGCTGGTCCGGGTGGACGGGGACACCGCGTTCCTGCGGGTCAGCGGCACCTGCAACAGCCGCGCGCTGGCCGGAGTCACGTTGCGTGAGGTCGTCAAGGAGGCTCTGATCGGCGGGGTCGGGTCGATCGCGCGCGTGGTGATGCTCGCGGGTGACCCACCCCCGACACTGATCCCGCTGGGCCCGGTGCGTAACCGCGACGATGGAGACGACGGATGGGTGGCGGTCGGGACGGCGGCGGACCTCGGCGGGCGGCCGATCACGGCGCTGCACCTCGAGCGGGCCGACGGCGTCAGGGCCGACATCGTGGTCATCAGTCTCGACGGCCGGCTCACCGCCTACCGCGACACCTGCGCCCACCAGGGCCTGCCGATCAACGTGGCGCAGCTCGACCCGGCCACCGACACCCTCACCTGTCCGCGGCACGGATTCTGTTACGACGCGCGCTCCGGCGCCTGCCTGAACTCGCCAGGCGCGCAGCTGACGCGGCTGCCCCTGCGGGTGGACAACGGCCAGGTGTGGATACGGCTCGACGCGTGACAGCCGGCCACGCGACAGGATCATGTGGGGCTGTCCGGGCCGCCGGTTCCCGTCCTGGCCGGCGCTCCCCCGGCGTCGGCGTTCAGCCGGCCTGGCCGCGTTCAGCCGGCCTGGCGGATCCTGGAGTGGTGCGGCGCCCGCAGGATCTTTCCCGGGGCTCGCTCGTCGGCGGCCACCCAGTATCCGCCGTCAGGGCGTAGGCCCACCTGCTCGGGCGGGACGCACCGGCCGTCGACACGGTGGGCGTCGAACCCGGTGCCCACTCCCGCGAAGGTCTCGTGGCAGCCCGGGCAATGGGCGGCGGTCAGCGCCGTCCACTGCACGTCGCATCGCCCGCAGCCCAGCAGAATCGGGCGATCGTAGTCGACGTCCCGGCCAGCCAATGGCTCGCTCCTCACGCATGTCCGAGCTCTCGCCCTCCGCGGCCATGGTTCTTCCGCCCATGTATCGCGGCGAGCGCCGCTCCCCTGCGCTCACCGTCACAGTGCCGCAGACACGCAGACTATCGGTGTATCCACCGCGTTTCGCCCCGTCCCCTCCTCGAAGCTCGTCCAGCAGGTCAACGGCAGCGCGAAAACCATGATTTATTGATCTTTGGTTGTTACCGGCGGATCCTGGCCGCCGGTCACGCGGAAACCACGACCGTACGGTCTCCGGTCGGCCACGGAGGTGCAGACAAACGCACGGTACCGAAGACGGCACCAAACGCGGCTGACAGGCCGATCGGGAGAACCGGGCCAGGGCCCCTGCGCCGCCGTTGACCGGTTTGTCAGCGTCTGCCGAGGGTCATGACGTCGTCGTGCCGCGCCACCTGACAGGTGGGCCGCCGTTGGCCTGGTGGTACCAGAATAGTCCCGGGTTGCGCCGGCGGGCCCGGGGACGGCACGGCCGTCCTTCGTCGGTGCTCCCTCGGTGCTCCCTCGGTGCTCCCTCGGTGCTCCCTCGGTGCTCCCTCGGTGCTCCCTCGGTGCTCCCTCGGTGCTCCCTCGGTGCTCCCTCGGTGCTTTTTCAGCGTCTCTTCAGCGCTTCCTCGGCGTTCGAGACCGGGTGTCGGCAGGGCTGGAAAGCCGGGAAAACCGGAAGCCGACATGGGAGACCCGGATCCGGAAGATCCGGGTTCCCGAGCGCCGTCCGGAGCAGGCCGAACGGTCCTCGTGTCCCGGCGGGCGGCCCGGCGTCACCGCGGGAGCCAGCCGGGACACAGCCGCGCGAAACGGAAACGGTGAAACGGAAATACCGGTGGATCAGGCCGCCTCGGCCGGCTCGTAGGTCTGGCAGCGCGGACCGCACACCCGGATGCAGGCATTGCAGCCGATGCACTGGCCGGCGGCATCGATGATCATAATTTTGCGCTCGATGTCCTCGTCGTCGTCAAAGGGATCGACCAGTTCACCCTCGTCGTTCACGCCCATCAGGCGGAGCACACCCTGGGCGCAGACCTTGTAGCAACGACCACAGCCGATACATTTGTCCCCGTCCAACGCCACGATGTACTGCGGTACCCAGGGAGTACCGTCGCGGGTGGCGAACTTCACATGACTCATTCCCGATCTCCTCGGTCCAGAACGATCAGACGGCGCGCTTCACGCCTCCTGGCGGCCCGTGCGGCCGAGCCGCCGGCAGCGCGGAAAACACGACCACGCCACCTTCGGCCCGCTACGCGAGCGGCGTCCGATGCGCCATATACACGACCTGTCCGAGGAACCGCCCGTGGACGGGAAGCACGGAAGTCGCCCAGGGGCACCTACGACGCCTACAGCTCCATCTTGGCGTGGGCCCCGCGGGCGGGCACCGTACAAGTACGCAGGTACCTCAGCAAACGGTATCTCGGCCCCGGCCACGTGGGCGGACGGCTACTTGACCAGGGCGCGGCGGGCTCCCCGCGGCCGGGGTGGCGGGCCGTCCGGGCCTTCCGGACGAGCCGTCGCGCCCGCGCGCCGCCCACCGGCGCGGCGCCGGAGAACGTCGACGCCGCCGCCGACGACGACGACAAGATGTGATGTGCACACATTCATGTCCACCCGGCCGGCATATCAGCCCGGCCAGCCGCCGTGGACGACCCGCCGGCCGAACCACAATCCCTCGACCGTCTTCCAGGAGCGATACAAAGTAAAGACTGTTCCAGCCGGCGTGCGCGGGACTCTCCGACCAGGGCCCGCGGAGCTGAACGCGACGCGCCGGGACGAGAGGTGGAAAAACGACGTTACCCGGCATGCCACCGCCCGCCGGGCGAGATGCGGCGAGATCGTCCCCGGGCCGGTCAGAATACCGACCAGGAAACTGGCCAGAACGTACTGCCGGCAGCATACGAGAACATAACGACACCGAGATACCAAGCAAATACACACTGGCGTACGAAAACGGCGGATGGCCCGCGAGGACACCACCGGAGAGGACCGCCGGTAAACGGCGGCGGCTCATGAACAAACATGCCCGACAGGACCTCCGTGGCCGCTGTCCGCGACCGTTCCCGGACCGCGCCACAACATCCAGACAATTATCTTGCGCCAATCGACAATCGGGGGGATCGCCTGTGACGGACGTCGCGATAGTCGGGCTTTCGGCTCGTTTTCCGGGCGCGGCCGACCTCGGCGAATTCTGGCGCCTGCTCCAGACAGCGGGGCCACAGTTCCACGAGGTGCCGGACAGCCGATGGATTCACCGGACCTTCTACGACCCGCTGAATCCACGAAATCCGCATCGGGCCTATACCGACCGGGTCGCCTTCGTCGACGACGTCGACCGGTTCGCGGCGGCGCACTACCGGATCCCACCGCTGCGCGCCCGGGCGATGGACCCGCAGCAGCGGCTACTGGTCGACCTCGCCCGTGAGGCGCTGCAGGACGCCGGCCTGGAACGCCGCCCGTTCGACCGGGCACACACCGGCGTCTACATGGGCATCAGCCAGTCCGACTACCGGGAGCTGGCCGGCGCCCGGATACGGGCGAGCCTGCTCGCGGACGGCTCGCTGCACGGCGGCGAGGCCGACCCGGACCTGCTCGCCGCGGCCGAGCGGGCCGCGGACGCCGGCATCGCCGCACCGCACGCGTACACCCTGGCGGGCTGCCTGCCCAACATGGCGGCCGGAACGATCAGCAGTGTGTTCGACCTCGGCGGCCCCGCGTTCGCCATCGACTCCGCCTGCTCGTCCGTGCTGGTGGCGCTGCATGAAGCGGTCCTCGCGCTGCGCACCGGGGTGTGCCGGGTCGCCCTGGTCGGCGGGGTCTTCCTCAACCTGGCCCCGGACGCGCTGATCTCCTTCTCCCGGGTGGGTGCGCTCTCGCCGAGCGGGGTGTGCCGTCCCTTCGACGAGCGCGCCGACGGGTTCGTCCTCGGCGAGGGCGGCGGGGTCGCCGTCCTGCGTCCCCTCGCGGACGCGCTGGCCGACGGTGACCGGGTGTACGCGGTGATCCGCGGCATCGGCATCACCAACGACGGCCGCGCCGCCGGCCCGATGACGCCGAGCGCCCATGGGCAGCTTGCCGCGCTGCGGGCCGCCTACGCCGACGCCGGTGTGGCCCCGGGCACGGTAAGCGTGATCGAGGCCCACGGCACGGGAACCACCGTCGGTGACCGGACCGAGACCACCGCGCTGCGGGACCTGCGCGCGGAAGACCCCACGGCCGGGCCGTGCGACCTGCTCTCGGCCAAGGCCCTCATCGGCCACACCCTGGCGGCGGCCGGGGCGGCGAGCCTGGTGAAGATGGCGCTCGCGCTGCACCACGGGATCGTCCCGCCGCAGCCGGAGATCCGGCCCGACCCGGCCCTGCCGCTGGCCGAGGCCGGGCTGCGCGTCCCGACCGAGCCCCGGGTGTGGACCGACACCGAGGAGCGGCCCCGGCGGGGCGCGATCAGCTCGTTCGGCTTCGGCGGCACCAACGTGCACGTGATCATGGAACGGGCGCGACGCCGGGCGGACGGCCGGGCGGACAGCCGGGCGGACTGCCAGGCAGCGCCGGACTCCCCGCCGGGGCGGCCATGGCTGCTGCTGCTGTCCGCGGGCTCGGTGGAGCTGCTCGCCAGCCACGCCGAGGCCGTCCGGGACACGGTGGAGGCCGACCCGACGATCACACCGGCCGCGCTCTCCCACACCCTCGCCACCCGTGAGCTGCTCCCGGCCCGGCTGAGCCTGGTCGCGACATCCCGCGCCCAGGTGTGCCAGCGGCTCACCGAGGCCACGGCCCGGCTGCGGGCCGGCCGCCTCGGCGAGCTGCCGGGCGGCGGCTACGCCGTGTCCGCCCCACTGCCCGAGGCGGACCGCCGGACCGCCCTGATGTTCCCCGGGCAGGGCATCCAACGGCCGGGCATGCTCGCCGACCTGTACGAACGGTTCGCCGGCTTCGCCGCGCCGGCCGACGCGTCGGACGAGGTCCTGCGCCCGTTGCTCGGCCGCCGCCTGGCCGAGCTCGTGTGGGACGCGCGTCCGGACGCCGGTCAGCGGGCAGCCGAGACGACGGAGGCGGCCGAGACAGCAGAGACAGCCCTGACCGCGACCGAGATCTGCCAGCCCGTGCTCGGGGCGCTGGGCATCGCGGTCGGCGAGCTGCTGGCGCGCTGCGGGCTGCGGGCGGACGTCTGCATCGGCCACAGCGTCGGGGAACTGCCGGCGGCGGTGGCCGCGGGCGCCGTGGAACCGGCCGACGCCCTGCGCTTCCTGGCCGAACGGGGCGCGGCCGTCGCCGGCGCGCAGCCCGCGTGGCGCGGCGGCATGCTCGCGCTCCACACCGACGAGGCAATGTTCCACCGGCTCGCCGCCGGCATCGACGGGGTGTGGCTCGGCTGCGTCAACCATCCCTCGCAGCTCGTCGCCAGCGGCTGGCTGAGCGCGCTGGAACGGCTCCGCGAACGCGGTGCCGCCGAGGGCGTCACGACCAGACAGCTGCGGGTCTCGCACGCCTTCCACTCCCCCCTGGTGGCCGAGGCGGACGCCCGGATGGCGGACACGCTGGCGGCCCTGCCCATCCGGGCCCCGCGGGCGGTCATCGCCTCCTCGGTCAGCGGGCAACGGTGCGACGACCCGCGGGAGCTGCGGACGCTGTGGGCACGGCACTGCTCGGCTCCGGTGCGCTTCATGGACGCGGTCCGTGACGCGGCCGCGGCGGGTGCACGGATCTTCGTCCAGGCGTTCGGTGGCGACTCGCTGCTGTCCATGGCGCACCGTTCCCTGGCCGGATCGGTCCAGGCCAGGTACGTGGCCCTGGCCGCGGGCCGGCCCGACGACGGCCGCACGCTGCTCGCCGGCCTCGGCCAGCTGGCCTGCCTGGGCGTCCCGCTCGACGTCCTGCCGCTGTTCGGCCCCGGCGAGCGGGAGCTGGTGGCCCTGCCTCCCTCGCCGCTGGTCACCAGCGCCTACTCGGTACGTATCAATGCCGCCGGCAGGCCGGCCCGGCCTGGCTCGCCGGCCGGGCCGGACAGCGGGCCGGCCATCACCCCGGCCGGACGCGGCACCGGGCCGGACGCCGTGCCCGGACAGCACGGCACCAGGCCGGCTGCGTCCACAGCGGACGGCCAGGCCGTAACCGGCAGGGCCGTAACCGGCAGGGCCATGAACAACGGAGCCACAAGCGGCGGGACCGTGAGCGACGGCTCCACCGGCACCGGGCCCGTCCGGATGACGTCGGCCGCCGCCCCGAAGCGTGCCGGCGGTGCCGGAAACCTTGCCACGGCCCACCCGCCCGCCCCCGGTGGGAAGCGGGCTGTCGCGGGGCCTCGGGGCGAGGCTCCGCTGCCCGTCCCCCGCGCGGCCAATATGATCACTTACTCTCCGGAGTCACATATGGACAACGTCATCAGACTTCTCGACAAGCAGCTCGACCTGCTCCGGGCTCTGTCCGATCCGGCGTCGTCCGATCCGGCGTCGTCCGATCCGGCGTCGTCCGATCCGGCGTCGTCCGATCCGGCGTCGTCCGATCCGGCGTCGTCCGATCCGGCGTCGTCCGATCCGGCAGCCGGAGCGCCACGGATCGGCGCCGGCATCTCCGGGGCGGCCATACCGCGACAGCCGGCGCCTGACGTGCCAGCGGCGGCGGGCGGCACCTGGCCGCTCGTTACGCCGGGCGGACACGACCCGCTCGGGAACGCGGCGGCCGCGGCGCATACCGCGACGTCCGCCGCGGGGGCGGTCATACCTGCCCGCGGCCGGGACGTGCTGCGGGCACAGGTGATCGAGAGCATCTCCGGGCTGAGCGCCTATCCGGAGAGCCACATCCACGAGAAGCACGCCTTCGTGGGGGATCTGGGCTTCGACTCGATCATGATGACCGACCTGGTGAACGCGCTGGGACGCCGCTGGCCGGGCCTGACCGTGCGCACCGAGGACATCGCCGAGATCACCACGGTCGGTGATCTGGTAGCCGTACTGGCCCGGCGAGCCGGCTCCGCGGGCCTTCTCCCGGCGGCGGCCGGCCCGACGGCCCGGGATGCGCCCGAAGCGGCCGGCCCTGGTCAGGCCGGCATCGAGGCCAGCGTGGAGGCCGGTGCCGGAGCGGATACCGGGATCGGCCTCGGAGCGGGTATCGGAGCGGGTATCGACGCGCGGACGCGGGACTCCAACGGCTTCGCCACCCAGCTGTACCCACAGGGCACGGGGAACGGGCTGTTCGACACCGTCGGCAACGGCAACGGCAACGGCAACGGCCGCCACCGGGAGCACCCGCGCCCCGACAGCGCCGCCACCGACGTCACGGCCTTCCCCGAAGTGGTGGCGCTGCGCAAGCGCCTTGAGCTCAGCGACCAGCTCGGCCTGCACAGCCCGTACTTCCTGCTGCACGAGGGGAACGCCCGCGACCGTACGGTCGTGGCCGGCCGGGAGCTGGTGAGCTTCTCGACCTACAACTACCTGGGCCTGTCCGGGCATCCGGAGGTCAACGCGGCGGTCAGCGAATCGGTGGACCGGTACGGATCCTCCGTCTCGGCCGCCCGCATCCTCTCCGGCGACCGGCCGCCGCACCGCGAGCTGGAGGCGGAGCTCGCCACCCTGATCGGCGTGGAGGACTGCGTCGTCCTGGTCAGCGGGCACGCCACCAACGTCACGACGATCGGCCACCTCGTCGGGCCCGGCGACCTGATCGTCCATGACGCGCTGGCCCACGACAGCATCCTGCAGGGGGCCCGGCTGTCCGGAGCGACCCGCCGGCCGTTCCCGCACAACGACCCGGCGGCCCTCGACAGGCTGCTCGCACAGGTGCGCCACCGCTTCCGCCGGGTCCTGATCGTCGTCGAGGGCGTCTACAGCATGGACGGCGACATCGCGGACCTGCCCGAGCTGATCAAGGTGCGCAACCGCCACGGCGCACTGCTGATGGTCGACGAGGCGCACAGCATCGGCGTGATCGGCGCGGCCGGCGGTGGGGCGGGCGAGCACTTCGACGTGGACCGCGGCGGTGTCGACGTGTGGATGGGCACCCTGTCGAAGTCGCTGGCCAGCTGCGGCGGGTATGTCGCCGGCCGCCGGGCCCTGGTGGACTACCTGCGCTACACGCTGCCGGGCTTCGTCTACAGCGCCGGCCTGACACCCCCGAACACGGCCGCGGCGCTGGCCGCGCTGCGGGTCATGCGGGGGGAGCCGGCCCGGCTGGCCCGGCTGCGCGACAACTCGGCCCTGTTCCTGCGCCTGGCCCGCGAGGCCGGCGTGAACACCGGGACGAGCGCCGGGACCCCGGTCATCCCGTGCATCGTCGGCGGCTCGATACGCAGCGTCCAGCTGGCCAACACGCTGTTCGAACGCGGGATCAGCGTCAACCCGATCATGTATCCGGCGGTCGAGGAACGCCTGTCCCGGCTGCGTTTCTTCATCACCAGCGAGCACACCCCCGAACAGATCGCATGGACCGTCGAGACGCTCACGAGCGAGCTGCACGCCGCCGTGCCATCCCAGCTGGTGGACGCCGGATGAGTGCCGCCCGCCACACCGGGCCAGCGCTGGCGGACGCCCCGGCGGCCACGGCGCCGCACGCCCCGCGCGCGACAGCCGCCGCCGAGCGGGCCGGAACGGCTGGGATACCCGGGACGAACAGGATGCCTGGAACGGCTCGAACGGCCGGGGCCGCTGTGGGGCACGCCGTCATCGGCGGCCTCTCCCACGGCGGACGGGTCATCAGTGCCGCCGTGCTCGTCCTCGTCGTGGCCGTCGCCACCTTCCTGGCCTGCGGGATGGTGGCGGTCGGGCTCTTCACCCTCGTCAGCGGCCCTGCCGTCATCCCCGGCGTCCTGCTCGATGCCCTGATCGGCGTTCTGGCCGCCCTTCTGATCATCCGTTTTGCCCCTGTCCCGACGCTCACCCGGCCGTCCGGTGGCCAGGAGCGGCCGGTGCCCCGGCCACCGGAGACCGGCCACGACCGCGATGGTCCCGGCTGAGCAGCCGGAGCCACGCCGTCACGGTCTGCGCGACACGGTGGCCCAGCGGCAGGCCAGGGCGTCCCGGGACGGCGGTCCGGTGCTGGTGCTGCTGGTCCCGGCAGGCACCGGCCCGGCTGGCGAGGTCTGGCGAGGTGGAGTTCGGACGGCTCGTCCAACGCCTGTGGCTGACGTTGGCCCGACGGAGGCTGGCCGCGCACCCGCAGTCCCACCTCATCGACTGCCCGGCCACGGTCGGGCCGCTCCTGGAGCTCACCGCGGCCGTGGCCGAACGGCCGCTGCGGATCACGCGGGCCGGGCGGCCCGACCCGGAACAGCTCCGGCGCGTCCCGCTCCCGGCCCGTCGTGTCCGGGCCGGGCAAGGCCGGCGTGCCCGGGCCGGACACAGCCGGCGTGCCCGGGCCGGGCGAGGGTAGCTCCTCGGACGGCCGCGCCCATCCGGGCACGGCGCGCTCTTGCTGGATGGTCACGATCGCAGGACCATGGGCGTTGTGCTGCTCTTCGACGAAATTATCGCGATCTCCGACCCGGTCGAGCGCGCAGCGGTCGCTCACGATCTGCTCTGGAACGACCATCCTCAGCGGCTGCGGCTGCGTGCCGTCCGTGGTCTGGCGATCCGCGAGGCGATCGGCCGGGGCTTGGCCGTCGAGGAGATAGCGCACCGGCTGCGGGTCCGGGTGCCGGACCTGACCTGGATGAGCGAGCACGCAGCCCCCGGCCCGAACTGACCTTCCCCGGCTCCCGTCAGCCCTGGGCGCACCGGCGCCGCGCGGTCGCGCGGTCGCGCGCCCGGGCTGCCGCATGCCCGCCG
>NZ_CAKKTM010000028.1 GCF_920888515.1 Protofrankia sp. CiP1_Cm_nod1 | reverse complement strand
GCGTTCCGGCCCGCGAGCGGCCGGTCCGCCGGGCCCCGCCCGCTCGGCGCGGGCCTGCGTCCACGGCAGCCGGCCAGCATCCGTCCAGCCATTCTTCTCGTATTTTTCCCGTTCTCCAGTTACGTCATTCCGGCTGGCTGCCGACGTTTCAGTGACGACATGCCAGCACCCCGGCTCACCGGTTCGTGCGGTTCCCGCCGGCACTGGTTCAGCGCCGATTCATCGGCGGGTAATACCGTCCCGGCATTCTTCTTCTGACCGGCAGACGCCACCGGCCCGCGCGAAGGCACCGGGTGAAGGCACCGGGTGCATCGCGGAAGGCATGGTGCGGGCGGCCCCGGCGGGCTGGCGGCTGTCATCTCCGGCCGCTGGGACGAGCACGACAAGGAGAGGACCCGGTCATGAGTTCCGCCTCGGCATCGGACACTCCCGCCGCCGCGCCGCTGGCGTTCGGCGCCTTCGACCCGGCTCGCCGCGCCGACCCCTACCCGGGCTACCGCGCCCTGCGCGCGGCGGATCCCTTCTACCGCATCCCGCTGGGAGATCTCCAGGCCACTGTGCTGACGCGTTACCCCGACTGCTTGACCGCCCTGTCGGAAACAGCCTGGGGACGCGGCGAGTCCGGGACCAACGCGTGGCGTCGCGCCGAGGCGCTGGACGGCGGGCTGCGGTCCTTCCTGCGGATGAACCCGCCCAGCCATACCCGGCTGCGCGGGCTGGTCAGCAAGGCCTTCACACCCCGGATGGTCGCCGCCTTCCAGCCCCGGGTCACCTCCCTGGTCGACACGCTGATCGACGCCGCGCTCGAGCGGGAAGGCGAGATCGACCTGATCGGCGCGCTGGCCCGCCCGCTCCCGCTGCGCGTCATCTGCGACCTGCTGGGCGTGCCGGCGCGGGACGAGCAGACCTTCCGCGGCTGGGCCAACGACCTCACCCGCGGCATCGACCCGGACTACCTGCTCACCCCCGACGAGCTGGCCCGGCGCCGGACGTCCTCCCGCGAGTTCGACGCCTACTTCACCGAGCTGATCGCGCGGCGCCGGGCCCGCCCGGCCGAGGACCTGCTCAGCGAGCTGGTGGCGGTGCGGGACCAGGGCGACGTGCTCAGCGAGAGCGAGCTGCTGGAGCTGTGCGCCCTGCTGCTGGTCGCCGGCTACGAGACGACGGTCAACCTGATCGGCAACGCCGTCTTGGCGCTGCTGCGCAACCCCGACCAGCTCGCCCTGCTACGTGCGGATCCCAGCCTCATACCCTCCATCATCGACGAGACGTTGCGCTACGACCCGCCCATCCAGCTCATCGGCCGGCTCGCCCTGCGGGACACCGAGATCTCCGGGCACCCCTTCCCCCAGGGCGAGATCATCATCATCCTGAGCGCGGCGGCCCAGCGGGACCCGGACGTCTTCACGGATCCGGACCGTTTCGACATCACCCGCTACGCCGGCGCCGCTCCCGCGCACCGGCACCTCGGTTTCGGGCTGGGCATCCACTACTGCCTCGGCGCGCCGCTCGCCCGGCTGGAGGCACGGATCGCCCTGCGGGCGCTCGTCCAGCGTGCCCCGGGGCTCACCCTGGCCGCGGACCCGCCGCCCTACCGGCCGCACCTGACCGTACGCAGCCTCGCGGCCCTGCCCGTCCGGCTGTCCTGAACCCGGCCGGGCCGGGCCTGACGGCCGGCCGGTGCGCACGACCAGGACGGACGACCGCGGTGGGGCGGCCCCAGCGAGCGAACGATCACGCGTGGCGATGGATGACCGTCCGCGGGAGCGTGGGAGCCCGGGAGCACCGCCGACGAGCGGCTGACCGCTTCCCGTGTCGCTGGCGTTCAGGAACTCTGGCCGGGAAGGCCCGTCCCTGCGGTGTTCCGTGTCCCAGCCGTGGGCGCCTTCCGCGGGGTGGTCGGGTGTGACCAGCCGAAGCGCAGGACGCCGGCGGCCACGGCCGGGCGCAGCAGGGCGGTCGGGGCGTCCACCAGGTTCAGCGTCTTCATCAGGGCGCGCGCCACCGTGGCGTCCCGGTGCGCGGCGACCTGCACCCGTTCCGCGTACGGGCCCACCAGCCGCTCGCGCGGGCCGCGCCGCCCCTGGACGCCGGGATAGCGCAGGTCGGCCCCGTTGGCCATGTCCCACGCGACGTCCACGAGGCGGCCGGCCTGCCGGTAGAAACGGGCCGGCAGGTCCGGGCCGCCGGCCCGCAGGCAGTCCCGCAGCGCCCACGCGTGCTGGGCCGCCACGGTCATTCCCTGGGCGTAGAGCGGGTTGAAGCTGCATATCGCGTCACCGATGGCGAGGAATCCGGCCGGCGGGTTCTGCACCCGCTCGTAGTATCGCCGCAGTGAACTGGTGAAACGGTGGGGCACCGGGTCGCTCAGCGCCTCGGTCGACGTGACCAGGTCGTAGATGTCGGGTACGGGCAGGGTCCGGGCGAACGCTTCGAATCCCTCGGGATCCGTCGGCGGGTGGTCGCCGAGCATTCCGGTGAGCGTGACATGCCAGCGGCCGCCCTCCAGCGCGACGGCGCCGCCGCCACGGAATCCGGGCATGGTCGAGACTATGACCGAACGCTGGCCGTCGAGATGCTCGGGGCGGTACCGGTAGAAACGCGACGCGTATCCGAGATCGACGCCGGTCCGCCGCTCGGCCGGGCCGGGCAGTCCCAGGGCGGCCAGCCAGTCCGGGCCGCGGGAGGCACGGCCGGTCGCGTCCACCACAAGATCCGCGCGGATGAGTCCGGTGCCGGTAGCGGCGCCGGCATCAGCACCGGCATCAGCGCCGCTCCCGGCACCGGCGGTACGGGGCTGCTGGACGACACGCACCCCGATGATCCGGCCGGGCGCCTCCGGCGCGGTGACCAGCCCGGTCGCCGACGTCCGCTGGACGAACCGCACGCCGGGGACCGCCCGCAGCCTCGCCCGCAGGACGTCCTCCAGCAGCCCCCTGCTGGCGAGCACCGAGGTCAGCCCGGTCGGGGCCGAGCGGACCCGCAGCCCCCGCAGATACCAGCGGGAGCCCACCAGCGTCTCGATCGTGGACGCGCCCCGCCGCGTGAGTTCCGTGGTCAGGCCGGGGAACAGCTCCTCCATGAGCCGGCGTCCGCGGTCGAGCAGCCCGTGCAGGTGCCGGCCCTGGGGCACACCACGGCGGGAGTCGCCGTGGGGATCACCGTCGAGGAGCACGTCCCGTTCGAGTACCGTGACCCGCTCGAAGGTCTCCGAGAGCACCCGGGCGGCCAGCAGCCCGGCGATGCCGGCGCCGAGGACGACCGCGTGGCCGCGGCCGTCCTCGGCCGCCCGCGGGTGTGACGGCCGGCCGGGCTGCGGCCCCCGGGAATCTTCGCCGACCAGGGGGAGCGCGGGATCGGCGTGTGGCTGCCTGGCCGGCGTCGGAAGCACCGTGCCGTCGTCCATCACGCCTCCCGTGGCCATCAGATGTTCACCGTCACGTATTTCCGGCCGGCGTGGACCGGCTGCGCCGAAATCTTTCCCGCGGCTTGTCCACACACCGTGGACAAGCCGCCACCAGCCAGGTGGGCCGACAATGCGAGCCGACGATGTGAGCCGGCGCTCCGAATGCCTTGCGAAGGATATCGTGGAGCCAGGCCCAGGCCGGTGTCAACCAGGATTTCGATGATTCGATGGCTGAAGAAAATGTGTCGCCAGCCTCCGCGCCTCCCCTGCTGGAGACAGCACGGTAACCGCATTCGGCGGGCTTGGCAACACCGCACCGGACGACTCCTTCACAGCCCTGGCCTCCATCAGCGAAACCAATTGTTTCATTCGGCGTCACAATAGCCGGGCCAGCCGCGTCCCGGCCGCCGCCAGGGACATCTTTCTTTCGCCCTGAAATGTAAACTCGCCGTTCACCGAAGCGCCGGCCGAACATGCTGGAATACGGTCCCAGCGGACGGTCCGGCGTGTTCGGCAAATGCCCGGCCGGCGCCGGCGGCATCCGTCGGCGCGGCCCGTGGTCGGAGCAGGCAGTCGGCGACGGCCTGTGACGGTGGGCACCGAAGAATCGCGAGAGGGAGCCGACATGGACGTGGCGACGGCCCAGGAGGCAACGGCCCAGGAGGCAGCTCAGGAGGCAACGGCCCAGGAGGCCCAGGAGGGCCTGGGCCGCCAGGGAGACCCGGCGGGCCAGGGCAGCCGGGCGGCCCGGGCGACGGCGCCGGGCGGCCCCGCGGTGCCGCCCCACGGCCCGCTCCCGCC
>NZ_CAKKTM010000027.1 GCF_920888515.1 Protofrankia sp. CiP1_Cm_nod1 | reverse complement strand
GGCCCGCGGCGGCGGCGCCCGCTGCGGAGACCAACCGTGACTCCCCGGGCAACAACGCGCCACCGCCCGCCAGCCAGCCGCCGGCCGCTCAACCGCCAGCCACCCAGCCAGCGGCCAACCAGCCGCCGGCCGCCCACACGTTCAGCTTCACCGGGAACCTCACCCGGTACTCGTGCGCGGACGAGGGACGCCTGGTCTCCGCCCGCACCACGGACGGCGTCCTGGCCACGTTCAGCAACCAGAGCCCGGAAACCGTGCAGATCTACTGGCTCGACTTCAACGGCTCCCGAATGGCCGCGGCCTCGTTCCTGACACCGGGAAACTCCTATTCGAGCAACACCTACGTCAACCACCTGTGGCTCGTCGCCAACTCGAGCGGCCGCTGCCTGGCCATCTTCACCGCCGGCACCTCCGGCGGCCGAGTCACCGTTTACTAGAGCCGTCGAGCTGCTCCATCGTCAGGACGGAGCACAGGGCAACCACTCGGTACCCCACGCCGAGTGTGCATATTATGCGCATGGCAAGAGTGAACATTACCGTCTCCGATGAACTGATGGAGTCCGCCCGAGCCGCCGGCCTGAGCATCTCCCGCCTCGCCTCGGCGGCACTGGCCGAGGAACTGGACCGGCATGCCAAGATCGCCGAACTGGACGCCTACCTCAGCGAACTGGAGGCCGAACTCGGCCCCGTCCCAGCTCATGAGGCCGCCGCAGCCCGCGAGTGGGCCGATCGGATCCTGCCCGCCGCCTCGACAGCGCGCACGGCATAACCCTGACGAACCGCCCCGCGCAGTCCCTGTAACGATCAGTTGGATACCACGACCATCGAGATGGTTCGTGCTCAGGATTTTTCCATTTATTCCACTTCGATACCGTAGTCGCGCGCCAGGCCGGCAAGACCATCCGCCCAGCCCTGACCGACACCGCGAAGACGCCAGCCATTTGCGCGCCGGTAGACCTCGACAGCGACGATCGCGCTTTCTGTACTGAGCCCGGTCACCGGGAAGACAGCGAGCACCTCGCGATCCGCGACTGCCGCGATACGCAGATCAGTAACCGCGGCAAGAGCAGTCGCGCCGGAACAATCGAGGCTCGCCGTAAAAACCACCTGGCCGACCGATGCCGGAACACGAGGAAGATCAACGAAAATGCTGTCGGTCCAGGTACCATCGGCCTGCTGCGTCCGACCGGACATATGGACGGTTCCGGCGGCACCAGTCGGCTGGTTGTAGAAGACAGTTGCTTCCGGATCGAGCACGTGGGCGTCGGATCCGCACGGCAGAGCGCTGACATCGAGATCGTCGCTTGCTCCACCTTTCCGGAGAAGCGCCACCCGTATCGGAACGACCGGCAGTGGAACATTCGCTCCTCGGACAAGAACAGTCGCGCCGTCAAGCGGAGGAAAGTCGGCGTCTACCGTCTGCGGCCCACTACCGGCATCAGTATCAGGTTTCTGCCCCTGGAGCTGGAAGGCAATTTCTGGATCATGGTGCTGGAATTCCATGAGAAACTTGTCCAGGTAGTTACGGGAACTTCTTCCGCCCATGATCGTATGAGGTGAATACAGGACTACCTCGCGCCTGTCATCACGCTCCCAGGTGTACATGTGCAGGGTTGCCGATCCACCGTTGGTAGCCAGGAAAGTCGGGATGTGCACACCAACGGTGAAGGTCGGCTTGTCGTCATCGAGAACGCTGAAAGGCGAGTCGTCTCGTGGCGTGAAATACTCGAATGCAACATCACCATCGGTCTTGATGTGCCGAACCCTGCTTAACCATCCTCCCGGTCAGGCCCTGCGTTGCGTCGCCACGCCCCTTGAAGATCGCTCCGAATTCACGCTCGGTGAGCGTAGTCGAGAACTTGACGTGCATGGATCGCATTCAGACTCCACCGCCCTGTTTCAGCCAGCACTTCCTTTTTCGCCATCCATGCCGCTCCTACCCGCAGCTTTGCCGACGACCACGAGTAGGAGCGATACGATTACTTGTACTGATGCCACTGATCGTTCGAGTTCTCACAGACGTATCCGCTGCTGTTGCACCTGCTGCACTGCGTAGTCCATCCTCCACCGATGCCGTTGCACTTGGGGCAGCGAACAATCTTGACCTTCTTCTTGCACTTCTTGCACTGCACACCCGTCCGGTCACCCTGCCATCTCACAGCGAGATCTCCTTCACGACATGGTTGAGAGCTATTTGAAGAGAAGAACTGACGGAGCCACTAAAAACTGGTCTATATCAACGGTCACGATTCCACAGTCGCGGTCTTCTGCGAGATGAATTCGTGTCCGATGGCGTTTGCGGCTCAGGTACTGTCGCATGCAGCCTGCCGCTGATATCGCTCTCCATGGGCTCGCCCGCTCTCAGCCGCCCGAGGTCGGAGGAGAGGGCCAGCCAGCCGTCTCGGTCATCGCGCGGTGAACCTGTTCCGACATACATTACAAAGGTCCATGACTCGGGACCCTCGAGAGTATCCGCGAAGGACGGGTCGGCCTCAAGCGCGCCGGCGCAGAAACGGCGAATCTCCTCCGTCACCAGCATGGGCTCCGTACCGGACTTACTGATGGCATCGAACATGAGTTGAGCCGCGCAGGCATGTTGCTTCCGAAACATTTCGACCTGCGATCCGGCGAGCACAGGATTACCAAAAGCAGGCCGTGATCCCGCCTGCAGAGCCGCTGCAGGCTGAAATGTACCGTCGGACACGGTCTGGTCGACCCAGATGACCCGCGCACAGGAACGTTCGACGCCGCAGGAAAATCGTACCGGCAACACAAGCTCACATTCGGATGAGGCGAGATCCGCGACGAAGGGACGCTTCCCGCTCCCACGGCCTGCGTCAGCTGTCGGATCCATACCTACCGGGGCAAGAAAAGCCAGCCAACGTCCATCAGCAGACACACGAGGGCTTGCGACAAGCAAGCTGACTTTTGACTGCTGTCCCCGAATCCTGCACAATTCCTTGGCACGGCCCCGTTCGAGATCAACATCGAACACATCAGCTTCGGATTTCTGACCAGGCCCCGTAGCCACCAGATGGCCGGGACGCGTCGGCCACCATCCTGCGTCGACAATGTGCACACCGAACACGTCCTTACCGAGCGGAAAAATCATGCCGTCGGGGAGACGCACAAGAGCAGGTGGGTTGCTCCCGACCAGTAGCCAGGTGCCGTCCGGGCTGTACGCGAGCGGCGCCGCCTGCCAGTGGCTGCCGGCAGGATTGCCAGTGACCCAGCGCCATGTCCTGTGTGTCAGATCGTATTCCCACAGCGCGCAGTCGGGGCTGCCAGCCGGCCGAAACTCCAGGAACACCGCCCGTGAACCATCAGCTGTGATCGCTACCGAGAACGTCTCGAACATCGCTCGCTCAGGTCGGGGGCTGGCTCCGGCGAGTCCCGTATAAGGCTGTTCACGGGACAACAGGGCCACGCGTGACCACGGCGAACTATTTTCAAAAGCGACATGGGGAATATGAGCTTGGATGTAGTCACCACCAGCCGGAATACCGAGAGCTTCCGCCGTGTGCCTGCGAGCCAGCGCAACGGAACCGTTTGCGGCGTATGCAACGTCGTAGTCGACGAAGTTCCTGGGGGTGAGGGACCGGCCGTCCGTCCCGACGAGAACAGATCGACCACTGTAGCCACGTTCTGCGATCACGGCTGTCATACCGTCGTCCGGATCATCACTGATGAATCGCGGCTGTTCGACGATCGCAAGGGTCGAGCCGACAGCCTGCGAAGCTGGGCCGTTCGCCCTCGACCAGATTCTGCTGGTCCCACAACCGGCAGCCAGTGCGGCGTCGAGATCGACGATCGGAACAGCGGCACGAGCAGGTTCGCTCGTCTTCTTCCCTCTCGTCGGATGAGTATAATCTATTTTCTTGTTTAGGCGCGTGTATTCAATCGACACAGCCCCTCCTCCGATTTCACATGCCCTACCACGCTGTCCACGACACAGGAATCACCACCTATTTCCACCGACGGCGGGTACCTGCGACAGGAAGATCACAGGTGCATGCACATGTGACTGCCGGGCCGAAGTTATTCGGTTCTGATGACGAGTGATTTTATGATCTTGTCGGCGATGGTCTGCTTTTTTTCGTCCCAGAGGGGCAGCAGGTAACCGATGCAGAACAGCAGGCCGTCCAGGAAGTGGCAGATGCGGCGGACGATGGCCAGGCCGAAGCCGAGCGGCTGGCCATCGGCTTCCCGGATCAGTTTGATCTTCGCGACACGCTTGCCCGGCGTCTGGCCACGGGTGCCCTCGAAGTAGGACATGAGAAAAAAAGAGGCAATGCCGGCGACAAATCCGAGGATTATCAGCGCGCTCCCGGCGGAAGAGGAGGAGGAGCCATAGGAGTCGTAATCACCATAGGGGTCGTACGAGGATGCGATACTGCTCACCGCCATGCCGGCGCCGACGAAATACAGGATCGTGGGCACCAGACCGAAGACCAGCCAGTCCACGACGGCGCCCAGAACCCGCAGGCCCCAGTGCGCATAGTCCGTCCGCACCGGTGCGCCGTACCCGTAGGGCGGGTTCTGCCCCTGATAGCCCTGGTTGTACGGGTAGCCGTAACCGGGCGGCGGCCCCTGCGGCCAGCCATGGCCCGGCTGCGGCTCCTGCGGCGCATAGCCCGGCTGTGGTGCATATCCTGGCGACGGCCCCTGCGGTGGGCCATAACCCGGCTGTGCTTCTGGCTGCCCGCCGTACGGGCTGTTGGGATCGGGTGGATAGCTCATGTTTCTCCTTGACGGACGAGGGTCGGGACAGGTGGGCGGGGACACACGGGTTACGGGTGTGGATACGGATCGAAGCCGCGGCCGGAGCGGTTCCGGGCATGGCCGGCTACCGCTGTAGTTTCCGGGTCGGCCGGCTGTCGAGTTCGCGGAGCGCATCCATCAGCAGCCCGCGGTTCGCCAGGATGTACTCGATGAACTCAGGTGTCCCGCGCTCGCCCTGGAGGTCGACGCCGAGGCGGGCGGAGGCGTCCTTCCGTAGCCGGCCGAGCTGTTTCTCCAGCCATTTCCGCGACGCTTCCGTGAGCTCCCGGTCGAGCAGGAGCAGCGTCTGCGCGCCGCGTTCCCGGACACGAGGTGGCAGGCCGTGCAGTTCCGGATAGCAGTAGGCGGCGAGGGTCCGCCGGTCCCCGTGGCTCCACGCCGGTGCCCCGACACTGGACGTCGTCGGGGCACCGGTTTCCCAGAGGCCCGCCATGTTGGCGGCATGAACGGCCCCCGCTCCCGCGCCGGGCCCACCAATGACAAGGGTGAACCGATGCTCGATATCACCACCGGACGCGCGAATAGCGACCATCTGCCAGGTGCGGACGAGGACCTCGCCCGGACTGTCCTTGATGATCTCCCGATAGAGACCGGGCGCGGTCAGATAAATCTTGGTCTTGCCGGTGGCGTGGTTCGTCAGCGTCCATCGGCCGTCGGGTGCGGCGATCCGGCCCGCGAGACGCGGGACGGCCGGGTCCTGCGTGCCACTGTCGTCCACGAGTTTCACGGCGATGTCGACCCCGGCGGGAGCCCGGCCGAAACCGAAGGTCCGCCTGCCGGTGAGGACCCATCGGTCGTCGACGTGAAGGGTGTTCTCCCGAGGGTCGGTCTCCCGGTTCAGACCGGCGGCCCGGCGGTAGAACACGGCCAGGGCAGGAGCACCACCGCCGGCCGGGCCATCATGCCTTGGTTCGACGGACATCATGTCCCCGGCGTCGGGGTGGGCACCTCGCTCGGAACCCCCAGCAGCCGGGCATCCCCCCACACATTGTAATCACAGGATCCGTTCTTATTGCCGCTGACGAACGTCTGCGTGAGTTTGAGTCGGAGCACTCCGGTGAGATCGAGGCTGATGGGGACGGATTCACCGAAGCCGATATCCTTCCGATAGGCGGGCGAGCCGTCCACGAACACCTCGTACAGAATTCTTATCGAGCTGTCCCACGCGTCATCGGCAATACCTGCCGTGGCCTGAAACGTCCGATAGTGCCGTCCGAGATCGAACTCGAAACTCGACGAACGGCGAGTACACGTGTACAGCGAATGCGGATAGGTCTTCCCATTGACGGTTTTGGAGCCCGTGGAGGGGTCACCGGCGACGGCACGCACGTCGCTGAGATAGACCAGCGCGGGCTGGCGTGCCACGGTCAGCGTCACCTGCTGCCCGGCTTCCAGTCGGGTTCCCGCCGGGGGATCCTGGACCAGCACCGTGTTGTCGGTCGCGCTGGGGTCCAGCTTCTCCTTGACGACGACCTGGACGCCATTCTGGATCAGTGCCTGTCGGGCCTGTACAAGCGTGACGTTGACAACCGACGGCATCGGCCCGCCGGTGGGTGCCGCGGACGGCGTAGGGCTGGGGCTGGGGCTGGCGGAAGCCTGGGGCAGCGGAGCCGCGGAGACCGACGCGGGCCCCGGCCCCCTACCGGATATGACGGACCCGGCCGCGGGCTTGTCCGCGTCCCTGAGCCGGGGCAGCGCGACAGCGGCACCCGCCACGAGCATGATTGTCGCGGCCAGCGCGAGGGTGACCACGACACGCATCCTGACCCGCGGCTTCCGGCCAACGGGTGGCGGGGGCACGATCCCGGGCCCACCAGGCCCGAAGGGCCCACCAGGCCCACCAGGCCCACCAGGCCCACCAGGCCCACCAGGCCCGACGGGTCCGGGGACGATCACTGTCGATCTGTCCGGTTGTCCCGCCCCGAACCCGGGGGAGGTCGGCGCCGGTGGCAGTGACGATGATGTGATCGTCTGCGAGCCCACGCCGGACAGCCAGCGAGCGAGTTCCCGTGGCCGGTCACCGGGCTCGTGCGCGAGCCCTTCCAGCACCAGGTCCGCGAGGAACGGCACGTTCCACAGCAGCGGGCTGGCGGCGAGCGCGGCCCTGGTCGCGGCCCGGTCCACGTCGCGTGGCCAGCCCGAAGCGTCGGGATAGTGCACGGGCGGCTGGCCGGTGAGCAGATAGACGACGGTCGCCGCGAACGCGTACCGGTCGCTGTCCGGCGTCGGCCGCGCCGCGTTCCCGGCCGCGAGCAGCTCCGGCGCGATATAGCCAGGGCTGCCCATGCCCAGCCGGGCCGTGCCGTCCGCGAGATTGGCCAGGCCGAAGTCGACCAGGATCACGCTGCCGTCGTCCTGCACGAGCAGGTTGCCCGGCTTGACGTCACCGTGCGCTACCGGAACACCGTTGGTGTCCTTCCCGCTGTGCAGGTAGTCGAGGGCCGTGGCCAGCTGCCGGGCGAAGCGGACACGCGTCGACAGGTCCGCGTCGCCGTGGGTCAGAAGCCACTGCCCGAGCGAGGTTCCTTCGACGTAGTCCATGACCAGGTACCTGTGTGGCGCGACGCCGGGCTGGACGTCTCCCTGCCAGTGCCGTGGCGCGCCGAGGAAGCCGCCGAAAACGCGGACGATCCCGGGATGCTTCAACGCCTGCAGCAACGAGACGTGCCGCGACCAGGAACGCTCGATATCCGGTGTCGCTCCGATGACCGGCCCGAAGTCCTTGACGGCGACGACGCTGCTGCCCGCTCCCCCCTCCGAGAGCGGTCGCACCGCCCGCCAGACGTCCCCCTCGCCCCCGGCGCCGAGGGACTCGATCAGCTGGTAGGCGTCCGGTTCCTGTTCGGGCCCCGCCCACAGGGCACTGCTCATCTGCCTGTTCCCCCACAGTGTTCCATGATTCACACAATGCTTCTTCTCGTTGCCGGCGGTGCGTACGGACCGGTCCTGATGAGGCTCCTGACATCCTCCTGGACGACCAGCACGGCACTGCCGCCAGCGCCGCCGCCCGCTATGCCCGTGGCCCCGGCGGTGGATTCCGGCGACCGCGGTCGAACAAGGAGAAAAGAACGTAGCCGACCGCCAGGAACGGCAGCACGAATATGATGGACGGGAACACGAACGTGCCGGAGTCCTGACCGGCCACATACACGCCGTAGCCAATGAAGGCGATACCGCCGGCAGCGCAGGACAGGCGGTCCCGGCCCCGTGCTGTCGGCAGAAAAACCATCCCTATGAAGACGATCCCGGACAGGACCGAGAACACCTCGTATGCTCCCCAGTGCATGGCCTCTCCTCCGTGGGCCTCGTGAACCGCTTACCGCACCAAAACAACACCGGCACGGGGCGGGATGGCCAGCGAGCGGGCCAGGTCGGGGGGACAGCCCCCGGATCCGGCCGGCTGCGGGGCCCGCGAAGTATGCTCGTCGGCGTGTTGCCGCCGGCCGGCCTTTCTCCAGCCGGGGCTCACCGGCCGGTCGTCCGGTGGGAGTGGCCGCGACGGTGAACCAGTACCAGCCGCCCGCGGTATGCCGGCCGTGCATACGGCCGGCAGCCGGCGGGGCATTGCTAGAAGGACCATTGCACGCCGTATCTCAGCCCCTGCCGGAGACTGAAGAACTCCGTCTGGACCTCGCCGATGGAGTCGACTTCCAGCAGGTCGTCGTTCGGGGTGAACTCGTCCGCTATTCTCGGATGCTCGCCGTTCAGCCGCCACAGCTTGCCGGGCAGCCGACCGGCGCCGAACCTGACCTTGAGGCTGAACCGGTCGAAGCGGCGCAGCGGGGTCAGGAGATAGTACGGCCGGAGCTCTTCCCGTGGGTATGCGGTGAACTGCACCGCATACTCGTGGCGCTCGCCGAGCCTGAGCGGCCGGGGCAGGCGGATGACGAACCGGGCGTAGTCCGGCCCGGGGCGGTGGCACTCGATTATCTCACCGCCATGGACCATCTCCGCGTGGATCTCACGTTCGGCTGCACCGCGTTCCGGTCCGGGCCGGACGCTCAGGGAGGCGATGATCTCGTCCAGTTCGTCGACGGTCGCCACGATCCGGCGTTCCTCGGTCAGCCGGGGAACCTCGAGATCGAAACGAAGCATCGATTTCAGGGACTCGACATACCATCCGTCCGGCACGTACTCGTTGTGACGTCCGCCTGGAGTGTCAGCCGCGCCGGTGATCTGTTCGGCGAGCATCCGGAAACCCTCGTCCATGCGACGGCGTGCGGTACGGGTGGAGTCGCCGAACTGCTTGGCCAGCCACGCCATCCGTTCGTGCAGAAACTTCTGATCTGTCTCTTCGTGCAGCGCCAGCGTGGCGAGGACGGCCAGGCGAAGATCGGACGGGAGCCGGCCGCACAGCTCGGTGAGACAGAGCACCAGCTTCCGCCGCGCGACCGACGGCGGGTCACCCGCGGAAATGTCGCAGGACAAGCGAAGACGCGGCCCTATACGGGCGTGGATGTCCTCGGCCAGCAGACCTCGGCCGCGGCGGATCTCGCACAGCTCTTTGATCATCTGGTCGTCATCCATACCGTACAGCCCCCCATCGGCCGCGTCCTCACGTTCGCCGCAATAGTAGAGGACTACGGACACAACGCAAGATTGGCCGTCGGACTCCCCCGGATGGAGCCGGCGCCTCGGATGCCAGATTGCCCGTCTGGAAGTCGAGTTGCCAAAAGAATGACAAATAATGGCCAGCCGGATGAGAGCCGGCGGGCGAATAGCCAAAAAATCAGCGATGGCCGGCCCGTCGACCGACCGGTCGACCGCGATTGGCTGCCACCCTCGACGGCTCGGCACCCAAAAGTAACCAGGCACACACCATCAGGTGGCAAAAAACTACTTCCAAACAAAAAAACTAGCGACAGGACGTCTCTGAATCCTGACGGTCAGCCATTTTCGCAGGTCCACCTGCCCCAGCCCGCACGGCCTGCCATGAAGTTCCGCTCACTCGGAGTCCATCGGGAGTCCCCCTTCCGGCTATCGCTCTTCCGCCACGAGGAGGCACCGGCGTCGGCCGGGCCGTGAGGCTGGGTGGGTGTGAACCCAGTGAAGAGCCGCTCGGGAGGCGCGGGAAGGGGTCGGCGAATGCCCGTACAGGTCCGTACGGACGTACTAAAGATCAGATAGTGATGATTGTCGGACGGGAGAGCCTCCGGACAGGCTGCGCGGTCCAGACAACCCCGCTCGCGATCGCTATGAGTACGGTCTCAGCGACTACAAGTAGTATGATCAGTAGCAGGATCAGCGCCTCCGGCACGGCGGACGGTAGGGCTTCCCCTCGATGTACCGCTCCCACTCGGCGGACGTGATCGGGTCCCCGCCGGTCGAGCAGATGGACGCCGCCACCCGCTCGAGGCCGGTGTCCCACAGCCGGACCGCATGGTTCTCCCCGCCGGCGGCCAGCACACCGCCCGGGCTGAAGGACACCGAATAGATCGCCTCGGCCGACGAGGTCAGCGTGGCCAGTTGCCGTGGCTGCCCGGGGCGGGTGGTGTCCCACAACCAGACGCTCTTGTCCGAGCTGCCGGCGGCAAGGGTTCGCCCGTCCGGGCTGAACGCCACCGAGTACACATAGTTGCTCGGCCCGGTGAGCGTCGCGAGATGACGGGGACGATCAGTCCTGGCCACGTCCCACAACCAGACCGTCCTGTCGGCGCTGCCCGCGGCAAGGGTACGTCCGTCCGGGCTGAACGCCACCGAGAGCACGTAGCTGTCCGGGCCGGTCAGCGGCGCACCCAGCACGGTCGGGTGCCGAGGGTCGGTGACGTCCCAGAGCCGGACGGTCCGGTCGACGCTGCCGGCGGCGAGGGTGCGCCCGTCCGGGCTGAACGCCACCGAGAACACGTAGTTGTCCGGGCCGGTCAGCGTGGCGAGATGACGGGGACTCCGGGGCTGGCTGACGTCCCACAGCCAGACCATGTGATCGTTGCCGCCGGCGGCGAGGACACGTCCGTCGGGAGTGAAGGCGATGGACTGGGAGTTCCCGGTAGGGCCGGTCAGTGGCGGGTCGAGCCGCACCGGATGCCGAGGGTCGGTGATGTCCCAGCGGTGCACGGTGCCGTCCATGCCGCCGACGGCGACGGTACGCCCGTCCGGCCCGACCGCCAGCGACCCTGTGAACCGGCTGGGCTCCGGCGGGCCGGTCACCGGCGGACCATGCAACGACGGCCGGACCCGGTCACCGACGTCCCACAGCCCCAGGGAGTTGTCGGCGTTGCTGCTGACCACAGCCAGCGAACGGCCGTCCGGAGTGAACCCCACGTTGATGACGTCGGCGAGACTACTGATCACCGGGCCGGGGACGGACCACAGCCGTGCGACACCGTCCGCGGCTGCCGTCGCAAGGCGATGGTCGGTCAGGAACGTCAGCGCGGTCACCGGTCCCGGATGATGCAGCACGGCCACGAGACGTCGGCTGGCGAAATCCCAGATCTTCACCGTGGTGTCCGAGCTGCCCGCGACGAGGAAACGCCCGTCCGGGCTGAACGCCACCGCGTTCACCCAGCCGGCGGCACCGGTCAGTGGCGGGCCCGACAGCACCGGAGCGCGGGGATTCCCGACATCCCATATCCGTACACTTCGGTCCGCGCTGCCGGCCGCGAGCGTGTGCCCGTCCGGGCTGAACGCCACCGAAAACACGGTCCCCGTCGGTCCTGCCAACGGCTCACCGAGCGGATTCGGCCTACGAGGATCGGCGACGTCCCACAGCCGCACCGTCCTGTCCGCGCTGCCCGCGGCAAGAATGCGCCCGTCCGGGCTGAACGCCACCGACTGCACATATCCGTCCATTCCGGTCAGCATCGTGAGGAGCATTGCCGGCCGCCCAGAGGCGCCGACATCCCAGAGACGGATCACGTTGTCCGCGCCACCGGCCGCGAGAGTGCGCCCGTCCGGACTGAACACCACCGAGTACACCGTGTTCGTGGGCCCTCCGTCCGCCAACGGGCCCAACGACAGCGGCCTGCCGGGGTCGGTCACGTCCCACAGCCGCACGGCCCGGTCAGCGCCGCCGGAGGCCAGGGTCCGCCCGTCCGGGCTGAACGCCACCGAGAAGACGGTGTCGGTGTGACCGCTCAACGGTTCGCCGAGCGGAACCGGTCGGCCCACGTCGGCCAGGCTCCACAGACGTATGGTCCGGTCGGCGCCCGCCGCCGCCATCAGCCTGCCGTCGCCGGTGACCGCGGCTGTCTGCATCACTCCGGGAAAGCCGAGCATGCGGGTCACCGGGGCGGTGGCGGACGAGTCCAGAAGGCTGGCGCGGGCCTGCGCGGTGGGAGCGATCCGATAGGCGGCCAGGGACAGCTGCGCGGCCAGGGCCGGGTCGCTGTCCCGTATCCGGTTCGCTTTGATGGCCACCTCACGGGAGATGGCCTGGTCCCGCTGGTTCTTGGCGTCCGCCCGTTGCTGGAGCGAGAAACCGGCCAGCGCACCGGCGAGAACGAGCAGTACGCTCAGCGCGGCGAGCATCTGGTAAAGCCGCCGTGTGCGGCGGCGTTCAACCCGTTGCTCCTCCGCTTCCTGCTGAACGCTCGCATCCAGAAATTCGCGTTCCAACACATTGAGGTAGGAGCGGTGCCGTGGATCGGCCGCCCATTCGCGGGCGACAGCCAGCCGGGTACCTCGGTGCAGGGTCGTGGAGTCGCGGTCGAGATCCGCCCACGACGAGGCGGCGATCGTCAGTTCACGGTGTGTCTGCCGACCGGCCCGGTCGGCGTTCAGCCAGTCCCGCAGCCGCGGCCACTCGTGCAGCAGCGCCTCGTGAGTGATCTCCACGGTGTCCGCGTCGACGGTGAGCAGCCGCCGTCCGATGAACCCGTCGAGGACCGCCTGCACCTCCTCGACGATGTCGCTGCCGGCCCGGTCGTCGAGCAGTTCGGCGGCCCGGACGCGGCGGCGGACATCCGCGGTGCCGTCGTCAATGTGGACCAGCCGTAGAAAGATCTGGCGCGCGATGCCCTGATAGGTGCTGTCAAATGAGCTGTAGACCTCTTCCGCGGTATCGGCGATAGCACCCCGTATACCACCGACTTCGTGGTAGTCCGCAATTCTCAGCGTATTCTTCGACCCACGCTGCCAGGTGGAGAGCAGGGCGTGCGACAACAGCGGAAGCGTGCCGGAGTCATGTGCGGCGGTACCGTCGGGGGAAGCGGGGGAAAGATCACGAAGAAGAAGCTCGACCAGGCCTTCCTCGCAGTCGATCTTTGCCTTGCGTGCGGGCTCGAGGACAGCGCGTCGAAGTTCGGTTTCCGACATCGCTCCGACAGCGATCTGAAAATCCTGCAGAGCCGTGGTCAGAACGGGAAAACGCATGGCATGCGCGTAGAAGTCGGCACGCATGCCCAACACGACGAGCGCCGGGGGTGCCGCGCCGGTGCCGGCCGGGCCCGCGCTACCGCCATTGCTCTCGCCATCCCCACGATCGGTGTCGACGCCTGCCGCCTGCAACGCGGTGATGAACATCCGCTGTTCTTCGGGGTCCGTACATTCGATGAACATCTGCTCGAACTGGTCCACGACCACGAGCGCCCGCGGATCCGCGTTCCGGTCCGTGGACCCGGCACCGGCTGCCACCGCAAGGGCCCGCCGGAGAAGATCCCGGCAGCCTCCCGGGTCGCCCCGCAGATCGGCGGTCACGCCCGCCACGTCCTCCGCCGGCATCCCGGCCATGGACGCCAGATTCCGGGCGAAGTCATCGATCGGGCGCGCACCGGGCGTGAAAAGCATCCATGGCCATCGGTCCGACCCGGCCACGGAGCTGCCGGCGCGGATGGCGGGGATGACACCGGCACGCAGCAACGAGGATTTTCCCGACCCGGACGGCCCCACCACCATGAACAGGCCGCCGCCGGGCCGTTCGGTGAGCCGTGCCACCGTCGCCTCGGTCAGCTTCTCCCGGCCGTAGAACCATTCCGCGTCCTCCGGCTGAAAGCTCGCCAGCCCGCGATACGGGACGGGAGCGCTGGCCGGCCGTCTGCCCGGCGCCCGCCGGACCCGGCTGAGGGCGTCTGCCCACTCGCTGATCTCGGCCGGGTCGGTCACACCACAGGAACGTAGAATGTCGTGGAGCAGTGTGGGTGGCTTCAGCGCTGGCAGATGCCGACCACTGAAATAGCCGCCGAGCGTACCGGTCGGAATACCAACCGCCCTGGCCACGTCCCGCACTCCGAGCCCGGCCCGTTCCCTGAGCGAGGTGAGTTCCCGAGCGAAATCCTGCCGGGTGACGATCGCGGCCGGATCCGGCCGGCCGCCTGGCTCGGACGTGTCGTCCTTCTCAGTCATGCCACTCCGATCGCGCGCCCCACTCGACCGCACGAAGTTTTCTCGGAGAGCGGTTGCGCCCGGCCCGGAGCGGATGTCCACGCTCCGGGCCCCGAGGGCCTGGACGTCCCACGGCTGCGGGGATGCCGCGCACCGGGCACGGCGGCTGTGCCCGGCCTACCGTCCGGCACGGCGGAGCGACGCCGACACGTCGATCCAGGAGCGCGGTCACGTGCCCGCCGACGGCAAAGAGATCATTATCAGGTTCCCCCCGACCCATAGAGACAAGTCTTATATCACCGGCTCGTCACCCATAAGGGCTTCCCGCCATCCGGCCGGACCACAGGCGGCTGACATGGTGCACCCAGTCAGGTACTCCCAGATGAGCCAGAATTCTGTACATGACGACGCTTCCCCTTGCCGAGGCCCGGGCTCGGCTGTCCGAGCTTGTCGCTGCTGCGCAGACCACCCACGAACGTTTCGAGATCACCCGTAACGGACGCCCAGCGGCGGTACTGGTCGCCACCGACGACTACGAGGCGATGCAGGAGACCATCGCGGTCCTCGCCGACGGCGAGCTCATGCAGGCCGTCACGGAAGGGCTTGCTCAGCTCCACACCGGTGACGTCCTCGACGAGGACGAACTGGCCGGCTACCTTCGCCGCCACGGTCGCGGCGGGTGACGGCAGGCCGATACCGGCTACGAATCGCCCGGGGCGCCGCCCGCGCCATCGCCGAAACGCTGCCCGAAAAGGTCGCGACCGCCGCCCACAAGTTCGTCACCGGACCTCTGCTCGACGCCCCGCACCTGGTCGGCAAACCCCTCGACCCGCCGTTCGCGCCACTGCGGTCGGCACGACGCGGGCCCTATCGGGTCATCTACCTCATCGACGGCACCAGGCATGTCGTCGAGGTCACCGCGATCCGCCACCGCGGGGACGCCTACCACACCTGAACGCCGGCCAGCGCTCACCGCGGCCCGTCAGGTACATCGTCACGAGCCACCCGCAGCGGTAGCAGGCGGAAGAAGGTGCGGAGTTCGTCGACGAAGAGGGCTGGTTGTTCGAAAGCGGCGAAGTGGCCACCGCGGGCCGGCTCGTTCCAGTAGCGAAGGTCCCGGAAGCGGGTCTCGACCAGCCGGCGGGACAGCCGGACCGGCTCCCCCGGAAAGATCGAACATCCGGTCGGGACGGTCACCGCCTCCTGCGGACGGCTACGGAAACTCTCCCAGTACAGCCGGGCCGAGGACGCGCCGGCCGCCGGCAGCCAGTACATCATCACGTTGTCGAGCAGCTGGTCCCGGGTGAAGATCTTCTCCGGGTGCCCGTCGCAGTCCGTCCAGGCGTGGAACTTCTCCACGATCCAGCCGGCGAGCGCGGCCGGGGAGTCCACCAGGCCGTACCCCACGGTCTGCGGGCGGGTGGACTGCTGGGTCGAGTAGCCCGTCCCCGCCGCCCGGAAACGCCGGCCCGCGTCGAGTGCGGCCTGGTCCCGCTCGTCGAGTTCCCCCAGCTCCGCCGTGGCCGCGCGGACGTCCACCGATGGCAGGGTCAGATGCAGGCCGAGCACGGCGTCCGGATGGCGGCTGGCAAGCTCCGCCGACACCCTCGCCCCCCAGTCGCCGCCCTGCGCCACGTACTGGTCGTAGCCGAGCGTAGCCATCAGCCCCGCCCACGCGTCGGCGATCCGTGGCACCCCCCAGCCGGGGCCGGTCGGCTTGTCGCTGAACCCGTATCCCGGCAGGGATGGCAGGACGAGGTGGAACGCGTCGGCGGCCGAGCCGCCGTGGGCGACCGGGTCGGTCAGCGGCCCGATGACGTCCAGGAACTCCACGACCGACCCGGGCCAGCCGTGCGTCATCACCAGCGGCACCGCGCCGGGATGCGGCGAGGTCACGTGCAGCACGTGGATGCCCAGCCCGTCGACGTTCACCCTGAGCTGGCTGAACGCGTTCAGCCTGCGCTCGAGCGCCCGCCAGTCGTACTCCCGCTCCCAGTAGGCGCACAGCTCGCGCAGGTACTCCGACGGGATGCCCTGGGACCAGTCGGAGACGGTCTCGCGCTCGGGCCAGCGGGTCCGGCGGAGCCGGTCACGCAGGTCGTCCAGGTCGGCGTCCGGGATCTCGATGCGGTACGGGGCCGCCTCGGCCATGAGCTTTCCAGTCCCTTCGTCGGTCCGTCCGCGGCGGAAGTGTCCGCTGCTCGGTCGTGCGGTCCCGGATTCAAGGAGGAGGATGGGAGGTATGCGTCTGATATTGAACCTGATATGGCTGGTGCTGTGCGGGTTCTGGATGGCACTGGGCTATGTCATCGCCGCACTGATCTGTTTCGTCCTGATCATTACTATTCCGTTCGGGATCGCCTCGCTGCGCATCGCCAACTTCGCCCTGTGGCCGTTCGGCCGCCGGGTGGTCGACCACCGTGACGCGGGCGCGCCGTCGCTGCTCGGCAACCTGCTGTGGATCGTGTTCGCGGGCTGGTGGCTGGCACTCGGCCATCTGACGACCGGCCTGCTGCTGTGCCTGACGATCATCGGTATCCCGCTGGGGCTCGCGAACTTCAAACTGATCCCGGTCTCGCTGCTGCCGCTGGGCCGGGAGATCGTCCGCATCGACGGCCCCGACCGCCTCGCCTTCCGCTGAGCATCTCGCCGTCTCCTGGCCACGGCTCGCTCCTGGCCACGGCTCGCTCCTGGCCACGGCTCGCTCCTGGCCACGGCTCGCTTCTGGCCACGGCTCGCTTCTGGCCACGGCTCGGCAAGGTCTCCGATCGGACGCCCGGCAACGCGGGATCGGGCACGGTCGAGCCGGGCGGGCCAGGTTCGACCATGCGATCGGGATACTAGATGGTGTGCAATTGGTAGAGTAGTCGTGTGATCGACTATCGGCGTCGAATCATCGACAACACGCTGGACGAGCTTCAGCCGCATCTTCGCGCCTTGTCGATCCATGGGCCGAAGGGGGTCGGCAAGACCGCGACCGCGATGCGGCGTGCCGGATCGGTCATCGACCTCAGTCTTCCCGCTCAGCGTGAGATCGTGGCCGCCGACCCGTCGATTCTGACCCGTCTGCCCGGGCCGGTGCTGGTGGACGAGTGGCAGCGCCTTCCCGAGATGTGGGACCACGTGCGCCGTGCGGTCGACGCTGGTTCGCCGCCCGGTCACTGATCCTCGACGCGGCTACCGCTGGGCTGGCGAACAAGCCAGCCAGCGGGACGACGCTCGCTTATCGCGACGCTCTGTCCTCATTGTGGCTGCTCGATGCGATAGCGCCGTGGATCCCCAGCCGGAACCACCTGGACCGGCTCGGCCAGTCCCCCAGGCACCATCTGGCCGGCCCCGCTCTGGCCGCACGACTGCTCGGACTCGATACCGCCTCGCTGCTGCGAGCCGAGCAGGGCAGCACAGAGCTGTCAGCGGGCACGATCCTCGGTGCGCTGTTCGAGCACCTTGCCGCGCTCAGCATCCACACCTACGCCGAGGCTGCTGAGGCTCGGGTGGGACACCTGCGCACCCGCAACAACGACCACGAAGTGGATCTGATAGTCCAGCATGCGGACGGCCGAGTAGTGGGGATCGAGGTCAAGCTGGCCGACCGGGTCGAGGACGCCGACACCAGGCACCTCCGATGGCTTCACGACCGGATCGGAGAAGACCTGATCGATGCTGTCGTCATCTACGCGGGCGAGCATGCCTACCGCAGGCGTGACGGCGTTGCCGTCGTACCGTTGGCGCTGCCTGGCCCATGATCACCGCGAGCGGCCACGAAGGGGTGATCGAAGTGCTGAGGGAGTCCTCGTCGTCGGCGTCCGGAGCCGTGTCGAAGACACCGCCTTCGTCCATGAGGGCATATCGAAACCGGCCCCGTCCGGGACGACGGGACCACGCCGCCGGGCCTCGGCCCGGCGGTGGATCAGGGCTGCGCCTCGCGGCCCCAGGCGGCCAGGCCGGCGACGAAGCCGGCGCGGTCACGGGGGGAGAGGCTCGCCATGGCGCGCAGGAGTGGCGCCGCGCGGATAGCGATGAACGACAGAACGGCCGGCCGGTACTCCTGCTGGAGGGAGACCAGGGTGCGGCGGCGATTAGCCGGGTCCTCCTGACGCTCGACAAGGCCGGCGTCGCTGAGGTTGCCGACGAGCTCACTGGCAGTCGACAGCGTCACGCCCAGCCGTCCCGCCAACTCGGTGACGCTGAGCTGCTGCCCGGTCAGCAACTGGGTCAGGACCGCGCCGTGGCGGGCGGTGAGCCGGCGCCTGCTGAAGATCTCCTGGAGCGCGGGCGGCATCTCCGAACGGGCCCGCTGGAAGTAGGCCGCCAGCAGCGGCACGTACCGCAGAACCTCGAGGTCCCGTTCCGTTGGCGAGACCGCCGTCTCCGGCGGGGCCGGTCCGTCCGGAGACGGCGGTGCCGGTTGTGTCCGGCCGGGTGCGGCCGCGTCTGTCCGCTGTTCGTGTGGCACGCTACGATCCTAATAAGGTTCGCATATTCAAAGCATGAGCCGATCCGAACCATCCACCCGGAAGGACGCGGGGCGCATGACATCGTCGATCACCTGTGCCGCCGCGAGAGCCCGAACATCATGAGCCGGCGCTCCTGCCCCATGGCCGCCTCATGGCGCATCGGTAAGGTGGGCTGTCACAGGACGTCACCACCGCTCAGGTGGACGTAGGAGTCAGGTGGACGTCGGAGTCAGCGGCCATCCGGGCAGGTTACGCACAACCATCCAGACGAGCGCGGCGCCGGCCAGGCCGTAGGCAAGCGGTCCGGGAACGCGCGCCCGTTCACCCAGAGCGGCCGCGCGCGCCTGCCGCCAGAGCAGATATATCAGCAGCGGGCTGCAGAGCAGCACGAAAAGGTTGTCATGCACCGCGGCCCGTACCTGGCCGTGAAGCAGGTCGTGGACCAGGCGAAGACCTCCGCACGCCGGGCAGTCGAACCCCGTGACAAGCTTTGTCGGGCACATCGGCATGACCACATCTGGATCATGCGGGTCGGCGACAAAAAGATAGCCGACGCCCAGCACGCACAACGGCGCGCTGAGCATCAGCCACTGACGGGCGGCAGTCCTGCCCGTACGGCTCCCAGTACGGTGACCACCGACGTCGTCCCGGTCCGGACGCCACGGTTCCCGCGACCTGGATGCCGTCCCAGCGCCGCCGGAAGAACAACACTCACGAAGCTTCCGGAAAGCCCGGCGACAGTATGCGATCATCGCGCTAGTCGCGGAGCGGGCGGCCATAACTGTCACGGACGTTGCCGGTGAGGATCATGATCCCATCGATCAGCGCCCAGATCCCGAGCCCACCACAGGTGAACAACTGGGCAAGCGCGATACCGGTATTCCCCAGATACCATCGCCCGGCCCCGACTCCACCCAGGAAAATCTGCAGGAGCCCGGCAACCAGCTTCTGTTTGTCCGAGTACGGCTCACCGGTCACCGGGTGGCGCCCGAACGGGGCCGACGGGTCGTACGCTCCCTGGCCGTAGCCCTGCGGGACGGGATAGCCAGGCGCCGGTGGATAACCGGGACCGGCCTGGTAACCAGGACCCGGCGGATACCCCGGGGCCGGTGGGTAACCGGAGCCCGGCGGGTATTCGGGACCCGGCGGGTATTCGGGACCAGCCTGGTAGCCGGGCTGCGGATACCCGGGAGCCGGTGGGTAACCGGAGCCTGGCGGATACTCGGGACCGGCCTGGTAGCCGGGCGGATACCCCGGAGCCGGCTGGTAGCCAGGACCGGTCGCACCGGGCTGGTCCCCGTAACCCGGCGACTGGCCGCGGTCCGGTTGTTCAGGTGTAGTCATCGAGTTCCCCAAGGAATCAGTGTTTACCCGCGCCGGGCAACCGGGTCCGACGTGCCGGCCCGCCCGCTGAATCGTGGGATGCCAGCAGAGCAAGGTCACGCTCTGCATTTCCCACACTACCGTCGGAGATGTCGATCAGAACAGTTCCGACCGGATGACCGGAGATCCCGGCGGGAGACAGAAGTTCTTCCGCCCGCGGCGCCTGCCGCGGGAATCCCGTACAGCCCGGTTCAATCAACAGCAGGACAATCGAAACATAAGATCGACGATCATCTGGCCGCGCCGCCCAGCGCCAGATGCTCGTCGAGCAGAGCCCACCCCCGTACAAGCGACACCCCTGACCGGCCGAAACCACCGACGGAGCTGACCAGAACATCAGCATACAGATTATGTCGATCCAGTCATGAGCCCACACCGATATCGCCGGGCCGGCATCCGAAGCGTCACCGGGAGAGAACACAGCCGAGTAACCGTGGCCGCACGTCGTTTCCGCCGGCCCGCCCCGGCTGACGTTCCGTCTCGGTCCGGGCCGCTGCGGGGGTTCAGGTCACCGGGACGGCGCCCACGGCCGGTGGCCGGGGTGCGACGGTTGCCTCGAAATCCCCGGCGGAATGCCAGTCGACGCCGCCGAGATCGGTCGGGCAGCCGGCCGCGGCCAGTCGCTGGGCCAGTTCCTGACGACGTTGGCTGTCGTTGCTCAACCGCAGGACGAGGCGGCCGCCGATGTCGCTGAAGGGCCGCACTTTCCCCACTTCGACGAGGACGGTGCGCCGCGCGTCCATGGCCATCGCCATGCCGGCCTCGAACAGGACGTTCGCGCGCGGCTGCCCGGTGTACTCCCTTTCGTGGGCAGGCTCGTCCGGGCGCCAGAACGCCGGGGCGAGACGGGCGTCGTCGTCCGGGGTCAGCAGCACCACGATCGCCCGTGCCAACGCGAACGCCTCGTTGAGTATCTCGCCGATGTACGGGGTCGGGCGGCCCGTCGCCCGCACGGCTTCGTTCCATTCGAGCGGCCGCAGGCCCACCGCCCGGAGAAAGGCGAACATCGCGTCCCGCGCCGCGGTGTTGCGGCCGTGCACGACGAAGACGGCCCGCGGATCCGGCCCGCCCGCCCCGGCCAGGGCCGCCGGGGCGGGCGGTGTGCTCGGGGCGGGCGGTGTGCTCGGGGCGGCCGTGCCGGCCGAAGCGACCGTGAGCGACGCCGGCCAGGCGATCATCTCGTCGGTCACGTCCCGCCCCCAGCGGGCCACGACCTCCTCCGCGGTTGTTCCCGCGTAGGGTCTGCGGACGGGGTCGGCGTGTACCAGCGAGAGCAGTTTTTTCGCCGGGAGATCCGTCCGGTTGATACGGAGCCGATCAATCATCTCCGGGAAGATGTTCCGGCCGCACAGGAAGATCGGACGACCCGCCCGGTAGGGCGCCAGGACACGTTCCTCGAGTTCCCGGTCGTCGAGGTCGAGTTGTGTTATCTCGTCGTCGGGGCCGGACCCCAGGCTGACACGGATATGGTAAGGCAAAATCCCTCCATTGCCCGTCCATTGGGCCTCTGCTGTGCCGAGGACCCAGGCCCGCCCTGGGCCTTCACCGGCCGGCAGCCGGGCTGCGGATTGATGCTACACTCGGCCAGCCTGCGCATCGGCACGGTTATGGCGTCGGGGGCGCCAGGATGCGTCCCCCGGGCGACTGACACGATGTCCGGGGGTAGCTGTGAAACTCTCGATCATTCGGCGGCGGGTACCGCTCGGCGCGGTGCTCACGGTCAAACTGCGCAGCGGCGAAACCGTGATCGGCGCGCTCCTCGCCGTCGAGGACGACGACTGCCTCGTTGTCGAGGTCGACCAGCGTGAATCACTCATCCTGGCCGAGACGATCGAAAAGATCGACTACAGCCCGGCCCAGACCGAGGAGAACACGGCCAACGGCGCGGCGCCGGTCATGGCGGCGCCTGCCGGGGCGGGCTCCCTCGCGCCGGCGGCCAGCTCGTCGCCTCCGTTGCCACCAGCGGCGTCGTTTCCGTCCCCGAACGGGCTCGCCGCGCCGCCAACGGCGGTGGTAGCGGCGGAACCAGTGGCATCCGAGGTCTCAACGCCGCCGGGCACGGCGCCAACAGCGCCGACGACGCCGGAGGAACCCCCCACCGCTCCGGCGCCGCCGGGACGGGTGGCCACCGCCAGCCCGCCGCACGCCGAGGCGCCCGGTACCGAGACGCCCGGTGCCGAGGCGCCCGCGGCCCATCTCGACCTCCTGCGGGAGCTGCATGCCAAACTCGCGCCGGACGTGCAGGACGCGCAGCTCGTTCCCGCCGCCCCGGACTTCCAGTCGCTGCCGGACCTGAAGCTCTACTACGACCTCGAGACCGTACTGGTGAACGATGTGCGGAAACGGTGGGACCAGGCCCGCAGCCGCTACGCCTACGCCACGAGGAACAACCTTTACGAACGTATCGACTACTGTGCCGCCGGCATCCGCGACCTGCTCGCCAAATATCCCTACCTGGCCGAGGGACACGCGCTTCTCGGCGCCCTGCTGTATGAGCGGGAGGATGTCGCGGGGTGCGGCGAGGAATTCTCGGAAGCGGTCGCCCTCGAATATGAGCCGGCCCTGTGTGACCTCGCCGCCTATCATCTGCTGACCGGTGACAAGGCGGCCGCGCGGCATTCACTGGCCGCGTATCTCGCACGCACATCGCCGGCCGACGATCCGCAGGCATGGCTGATGATGCTGAAACTCGTCGTCAGCGGCCGGGCCTTCGGCCTGCTCCGTCATGTCGCCGACACCGTGGTCGCGGCGGGACGGGGCATGAACGGCTCGCTCGCGAACGGGGTGGGCTACGTCGTCGTCGAGGCGTCCATTCCGGTGAGCCCGGAGCTGCAACGCCGGCTGGCCATCGCCGCCGGCCCCGCCGACCGTGACCGCGCCGCCGCGGAGGCGCTCGCCGGCATCCCGGTCGAGGCCGCGCGGCCGGTGCTCGTCCCGTCCGGGGCCGGCCGGCGCCGCACCAGCGCCGCATCCGGCTGGGCACAGCGAAAGGCGCCGGTCGCGGTACCGCAGAACGTCCGGGACGCCAGACGCCTCCAGGAACAGGCCGAGGAGTTCGCCCGGCACAGGCAGCACGGCCAGGCGATCAACCTGATCCGGCAGGCAATCGCTCTCGACCCGGCAAACGCCGCCCTGAAACGGCTCGAGGAGGAATGGGTCGCGGAGAGCCGGCACTCGGCGGTGCCGTCCGGTAACACCCCGTTCGCGCTCGCGGAACGCGCCAAACTTCTGCATCGTGACTATGCCGCCGCGGAACGTTTCTATCGACAGGCGATCGAGACCGACGACCGCCCCGAGAGCGCCGCCAAGAATCTCGCCTCTCTGCTGCACCAGATACACCGCTCCGACAAGGCGCTGGCGGTGCTGCGTGACTACGAGTCCTGGCACGAGGTCGCCAACCGCACGCAGTTCGACAACGTCGTGGCGGACATCGCCGCGCATTCGGGGAATATCGACCAGGCCGTTGAGCGGCTGACCGCCATGCTCGGCCGTACGCCGCGTCAGAACCACCCGCCGCTGCTCAACCGGCTGGCCACCGTCTACGCCCGGGACCGCCGGTACGACGAGGCCGAGAGGAAACTCGAGCAGAGCCTGCAGATCGCGCCGGACGACGCCTCGGCCAAGCGCCTGCTCGACACGCTGGTACAGGCACGCAAAACCGGCGTGTACAGCGAGGTCGACGCCATGGTCAAGGCCGGTTTCGCCGATGTCCGCAACGACAGCTTCAGCCCGGTGCTCAGTTTCGACCTCGACCGGTGCGAGTACGACTCGGTGGACGCCGTGAAGAAGTCGACGAAACAGTTCGAGCTGCGTGACGTCGACCGCGCCGAGAGCTTCGCCCGGCAGCGGGCCAAGGACGCCCGTGCCCACGACCGGGCCGGCGCCAACCTTTCGGCGGCCCGGATTCTTATCGACATCGGTTCCGACGACCTCTCCCGGATCCGGAGCAATCTGCGGTTCTACAGCGCGGCGATGGGCGACGCCATGGCGGCGGACCACAAACCGTTCGAGGCCATCCGGACCTATTACCAGGAGGCGCTGACGGTCAGCCCGAAATGGGAGGCCGACCTGCTCGGGGTGAAGCTGCGCCAGTTCCTGATGACGTTCTACGCGAGCAGTCCGGGCGATGTGCTCGACCCGGCGCCGCTGCGGGAGGCCCTCGAGTCCGCGCTCCGCACCTCCAGGCGCCAGTTGCTGGCGTCGCTGCTGCCGGTGACAGCGAAAAGCGTCGACCTCCAGAAACTGGTCGTCAACGCTGCCGCCTACACGAAGACGTTACGGGCGCAGGTTCTCGACGGGCTGCGGGAGGACATCGGCATCGAGCTCCCGCAGACCGGGCGCGACGAAGAGGACTTCGTCAACGCCTGGCTGACCGCGATCGACGTGCTGAAACGGCGCGCCGAGGAGACCGACCAGAACTTCCGCTTTCTCCACGAACAGGCCGGCGACCTGAGCACGCTCGGCCAGCAGAAGAACACCCTGGACCGCATCCAGCAGAGCAGCCCCACCGCGCTCGAGAGCCGGCTGCTGCGGGACGCGGCGGACCTGCTGAACGTCGTACGCGAGTACACCGCGCAGCAGAAATATCTCGAGCAGGAACGTCTCGCCAAAAAGACCGACGACAGCTGCCGGCAGCTCGTCCGGTTGGCCGAGGAGAACCGGACCCAGCTGACGATCGGCGGCCTGCTCCCGTATGTCCTCCGGTTGCGGAAGGCCGTACGCGACCACTTCGCCGAGGTGGAGAGCGCGGCGGAGCCGAACGAGCTCGACACCCACCTTATTGTCGACAACGTGTCGCTGCCGGACGACGGCGCGGTCGGTGTGCAACTCGCGGTGAAGAACCGGCTCGGTCACAGCCCGGCGAGCCGGGTGCGGCTGGAACTGCTACTCGGCCCGGACGACGTGTACACCGCGCAGCAGCGGCACTTCCCCGTCACGGAGGCGCTCGGCGCGGGCGAGTCGGAACCACTGACCATTCCGATAGTCGTCGCACCGGCGGCGCGCTCCGAGCACGTGGTCACCCTGCGCACCCGGGTGTCCTTTGTGACCCGTACCGGGCACGAAGTCGTCTCCGAAGAGACCCTGCACGGGCTCCAGCTCTACTCGAAGGACGATTTCAAGGGCTTCGCCAACCCGTACAGCGCCGGGCACCCGGTCAAGGATCCGAACATGCTCTTCGGCCGGGACAGCCTCATCGCCGAACTCGCCGAGGCGATCCAGCACACGGGCACTAAAAGCATCGTGATCTACGGGCAGAAACGAACTGGCAAGACCAGTATCTCGGACCATCTCAAGCCGCGCCTGACCCTGCCCATCGTCCCGGTGTCGTTCAGTATCAACGACATCATCGCCGACCTCGGCGCCGACAACCACGGCTTCGCCAGCTTCTTCTTCCGAGTGGCCCGCACCGTGTACGACGCGGTCGAGAAGCTGGCCGTCGGACGTGGTATTCCGCTCGACGTCCCGGAGCCACGGCTGGCCGATATCCGGGAGCTTCCGCAGGGCGCCCTGATCGATTTCATGAAGCTGGTCCAGCGCTGGCTCACCCGCTTTGACGACCTAGCGGACGTGCGCTTCGTCCTGCTCATCGACGAGTTCACGAACATCTACGAGGAAATCCGGAAGCGCAACCTGCCGGACACGTTCATGAAAGCCTGGAAGGGCCTGCTCGAACAAGGCAACTTCAGCGCCCTCGTCATCGGCCAGGACCTCACCCAGGAGTTCATGCGGAACTATCCGAACGAGTTCCAGGTCAGCCGGGTCGAGCGGGTGAACTACCTTTCCCGGGAGGACGCGAGGAAGCTTATCGAGGACCCGATCCGGATCGGCGGCCGGCAGGGGCCGACACGTTACCAGGGCAACTCTGTGGACATGATCCTCGATCTGACGGCCGGCAACCCGTTCTACATCCAGAAGTTCTGCGAGCGGCTGGTCAACTACCTCAACCGGGGCAGCCGCATGTATGTGGGGCCGGCCGACGTGAAGGCCGTTCGGGATGACCTGGTCGCGTCGTTGCACGACACCACCGACTTCGACAACCTGCTCAATCCCGGTGACGTCCGGCTGTCGGCCATTCCACCGAAAAAGGTGATCGACACGCTGCTGGCGTGCAGCCGCGGCTTCGGCGCCAGCCGCTATCTCGACCCGACCACCCCGGAAGCCGGCCTGCTGGGTTGGGATGTCCGCCTCATCCTTGATGATCTTCAACTCCGCGACGTCATCGAACCGCTTCCGCCCGACCGCTGGCGGATACGGGTGGGGCTTTTCGCGCGTTGGCTTCAGGTCAACTACGCGAGCCGGTCGTGATCATGGGTACTCTGATCAACCCGTACAGCTATGGTGGCATCGTCTTCGGCGAGCGGTTCGTCGGCCGCCATGACGAACGGGCCCGCCTGCTGCAACGCGTCGTCCACTCGGCCGAGGGAGATTCGGCAGCGCTGGTCGGCCCGCCTCGGACCGGAAAATCCTCCCTGGCCTGGGAAACACTGATGACGTCCACGGCACGGCACGACGCGCCACAGGTGATCCCCGTCTGGATCACTCTCGCGGACCGCACCGGACTCACCGATCTCATCCGCACGATACTGGAACTTGTATACGACGATCTGAGCAAAGTCGGCGGGCTGCGCGACAGCAGACTACGCGACCCCCTGGATGCGGCGATGCGCCAGGCACTCGACCCGGGGCGGGAATGGGACGAGTTCTATATGGACGCCAAGAAAACCCTGCGCCTGGTGAGACGGCATGGCTGGCGGGTGATTGTCGTCCTCGACGAGTTCGACAGCGCCCGCAAGATCTTCGACGATCCGAAATACGCCTTCGATGTGCTCCGCGCGCTGACGAACGAGCAGGATGTACGGGTCATCTGGGTCACCACGTCCAGACGGGAGCTGCAACAGATCGTCGATCAGGCGGGAAATGTCGGCTCGAACCTCCCTCACCTTTTCGAGGAAATTCCGGTCCGGTGTTTCGAGGACGACGAGCTGGCGGAGCTCGTCGGGCGGGCGGTCGACAGCGGCGTCAAGATCAACGTTGTCGACGTGCTGACGGCGCTGCGTGAACTCACCGGCGGTCATCCCTGGCTGTCGAGCCAGGCGCTGTCGGAGGCATGTTTCATGATTGCCCGGACGGGCCAGGTCGATTGGGCGCTGATCACCCAGAAAATGTTCCATCCCTTCACCAACTACTACGACGACCTGTGCAAGCTCCTCTCCGAGGACGGCCGGCTCGACCTGCTCCTGGAGATTCTTTTCGGGCCCCAGCTGAAAGCGAAGGTCCGGGACCTCCTCCAACTCGCCAACACCGGAATACTGGTACCGTTCGACAGCGGCTACCGCGCCTTCTCGGCACACTTCTCCGACTATCTTCGCCTGCAGGCCAGGACCACCGACACCTCGGAACTCTGGTCAGACGCGACCGACAGCCTCCGAGATCATGTTGACACCACGTTCCGCACGCTGTTCGACGATCCGTGGGACGCGGCGGTGGAGCGGGAGAAGCCGTCGAGCGCCCCCGTCCTGGCCCATCTGCGGCAGGCCCGGGAACAGGAGGCCCGCTCCTTCGGCCCGCTGGCCAGCGCCGATCTGCTGGACTTCGCCACGCCCTCGGAGCTCTGGTTCTTCATCGAGCTTTACTGGGAGCTTTTCCAGCCCGTTCTCGGGCCGGCGGACCCGAACGCGTGGCGACCGAAGTTCGCTGTGCTGAACAAGGTCCGCCAGCCACTGGCCACCAGCCCCACGGGCGCCGTCAGCGCGCGCATGCGACAGAACGCCCGCGACTACTGCACGGAAATCCTCGAGAAGCTGAACAAATCCTCCGCGCGCTGACCGGGCCTCACGCTCCCGACAGACACGACATCCCACGAGGAACCGGGACCACACCACGGCCACCAGCAGGTACCCCACCTGGCCACCCGCGGGGACCTCTACCTGGCCAACAACGAGGACTTTTTCATGGCCACGGACACACGGGGCTGCCGGTCGGCCTCTCGGCCTTTGGGGCGGCGAGCGAGCGGTCGCGGCGGGCCGATGTACCCCCGCACCGAAACCCGTCTGACGATTATCAAAGAAATGGTGCGCCGGCCCGCGCGGATTGCGCGGTTTTGATGATTCCCCTGCGCAAAGGGCCCGAAAAGCACTGTCATGTGACCGGCACCGCTTGACCGGGGCGGGCAACCGAATTATGTTGACCTTGTCGGCATCATTGATCCGTCGGTACACGACGGTTTCTGTCTCGATCCACCGAGAGCCGTTCGGCAATTCTTCCCGCCAGCGCGCTCCGGTGGTTCGGACAGTCCGGCGGGAGCCACGACGGCGATCTCGCCGGATGAATTGTCGCGACCGCAGTCAGGTCATGTGCCCCGACGCACCGAACAACCAACGAATCCGACCGTGGAGAGGACACCGGATCATGTGGGAGTACGAGCACTCGGCAACCGCGGAGGTCACCGCCGAGGCCGTGTGGAAACTCTACGTAGATACCGCTTCCTGGAGCATCTGGGACACGGGAATCGTCGGCCTGGCACTGGACGGGCCGTTTGTGCCCGGTACCACCGGAAAACTGACCCCCAAAGGACAGGACCCGGTGATCATCACCCTCGTCGAGGTGGAGGAGAACCGCTCGTTCATCGACGAAGCCAACCTCGGCGGCATCGTGCTGCGGGCAATCCACCGGCTCGAGCCACTGGCTGACGGACGCACCAGGATCACCCACCGCATCGAGATCACTGGCCCGGCCGCGGACACCCTCGGCCCACAGATCGGGCCGGCCGTCACCGCCGGCGTGCCGGAGACGATCGCGACACTGGCCAGGCTCGCGTCCGCCTGACCTCGGCACCGGCGCTGCTGCTTGCCCGAGACGGGCAGGGAACGGGCGGCGAACATACGCCGCCCTCCCTGATCGCGCCGGCCCCGCTGACCACGGCGTTCACCGAGCCGGACGAACGGCGGCGCGCCCCCGGCCCGGCGACGCCGCCGACCTGCCCCATGCTCCTGGCCCTGGCCCTGGCCAACGTGAACGACACACCCTGGTGTTCCCACAGCGGCACGCCCATACCCGTCCGGGCCCGCGTGCGGGACCAGGGTGAGCTCCATGGTTCAGGACTCGCCCCGGGCCAGCGCGCGGAGCCGGAACTTCTGGACCTTGCCGGTGGCGGTCATCGGGAGCTCGTCGACCAGGACGAGCCGTTCGGGCAGCTTCTGCGTGGCGATCCGGCGTTCGACGCGCAGGAAGTTCGTGATGTCCTCCAGCGTGGGTGACGCTCCCTTGACCGGGACGACGACGGCGCACGCCTTCTCACCGAGACGCTCATCCGGGTAGGCGACGACGGCGACCTGGGAGACGTCGGGATGCGCGACGATGTACCCCTCGATCTCGGCGGCGCTGATGTTGGTGCCGCCGCGGATGATGATGTCCTTGAGCCGCCCGGTCACCCGCAGGTAGCCGTCGGCGTCGAATCGGCCGAGGTCACCGGTGTGGTGCCAGCCCCCGCTGTCGATCGTCGCCGCGGTCCGCTCGGGATCACGCCAGTAGCCGAGGATCGCGCCTGGGCCCCAGTAGGTGATCTCACCCTCCTCGCCGGGCCCGACCGGGCCGTCAGGGCCGTCGAGCCTGATCTGGATGCCGTCGAGCGCGGGGGAACCGTCCGAGCCGGCGCGGCGCTCGATCGGGTCGCCGGGGTGGCAGCAGGTCGCCGCCATCAGCTCGCTGCAGCCGTAGAGCGGCATCAGCACACCGTTGCTGAAGGTCCGCTCGAACTCCAGGGCCAGCGTCTCGGGGATCGGCGCGCCGGCGCAGAGCCAGAATCGCATCGACGACAGGTCCCGCTTCGCCTCCGGTGCCGCGTCCAGCGCCATCCGGACGAACGGGGTCGCGGTCGCGGTGGCGGTGGTGCGGTACCGCTCGATCCGGCGCAGGCCCTCGTTCGGCTCCCAGATGTCGAGCAGATGCGTCTCGGCGCCGACGGCCAGCGGGACCAGCACACCGACGACCAGCCCGGTGGCGTGCGCGACCGGCGAGGGCATGAACATGACGTCCTCGGCGGTGAGCTGGAAGACGTCACGGGCCAGGCCGCGCCCGGAGAAGTCCAGCGTGTTCCAGGTGTGCACGCAGCCCTTCGCCGTGGACTCGGTGCCCGAGGTGTAGACGATGACGTGCGGGACGTCCGGCTCCGGGTACGGGCCGAACTCGTCCGGGCCGGGGATGGTGGCGGTGGCCTCGGCGAACGTCAGCTCGTCCGGGGCCGCGTCACCACGGGCGATCACGAGGGTTCCGAGGGCCGGGGCCTCGGCCTGCAGCGCGCGGAACATCGCCGCGTGGTCGAAGCCGCGGAAGGCCCCGGTGGTGATCGCGGCAACCGCGCCGGAGTTGCGCAGGACGTGGGCGATCTCCGTGTGCCGGTACACGGTCATGATCGGTACTGTGACCGCGCCGAGCCGCGCGAGCGCGAGGTAGGAGACCACGAACTCGGACCAGTTCGGCAGCTGGACGGCCACCCGGTCACCAGGCCGGACCCCGCGGCGCAGGAGCGCGGCGGCAAGACCATGGGCACGCTCACGGACCGTGGCATAATCGAGCTCGGTGGTGCCGTCGGAGACGAACCGGCGAGCTGGTGTCGCGTCCGCCCACCGATCGAGTAAGGCGGCGGCCGAGCCGTCCTGCCACCAGCCCTTCTCGCGAAACCTCCTGATCGATTCAGCGTCGTACCGGTCGTAGACCGTGAGCGTAGCCGTGTCTGTCTCCACACCGACCATCAGAACCTCCGCTTCGTCGTGGATACCTGAACGCGCATTCGTTTCGGCCGTGCGGGCCGGGCCGAAACGTCGGACGACAGGTGGCTCACCCCAGCCGCAAGCATGACCGGATCTTAGTAGCATAAGATCGATGTTTTCAATGGTTCGACCAAATAGTTGATTCAGGCAAGCATGTCCCCCCGCCCACGCACCCAGCCCCACGCACCCAGCCCCGCGGACCCCGCCGGCGGCGTCACGCGACAGCGATATCGCCGGCAGCGGCAGAGCGTCCCACGCGTCCTATGGCAAGAAAAACCGGTCCAGCGCGGCGAGGGCCCTGTTGGTGTAGGTTTGCCGCCCCGTCTCCAGGCCGTACGCGAAGTCCTCAAGGACGCTGCAGCGTGCGTAGCAGACAGCCCGTTCTCGCAGGGAGAACATCTGGTCGCGGACGGGCCGGAGCCTGTCGACGGCAGCCGTCAGCGCCGCGTCCCCGAGGTCACGGCAGAGCAGGCCGATGTCATAGGCGGGGTCGGTGAGCGCGGCGTCACTCCAGACGACCAGCTCACCGTTGACCAGGTAAGCCATGTTGTCGAGTCCCTCACCCAGGCGCTCGACCGAGTGGACCCGCAGACCGGGCAGATGTGCCGTGACAACATCCACGACAGTAGGCAAACTGGCGGTAGCGGCCTCTGTCCTCCCCGCGCCGGGAGCGCCGGCACACGCGACACCAGCCGCGCTTCCCACCCGCCGGTCAGGATCGGCGGTGTCACCGTGCGCGTTCACGACCGCATGATATTCGATCTTCGGCCGTACGCTCTCCGAGGTATCCGATAAGCCGCTCGGACAAAGCCCGCTACGAGAAGCAGGGGCCGGTCGCCTGGATCACCCTCAACCGTCCGGAGGTCAAGAACGCGATCGACATCGAAACCAGCGACCGCCCGTGCGAGATGTGGCCGGCCCGCCCCGGTCCGATGCCGGTGCCGGCTTTCCGGCCGACGGGTTCACCAGTTCGACGGCTGACCGACGGCGACAGGTAACACATGATCTGCGTGCTCGTTTTCTCCTGTCGGTTTGCTGTGCGATGCGTGCCGCCGGCGAAAGTCGCCGCCATTGCGCTGGAGTATGCGTGGACCGCCGTTCCGTGATTGCGGGTATCGCCGGTGGCCCCGCTTGCCGCCACCACCGTCGTCTCGACGGCTTCGGGCGCCTCGGCGGGCGCGGCGTCGGCTGACTCCGGTGGCAACCGGTGCCGGCCGACGCTGGTGATCGGGTATCGCGGCGCGTCAGGCTACCGTCCGGAGCACACCCTGGCCTCGTACGAACTGGCGGCCCGGCTGGGCGCCGACTTCGTGGAACCAGATCTTGTGCCCACCAGGGACGGCGTTCTGCTCTGCCGGCACGAGCCGGAGATCGGCGGCACCACCAACGTCGCCGACCACCCGGAGTTCGCCTCCCGCAGGGTGACCAAGATGCTGGACGGCGTGCCGGCCGCCTGACGGGATCACGGACCTGATCGCCCGCCTCCCGCGCCGCCCGCCCGTCCATCGAGCGTTTCCCGTGGGGCCCAGGGGCTGCTTGGCGCGCTCGGCCGGGCGGCGGAGCCGGGGCTCGGCGAGTAGTGATCGTCAGGATACCGGCGCTGTAGATCACGGTCGGCCGGCGGTGTCGCTACGGAACGTCACGCAGAGTTTCCCCGCCTGGACTCCAGTCCAGTGACCAGCCATAGCGTGCGCCGGCGTCGGCCTGGGCTCCTCTGAGGAAGTCGTTCTCCCGCCGGATGATCACGTCGTCCCGCACGATGTGGAACGACGCGACGACACAGATCCGGGCGCCCGCCGGCGCGTCACCCAGGCGGATCGTGAGCTGCTCACCCGTCCGGGCGTCGACGGTGAGCGCTGGTCGCAGCAGGGGCCATTCCGGCGCGGCGTGCAGTCCGTAGGCGAAGACGAAGAAGCGCCTGAACGTCTGGAGCGCACCCAGATCGACAAAGATCGTCTGCCCTTCCAGCTCGTCGCGGCGGCCGAGCCGCAGCACCTGGCGGGGGGCCGCGGGCCCGGGGGCGCTGACGGTGTCGCCGAGGTCCTGCATGAGGCCGGCCGCCCCGTCGTTCGCCTGCCAGAGACAGCCGAGGTGGATGTTGCTCGGGCGAGGCAGGCCGGTCCGGGTCTTCAGTGGCGTCCACCGCAGGGTCACGGTCATGGCGGTCGAGCCGCGTTTCTCCTCCGTCCAGGTGGTGGCCGGATGATCGTCATCGAGTGCGGCGACGTGTTCCATACGCTGTTTGTGACGTGATGAATGCTCTCCGTATCCGTCACGAATGGGTGGCCGCCGCGCCAGGGCACGGGTGGCCGTCGCACGGGCCACGGTTACGAGGACGGCCTCGTCGGGCCCGCCGAGGTCGAGCAGCGAACGGGTAGCCGCCGGCACGGGCGTGAGCGGTGCGGGTCCGGCCGGCGGTGCGGGTCCAGCCGGCGGTGCGGGTCCAGCCGGCGGTGCGGGTCCAGCCGGCGGTGCGGGTCCAGCCGGCGGTGCGGATCCGGTCGAAGGTACAGGTCCGGTCGAGGGTGCGGATCCGGCTGGCGGTGCGGGCGGCCGCGTCACGGCAGGATCCCGCTCGGCCGGCGGTACGTGTGGGGGCTGCGGGCGCGGGGGCGACGAGGGCCTGATCACCGGAGGTGACCGGTGCGGCTCGGTGCGCGGCGGGTGCAGGTGCGCGGCCACGTTCCGCCGGGTCCGGGCAGGCGAGGCCCGGGTGAGGAAGGCGGCCACCCTGCCGGGATGCACCGTCGCGATGTCTCGTCCGTCGGGCCCGGCGAGGCCCGCGAGACCGTCGACGTAGCCCTGTCCGATGGCCCGGAACTTCCATCCCCGCGGGTGACGGTAGATCTCACCGAAGATCATTGCCGTCTCCAGCCCGGTTTCCGAATCCAGGCTGTAGCGGGCGATCTCGACATTGTCGGCGTGGTTGCGGACCCGGACGTAGGCGTGGCGCACCGACCGGAACGTCTGCCCGCGCCCGGCCGCGTCGTAGATCGCCGCCCCGAACTGCACCTGGCTGACCTCGGCCGGCACGGCGGCCAACGTGACAACGAGTTTTTCCGCGTCACCGACGGGCAGGCGCGGCGGCGGGGACGCGCCAGCCCGTTCCGTCGGGTTCGGCACCTGATGGGCCAGAAGCACCTGGGGCGACGTCGCGCCGCCGCTGCCGGGTGCGCCACTGCCGAGGACGCCGCTGCCGAGGACGACAAAGCCGTCCACCTCGACGGCGGCCGGGCCAGGCCCGTCGCTCCAGCCGAGGCCGATGTCCACCCGTTCGATACCGGGCGCCTCCCCCGCCAGCAGCACGTTCCCGCCCCTGGGCAGGACGACAGTCATGAATCGAGGTCCGAACGGCGGAACTTGGCGTCCAGGAAACGCGCCTGGATCGCCAGCCTGGCGGCGTCCCCGGTGTAGACGAGGTCCTGTAGCTCGTTGGCGCCTTCGTCGAGCAGCTGAAGCTGGCGGATCAGGTCCTCGGCGGGTGTGGTGCCCGTGACACCGGGACGTCCGGCGTACTGGGCCGGCAACGCGGTGAAGTCGCCGAGGGCCTGCGGGAGGTACTCGTGGATGATGGCGGTGAGATGCCTCATCTCCTCCTCGCTCGCGGACTGGGCCTCGATGTGGCGCAGTAACGGCCGCAGGACGTCATCGATGTCACGTACGGTCGGCACCGCCCCGGGCGGCAGCCGGCCCCCGTCCGCGTTCGCCCTCGCGACGATCCCGGCGAGCTCCCGTTGCAGCTGTCTGACCTGGTGGACGACCTCGGCCGTGTTCCGCGGCCCGGAGCCGGCCGCCGGGGCGGCCTGGTTCCCGAGGTTCTCGTTCCTGGGGCCCCTGGCGGTGCCGGAACGCCGTCGGAAGAACACGGCACCTCCTGTCCGTACCGATCGTATGACGGCCGATCGGATGACGGGCGTCGCTCAGCGCTCGCTGGCGCGGGCCCGCTCCAGGTACGACTTCGAGCGTCCCACCTGGGTCTCGAGCGCGGCGACGGTCGCCACCATGCTCTCGACCGCCTTCGCCTTGTACGTGTCGATGGCGTCCATCGTCGCGAAGATGTTGTCGAATGCCTTCTGCAGGGCCTCGACGCTGACCGTGCTGGACGACGCCTGCTGCTGGAGCTGGCCCGACTGCTGGCGCAGCAGCTCACTGGTCGATATGATCATGTTGTTCGTCGTGGCGTTCAGCGCGTTGATCTGGTCGAGCACGAGCCGCTGGTTCGCCAGCGCCTGAGCGACGATCACCGCGGTGCGCAGCGCGGCGACGGTCGTCGTCTGCGCCCGGTCGACGCCCTTGATGAGCTCGATGTTGTTCTTGCGGACGAGGTCGAGGGCGAGATAGCCCTGCACGCTCACCGCCAGCTGGGTGAGCAGGTCCTGCTGGCGCTGGCGGATGGGGAACAGCGCGTCCGAGGTGAACGCGTCAGCGGCCCCCGGATCCGCGGCCCGCAGCTGATCGATCTTCGCCGAGACCGCGCTGTCGAGCGCCTTCGCGAGGGTCGCGTACTCGGTGAGCTTGCCCATCGCGGCCCAGAGCTCCGCCTTCTCCTGCTCGATGGCGGCATTGTCCTTGCGCAGCTCGTCCTGGCCGGAGTCGAGCGCCCTGATGATGGCGTCGAGCTGCTTCTGCGCCGACTGGTAGCGCTGGAAGTAGCTGGAGATCCTGCTGCCGAACGGCACCACGCCGAGTAACCTGCGGGCGCCCTTCAGATCGGCCCTCGCCGGGTCGAGCTCGGTCACCGTCTGGCGCAGTTCGACGAGCGTGCCGGCGACGCGCGCCTGGGCGTCACCGCCACGGCCACCGCGGGCGCTCCTGAGCGCCGCCGCCGGACGCTCGAGCATCCGGTTGGACGTCCGGGCACTCGCGACGATCTCCCGCTGGCCCATCGACGCGATATCGCCGATCTTGTCCTGGAACGCCGGACTTCTCGGGTCCTGCGTGGCGAGGTCATCGGCGAACGCCGCAGCCCTTCTGCGCAGCTCCGCCCGGGTCGCCTCGTCGAGCGGAATCATGCTGTCCACCCGGTCGTCGGCGACGACCGGAACAGGCGCCGGCGGGGAGAGCTCAAGCGCGCCGCCCGCGGACCCCGGCACGGCCGCCCTGGCCGCGGGCGGCGTCAGCGGCCCGCCCAGATCCAGCGAGTCCGACACGAACGTCACCTCCCAACCCGCGGCCGCACCCAGCTGGTGTCCGCGCCGCACAGGATGCCGGCGGTCTCGAGCCTACGCGGTATGCCGGACAGATCGTCAGCTACGTGGGCGGCGGCGGGCCCGACAGATCGGCGACATCACCGCACCGCGACCGGACACGGGACAGGGCCGCGACCGCACGCCGCGACGCGAGGACGCCCGTGCCCGCCGCGAGTTTCCCCGCGTCCCCGGCTCGCGTGTGTTCCACGGGCAGAGCGGCTCGGGAGGCCAGCGGCCCCAACCGCGGCCCACTCAAGGGGAAACGCGAGCGGGCAGCCTCGGTTCCTGGCGTCAGCTCCTGGAGCGCCGGTCAAGTAGCTCGGATCCCATACACGACCACCCGTCCAGGCCATGATCCAGGAGAGTTTGTCGTTGTGTACGCTTTTTGGCCACAAAAGCGTACACAACGACAAAATTACGCCGATCTTCTCCGGTGGCCGACGTCTATCGAAGCATGCCATCGTTCAGGGGGGATACGTATGGTTACCTGACCGGCGCTCTGGCGTCAGCTCCTGGCGTCAGCAGTTCCTGGCGTCAGCTCTTGGCGTCCGACCATCTGTCGATCACGGAGACGTCGGCGACGAAGCGGACCCCGCTTCCGCCCGCCCAGTAGGCGGCGGTCGTGGCCAGCGTCCGGTGCATCAGCGACACGGCGTCGTTCGCCCGGTCGGCGGGGACGTGCAGCAGCAGCTCGTCGTGCAGGCAGAGGACGATCGTGCCGCCGAGGAGCACCAGCTCCCGGCGGACGGTGACCGCCCACGCCTTGAACAGCTCAGCCGCGGCACCCTGGATGACGGCGTTACGGGCGAACCGGCCGCGCGCGGCCGCCACCCGGTCCATGGCCACCCGGTCCATGGCCACCCGGTCCATGGCCACCCGGTCCATGGCCACGCGATCCAGGGCCACGCGATCCAGGTCCGTCCGGGGCGGGCCGGGCCGATCCGGGCCGGCGGGGGCCGACGGCGCGGTGCGGACCAGCCGGCCGCCGAACGTCCGCAGGTCACCGCCGGCCCGACCGACCCCGTCGGCGGCGTCCAGGTAGGCGATGGCGCGCGGGTACGCCTGCCGCATCTGCCGCAGGGCCGCGCCGGCGGCACCGGAGGTCTGCCCGTACATCGCCGCCAGGACCGCGACCTTGGCGGTGGGCCGGTCACAGCCGAGCCGGGCCGCCACCGGCGCGTACATGTCGTCATCCCCGGTCGCCCGGGCCAGCGCGGGGTCGCCGGAGACGGCGGCCAGCACCCGCGGCTCGATCTGCCCGAGGTCGGCCCGCACGATCCGGTGACCGGGCTGGGCCGCCACCGCGGCCCGCAGGCCGGCGGGCAGGTTGTGC
>NZ_CAKKTM010000026.1 GCF_920888515.1 Protofrankia sp. CiP1_Cm_nod1 | reverse complement strand
CACCGCCCGCATCTGGGACAGCGCCACCGGGCAGCCGGTCGGCTGGTGTCTTGAGCAGCTTCCCGACGGGGAGCTGGCGGTCTGGTCGGCATCCCGAGACGAGCTGCTCGGTGCCTCGCCCGAGGCGTGGCGGTGGCTTGGGTGGCTTGTGCCGCGCGGCGGCCGGCTCGTCCGGCTACCGGCCGAGACCTGGGGCCCACTCCCGCCACTGGCCCGGCCAACAGCGCCGCCGCCGTAACCCACCGCGACCTCGACAGCCGATCCCGGACGCCCACCGGGCTGCGGCCCCGCCCGCGCGGGGATCATTGAACTGCTGGTTGTTCGCCAGCTTCGCCAGCCGAGCCATCCTTACCTGCCATGCGCTCCGGGTCCCGTATGGCGACCACGCTCCAACCCACCTTTGTGTGCCCCAGGTGGTGAAGCCGCCGGCGGCGAGCCCGTCGACGCCGGGCAGCGTGCAGTCGAGCCGGGCGTCCTCGACGAACCCGTCGAGGTCTCGCTGGGGGATCGCCTGACGAGCCCCGGTCACGAACGTCTGCGGCAGGCCGGTACGGCGCACGAACTCGCTGATCAGCCTGGACTTGCCGGCCTGGCGCCGCCCTCGCACGCTGACCAGCCGGCCCCGGCCGCCACGGACCGCCGCGAGGTGGGCGGCCAGCCGCGCCAGCTCCTCGGCACTGCCCACGAAGTCCTCATGCACACGCGAAGACCAACATTCATGTTACTGACATCGACGCCGGTCACGAAGGACCGGCGTCGATGGCCGTGTCACCCTCCGCCGCGACGACACCAGGACAGTACTACCCACGTACTACGATGAGTCGGTGGAACAGGTACCTGTGCGGGTGCTCAACCAGGACACCGCGGGCGTGCTCGCGCGCGTCGAGCGCGGCGAGACCATCGAGATCACCCGGCATGGCAAGGTGATCGGCCGTATCGTGCCGGCGACACCCGGGGAGCTCGACGACCTGATCGCGGCGGGCAAAGTCTCCCCGGCCACCATCACCGGCCCTTTCGTCGCACCGAAAGGGCCACAGATCAGCGGCCTGGAAGCCGGCGAACTGATCAGGCAGCTCCGCGACGAGGAACGCTGGTGATCTATCTGGACACCTCCGCGATCGTGAAGCTGATCAGGCCCGAGCTGGAGAGCGACGCCCTGGCCGAATGGCTCAACGCCCGACCGGCCGAGCATGTGATCACTTCTAAACTCGCCGAAGTCGAAGTCCCACGGGCGTTACGCCGGGAGGAACCAGCACGGCTGGCGGCGGTGGCCAGCGTTCTCGCCCATCTTGACCGCCTGGACATCGACGACGCGGTCCGAGCCACCGCGGGCGCCTACCCCTTCCCCCATCTACGGTCGCTGGACGCTATTCACCTCGCCACCGCGGACCAGCTCGTCGCGTCCGGGAAAACAGTCAGCGCCTTCGTGACCTACGACAGACGCCTGGCCGCCACCGCCGAAGAACTCGGCCTGGTCACGACAGCACCCGGCCGGCCCGTCCCGCAGTAAGCACTCCACGTCGGACCTGTTGACAGGCCACCTGGCCGAGGCGGCGTTGGCGAAGTTGTGATCATATCCAGGGCGGCTTCCGACGACGGGTGGACGAGGCTGACGATGCCCGGCTCCAACCGTGCGGGATCGGTGGTGATGGCAAGGGAGCCCATTCCGCTCGACACCATCACGACCCGCGGGAGCGTCGAGCGCCGCAGCAGCGGGATGAACGCACGCATCATCCGTACCGGCCCGAGGACATTCGTCTCGTAACAGAGCCGGAAGTCCTCCGGCCCGGGCGCGCTCATGGGCCGGCTGGACGGGTCAGCTGAGGCCGACTATGAGGCCCCACACCAGGACGATCCAGCCGTGGAAGGCGAGCTTCAGCGCGAACGGGGCGTGCCTGAGCTCCATGAAGTGCATGCCGACCAGGTGGAGCTTCGCCGCCACGACGGTCATGACGAACGCCGTCGTGGCGACGCCGCGGGCGCTTTCGGACTCGGCGAACCACGACGAGCCGGCCGTCAGCAGCAGGAGCCCCACGAACACCAGCCGGACCAGCCGGCCCGGGGCCACCGTGCGCGGGCGCGCCATCAGATCGCCGTCAGATGAGGTACAGCAACGGGAACAGAACGATCCATAATACATCCACCATGTGCCAGTAGGACGCGCACGCCTCGACCGTCGTGGCCTTCGGACGACGCGACGGATTTCTCGTCGCCTTCCGCAGAAAAGCGAGCACACACATACCGACGGCGACGTGGAGAGCGTGTATCCCGGTGAGCACATAATAGTACATGTAGAACGCGTCCGTCACGGGATAAATGCCGGCGTGCAGCTTCTCGCCGTACTCCAGAGCTTTTCCGCCCATGAATCCGAGGCCGCAGGACAGCGCCAGCGTGAAGAATCTCGACGCCCGGCCGAACCCACCGGCCTGGACCTCCTGGACGGCCCGTACGACGAACAGCGAGCTCGCCAGAAGAACTATCGTGTTGACGAGCCCGATCGCGATGCCCAGATGCTGCTGTGACCGGGCGAACAGCTCCCGGTCACCGGCACGGGCGTCCATGAAGATCGCAAAGAACACCCCGAACATCGACATCTCGCCGAGGACGAGGACCCAGACACCGGCCTCACCGGGCACATGCGGGGCACGCGCGGGTGGGGCATGACCGCCGCCATCGGGCACGTCCGGGACGTGGCCACGCGGCCCGGGGGCGCCGGCCCGAGCGCCCGACGACGGCGGGTACGCCGACGCCGGCCGTTCAACCCGCATACGCGCCCGAGGCACTCTCAAGCCGCCGTGCCTGCTCCTCCACGGCCCCCCGATAGGTGGCCCATGCCATCACGAGCAGCCACACACCGAATATGAACAGCGGGATCCAGTAGACCAGCACGCCGTGGTAGGCGAACGGCCCCGTCTTGAAGAACAGCATCAGGATCACCGCCATGAAGAGGAAGCACTCCAGCACGTTGAAGTAGGCCACCCAGCGCGGGAAGACCGGTTTCGGCCCGGTGTCCAGCAGCACCGCCAGCGCGATGGCGCCGCTCTGCAGAACGAACGGCATGAACGGCATGAACAGCAGGATCCAGCCCAGGTCGTGCAGCGTCTGCGTCACCTCGGGGCTGCGCTCCGGCCGGAACGAGGCGGCCGCCAGGACGAGCATCGGCACCCACAGGAACTGCCAGGCCGCCAGGCCGGCGCCGAACTGCAGGTAGGCCAGGGCCTTCTGCTCCGGCCGGATACGTAACATCTGACGCAGGATCACCGTGATCAGCGGGCCCCAGACCATGAATCCGACCAGCGTCAGAATGATCCCGAAACGGATGAGGTTCGTGTTGTCCCGATAGAAGTCGGCGACCTTCTCCGCGGACCAGTAGGCGGGCAGCGCCGGGATATAACCGGCGACCAGCAGGCCGACGAACATGAGGAGCACGCCGATCGGCACAACCGCCGAAAAGGCGCGTTCGATCCGGTCGCTGACCGTGAGACGCGTCGACGAGTCCGTAGGCGCCGGTGGGTTCACAATGAGTGTCAACAGATCTCCTCGGGGAGTATGGGCCTGGTACGGATTCGATGGCCGGACGCCCGCACCGCCACCGCCGGCGGCGAAAACAGCCGGCTGCTTCTCGGCCCGCACGATGTCCGCGTACCTGGTGATGAGCCGGATCGGGCCATAGCCCTCGACGTGCGCTTCCGCCAGCGGCGCGTTCTCCCGCCGCCGCCGGTACGCCGTGCGGAGCGGCTCGTCGCCCCGGCGCCCCTCGGGCAGCGCCACATGCCGCGCGATCTCGCCCGGGACACCGACGGCCGAGGCGGACCCCGTGTACGTGACGGTCATGCGAGGCTCCTGCGTCAGGGCGAGCAGCCGTCTGATCGGTCTGAACGGCCCCGTCCGGCGGTGCACCTCATCATGTGATGTCGGTCACGAATCCCGCATCACCCATAAGGGAGCTTTTCCTACTCCCATGAGAGGCCGGTCATACCGGCCAGGACGACAGACCCACCGCGCCGTGCGGGCAGGCGGGCAGGCGGGCAGGCGGGCAGGCGGGCAGGCGGGCAGGCGGGCAGGCGGGCAGGCGGGCAGGCGGGCCCACCGGGATCAAGCGGACCGCCAGCCCTCCGGAACCCCGCCTCACGGTCGGGCCTCTACATCGCGATCTACATCGTGCCGTAGATCGCGATCGGCGCGCTCACGGCCACACCCGCCACCCCGAACGGCTCTCATGGGCTTTCGTGATCTGCTTACAGGCAACATATGCCTACACCGTGTTCCCACGGCAGGCGCAAAACTGTCGCCTATATGCCAATAGTATCTGATCAGTTGCCTAAAGTAAGAAGATATCCGTGGCGGAGAAGCCACATCCCGGATGCGACCGACAATTACCAGGAGGAGTCATGAGTCGTTGGGAACTGGCGAGCCGGACCCGGATACGCGCCTTCCGTGAGGGGCCGTTCGTGCTGCTCGTCGCCGAAGGCGAGCTGCCCAGCCCCGGCTACGAGGTCGACATCGCCAGGAGCCTGCTGCGCATCTTCCCGCAGCAGTTCAATCTCCTGCGCCGCGCGAAGCCGGGTATCTTCCCGCAGCACGTCACGCCGTACCGCTACGCCGAGGCGGTCCGCTACCCCGAGGACCAGGACACGATCACGGTCCATCACGCCGACGGCACCGACCACGTCGACATCGAGCCCGCCGGCAAGGACCTGGTCAGCTTTGTGGAGGCCGTCCGCGGTGGCGCCGACCGGCCCGCTCCGCCGGCGGGAGCCGAGGAGGCCATCGGCCTGTCGTCCAAGCTCAGCTTCGACGAGGCGTTCGCCAACGCCGTGGCCAACCTGCCGCCCTCGGACATCATCCTCGCCGACGGGCTGGCCCGCGTCCAGGTGCTTGAGATCGGCGGCCTGTTCGGCGGCTTCGCCGGTTTCCACCACCTGTTCGTCCGGGTCAGCCGCACCATCACCTGAGCAGCATCACCTGAGCACCATCCGCCTGACCATCGTCCGCCCGGGTATCGTCCCGGCTGGCAGAACAGGCCGTTTTCCGGCAGGGGCGATATCCCGGAGCGTGAAGCCCACCGTTCACCGGTGCCGGGAACGAAGGCACCGTGGGTCGTCATCCGCGCAGCGGATCGCGGGCGAAGGCATTCACCCCGTCGCTGAAGACAACCCGGGGCTGATAACCGAGAAAGCCCCGGGCGCGGGCGGACGAGGCGGTGACATGGCGGACGTCACCGGCCCGATATGAACCGGTGACGACGGGCCCTGGTCCACCAAAGGCCCGAGCCAGTACCGAGGCCATGTCACCGACGCTGTGCGGCTCACCCGAGCCGATGTTGAGCGGTACGAGCTCGCCGGGTGCGCCCGGGTGCCGCAGCGCGCGCAGATTCGCCTGCGCGACGTCGTGGACGTGGACGAAGTCGCGCAGTTGTCCACCGTCCTCGAACACGCGTGGCGGCTCGCCCCGTTCCAGTGCGCTACGGAAGATCGACGCGACACCGGCGTACGGGGTGTCCCGGGGCATTCGGGGGCCGTAGACGTTGTGGTAACGCAGCGCCAGGACGCTGCCGCCGGTGGCGATGGCCCACGCGGCGGCAAGGTGCTCCTGAGCAACCTTCGTGGCCGCGTAAACGCTCTTCGGCTTCAGCGGCGCGTCCTCGGTGACAAGCGTCGGCTCCAGCGGACAGCCGCAGCGCGGGCACGGCGGCTCGAACCGGCCGGCATCCAGCTCGGCCGGTAGCCGCGGGCCCGGGCGCACCGGCCCGTCGGCCGGGCAGCGGTAGCCACCTTCGCCGTAGACGACCATCGAACTCGCCAGCACCAGGCGCTGTACCCCGCGACGGGCCATGGCGGCCAGCAGCACCGCGGTGGCGAGGCCGTTGTGCGTGGCGTAGGCCGGCAGGTCGTCGAGATCTGCCCCCAGACCGACCATGGCGGCCTGGTGGCAGACGGCGTCCACACCGTCGAGCGCGGCTTCGACCTGGGAGCGGTCGGCCACGTCAGCGACGATCAGCTCGGCGGCGGCGTTCACCTCGGGCCTGCCGCGATGCACCGCCGGCAGCAGCGCGTCGAGGATTCGGACGCTGTCGCCGGCCGCCACGAGCGTGTCGACCACGTGGGAACCGATGAACCCGGCGCCGCCGGTGACCAGAATGCGCATACCCGCGGACGCTAACGGCTCCGGGGCGCTCCAGATCTTACAAGTCGAGGAAGCCCGTAGGAGACCGGAAAGCCCGGAGGAGACCGGGAAGCCCGGGAAGCCCGGATGCGTGACGCGGCCCGCGGGCATGCGTCTGCCCAGGTGGCCAGGGAGCGTTGGTCAGGCGGCCGGGAGCGCGACGACGAAGCGACAGCCGCCCCGGTGGTTGTGCACGGTGACGTCGCCACCATGGGCCTCGACGATCCCGCGGACGATCGCCAGCCCGATCCCCGAGCGCACCCGGAGCTGGTGGGGATGATCGCCGCCGCCGGGTGTCCGCGCCGCCTCGCCACGGAAACCGAGTTCGAACAGGCGGGGCAGATCGTCGGCGGGGATACCGCCGCAGCGGTCGGCCACGGCGAGCAGCGCCCGGTCCCGCGCGGTGTCCGCCTCCGCGGTGACCTCCACCGTCCCGTCGTCCGGAGTGTGCCGGATGGCGTTGACGAGCAGGTTGGTCAGCGCCCGTCCGACCTCGGTCGCGTCGGCGATGACGAACAGCGCATGATCGGCGGTGCCGGTGAGGGTGACGCCCTTGGCCCGCGCGATCGGGTCCACGACGGCGATCGCGTCCGACACGAGGTCGGCGAGGCAGACCTTCTCAAGAGTCAGCCGGAAGGCCCCGGCCTGCAGACGGGCCAGCTCGAACAGGTCGTCGACCATGCCGGTCAACCGCTCGGCATCGGCAAGTATCAACCGATGGTAACGAGACATTGTCTCACTGTCGGTCACCAGGCCGTCCTGTAGCGCCTCCGCCGTCGCCCGGATTCCCGCCAGCGGGGTCCGCAGGTCATGGCTTGTCCAGGCCACCAGCTCGCGTCGGCTGGCTTCCAGCGCCCGTTCACGGTCACGCGCCGCCACCAGCCGGATATGGGTGGCATCCAGCGTATGTGCCAGCGTGGCGAGCTCAGCCGTGGGGACGCGACCCGCTCCGTGATAGCCGGCCTCACCGAGAGTGGCCGCGGCACTGGTCAGCATGGTGGTGGCGGTAACGACCGGCCGCCCCAGCCGCACCGCGGCGGCGGTGGCGACCACCGTCGAGACAGCGACCACGATCAGCACGACCCGCAGGTCGTGGTCGGAAAGGAACATCGCCCGCGCGGTACCGGCGACCCCCGCCGCCACCGCCAGCACCGGCACGACCGAGAGCGCCGCCACCGTGGCCCACAGCGGCCGTCCCCGCAGCAGACGCAGCAGCGGCACCCCCGTCAGCGCGGCCACGGCCGAACAGGCAAGCGCAATCATCACGACCTGTAGTTCGGCGCTCACGATCACTCCGTTCTGCCGCGTTCTTCGCTACTTTCTGTCACGATCCATAGGCAACAGGCGGGTCGTCGGCAGGCGGCGGCGCCTGGTCGTACCGGTAGCCGACACCCCACACGGTGACGAGCATCCGGGGGGCGGTCGGATCGTCCTCGATCTTCTCCCGCAGCCGGCGGATGTGGACGGTGACCGTCGAGGGGTCGCCGTAGCTCCATCCCCACACCTGTTCCAGCAGCTCGGCACGGGTGAAGGCGCGGCCGGGATGGCGCAGCAGGAAGGCCAGCAGATCGAACTCACGCACCGTGAGGGAGAGCGCCACCTCGTGCCGGGTGACGGTACGGGCGGCCGCGTCCACGACCAGCGTGCCGGCACGCAGCACACCGGATGCCGGTGGCGGCGGCTCGGTCGCCCGCCGCAGCACGGACCGCACCCGCAACGTCAGCTCGCGCGGTGAGAACGGTTTGGTCACGTAGTCGTCGGCACCCGTTTCGAGGCCCGCGATACGGTCCGCCTCCTCACCCCGAGCGGTCAGCATGATCACCGGAACCGGCCGGCGTTCCCGCAGCCGGCGGCAGACCTCGATGCCATCGATGCCCGGGAGCATCAGATCGAGTACGACGAGATCCGGCGCGCTGTTCTCGGCCATCCGTAACGCCGCGAGGCCGTCCGCGGCGCGGTCGACGTCAAAGCCCGCGTTACGCAGATACCGGTCGACGACCTCGGCCACGGTCGGGTCGTCATCGACGACGAGGACACGGGTCACGCCGTCACGATAAGGGCCTGACAACCGGCTGTGACCAGCTCGGGGACGAGCTTCTCCACTTCGTAATCCTCTGCGGTAGGCGGCGAGCACGAGATTCACATCCTTCGTGCGCTTCGCGAGCTTTCGCTCATTTGTGCGCCTTGGGGCGGTGACTGGTGAGGCGGGGCGTTCCTCGTCCCGTAAGGGTCGATCAGGAGGTTTCGCCCCTACAGTCGCACTTATGGTTACAGAAAGTGACAAATTGCGACCTCTGGTGGACGTCGTCCTGCCCTGTCTGAACGAGGCCGGCGCGCTGCCCTGGGTTCTGGGCCGGATGCCGCCCGGCTACCGGGCGGTCGTCGCGGACAACGGCTCCCACGACGGATCACCCGAGCTGGCCCGCGAGCGCGGGGCGGTCGTGGTCACCGTGCCCGAACGCGGCTACGGAGCCGCGGTACACGCCGGCCTGCGGGCCACGGACGCCGAGGTGGTGTGCGTGTGCGACGCCGACGCGTCCCTCGACCCGGCCCAGCTGCCCCGTCTCGTCGACGAGCTGCTGGCCGGACGTGCCGAGCTGGCGCTCGGGCGGCGGCGCCCGACCTCGCCGCGGGCCTGGCCACCGCATGCCCGGCTCGGCAACGCGGTCGTCGCCGGACGGCTGCGCCGCCGCGGCGTACCCGTCCGCGACCTGGGGCCGATGCGGGCCGCCCGCCGTGACGACCTCCTGCGGCTGCCGGTCGCCGACCGCCGGTTCGGCTACCCGTTGGAGCTGCTCCTGCGGGCGTCGCGGGCCGGCTGGCGGATCGTCGAGATCGACGTTGACTACCGCCCGCGGGTCGGCCGGTCGAAGGTGACGGGCTCGCCGCTCGGCACGGCCCGGGCCGTGCGCGACATGTCCGCGCTCCTGGCAGGCCTGCGGTGAGGCTGCTGGTGGTGGCGAAGGAACCCGTGCCCGGCCGGGTCAAGACCCGCCTGACGCCACCGTTCAGCCCGGAGCAGGCGGCGGCCGTGGCCACCGCCGCGCTCGCGGACACCCTGGCCGCGGTCCGCGCGCTCGGCCGCCTTCCCGGTTTCGGCCGGCTGCGTCCCACCCTCGTCCTCGACGGCGCCGTGGGCCCGTGGCTACGTGTGCCGGAAACACCGGAAACACCGGAAACACCGGAAGCGCCGGAGGCGCCGGGGGCACCGGCTGCGCTCGAGGTCGTGCCGCAGCTGTCCGGGCCGTTCGACGCCCGCCTCGCCGCCGCGTTCGACGGGAGCGACGGCCCGACGCTGCTGATCGGGATGGACACCCCGCAGGTGACACCGGCGCTGCTGGCCGACGCCTGCCTCGCGCTGGACTCCGCCGACGCGGTGTTCGGCCCCGCCGCCGACGGCGGCTGGTGGGCGCTCGGCCTGCGACGCCCCGACGGCGAGCTGCTGCGCGACGTCCCGACGTCCCGTCCCGACACCGGTGCGCGGCAGCGGGCCCGCCTGTCCGAAGCCGGCCTGCGGGTGGTGACCCTTCCGGTCCTGCGGGATGTCGACACCGCCGCCGACGCGGCGGTGGTCGCCCGGATCGCACCAGGTGGACGGTTCGCCGCGACGCTGCGAAGCTTCCAGGAAGATCACGCCAACCTGGCGATGATCCCATGACCAGCGGTCAGGCACTCGCGGCCGTCCACGGCCGGTGCTGCCCCACCGCCGTCTACGAAGCTGGGCTACGGTCCGTCTCAGGACAGTTGTGGATACGTCATACCGACGGGCGGCGGGAGCCGCTGCCGGTCGGCCGCTGGCGGGGCAGCGCCAAACCGGGTGACGCGTCCCTGCTGCGTCGATGTAACGGGCCGACTCTTGACGTGGGCTGCGGCCCTGGCCGCCTTGCCGCGGCGCTCACCAGCAGCGGCGTACCCGCCCTCGGCATCGACGTGGCCCCGTTCGCGGTGAGGCTCGCCCGCCGCGCCGGCGCGGTGGCGCTGCGACGTGACGTGTTCGGCCACCTGCCCGGCGAAGGGCGGTGGGCCGTGCTGGTCCTCGCCGACGGGAACATCGGGATCGGCGGCGATCCGGTTCGGCTGCTGCGCCGCACCGCCGAACTGCTCGCCCCCGCCGGCCGGGCACTGATCGAGCTCGAACCGCCCGGGACACCGACCGGCACGTCCCTGATCCGGCTGGAGGGGCCGGACGGCCGGCTGTCGCGGGCGTTCCCCTGGACCTTCGTGGGCGTCGAGGAAATCACCCACCTCGCCGCGGACGCCGACCTGCGCGTCACGGAAACCTGGCACGGCCAGGGCCGCTACTTCGCCGTCCTGTCCACCGGGCGCCACAAGCCCCGGCCCTTTCAATCAGCCGGCCGGAATCTCCCTGAACCAGATCAGAACTTTCCGTTTGAAGAAAAACGGGTACAAATAATACGGTAGATAATTATGGCGGCAGCGCACGCCCAGATCAGGCCGAGGACAATCCCGAGGTTGCGTCCATATGGCAGTGGATTGACCGAGGGATTGTCGGCTGACCCGCCGTAGCCGCGCCACAGGGGCAGCGACGCCAGGGCGACCGCCGCGCTGACCACCGACGCCCCCTGCAGCACCGCCCGGTACGGTGCCGGGACCAGCCTGCCGAGCACGAATCCGGCGGCCATCGTCGCCGGGACGACCAGCAGGTCGTGGACCACGATCCCGCCGATCAGCCACGCCGTCGTGTTCGGCGGGTTCGTGGCCGGCCGCCCGTCGGCCAGGCCGTGGATCCCGTACCCGATCGCGGCCAGGCCGGCGGCCACCACCAGAACCCGCAGCACGGCCGCGACCGTGAGGCCGGTACTGGTACCGGTACCAGTACCAGTACCGGAATCCGCGCCCGCCGGGCCGGCAGGACGCCCCAGGCCACCTGGCTCCTCCTGCCCGTGGATGCGCGGCAGCGGCACCTGTCCGTTCACAGCATCACCACCCGGTGTACCCATTTGGTCTGCAGGACGCCGGGCCTGTTCGGCGCGATCAGCCGCGCCGGGTATCCGTGGTCGATGTCCAGCTCCGCTCCGTTGAGGACGGTGGCCAGCAGGGTCAGCGGGTCCCGGGCATGCGGCGGGCGCACCTCGCTGCTCCGGTAGGCCCCGCCCGCCTCCAGGGACTCCACCCGCACCGTCGCGTCCACCGGGACATCGGCGGCATCCAGCAGGTCCCGCAGCCGGAGGCCACGCCAGGTGGCGTCCGCGGCCCAGCCCTCCACACACGTGATCGGCAGCCTCGATTCGTGATGGGGCAACGCCCGCAGCTCGTCGAGAGTGAGGACGAACGGGCGCGGGCCGACCACCTCCAGCCGATAGCCCGGGCTGCGGGCAGCCGCGGCGACCCCGGCCGCCACCGCGGTCCTGTTGACCGGCAGCCCCTGCGGGCCGATGTCCGGCCGGCGCGGCCCGAGCAGGTCGAGCCCGGACAGGCCCGGCATCCACTGCCCCGCGGTCGTCACCACGATGACACCGGCGGCGCTGGTGACGGCGATACCGAGACCGCGCCGGGACAGCCCGTTGCCCGGCGGCTCGGGAGCACTCACCCGGTCCGTCAGGTGCTGCCGGCTGTTCCGGCCGCGGCCCACGTTCGCCCGCACGACCGCGAGTTTCGCGACGATATGTACACCCAGCGCGCCGATCGTGATCCAGGCGACCCAGTAGTGGGTGACGGTGAAGAAGAACCGGAACCGGTACCACTGGGCGGTGTTCGCGATCCCGGTGGCCAGTTGGAAGACGGCCCCGGCGATCAGCGGCACGATCGACAGCCGCTCCAGGGCATGAGCGACCGAACGCACCGGCGGCCACTCCCACAGCCGCGGGTACACCGTCCACAGCTTCACCAGCAGCAACGGGACGCACACCAGCCCGGTCGTCACGTGCAGCCCCTGCGTCACCCGGTACAGCGACACCGGGCGGGACGGCCAGACGTACCACGACGGTGGGTGCTGCATGAAATGCGACACCAGCCCGGTCAGGAAACACACCCCGAAGGCGATCCCGAGCCAGATACCCAGCAGCGAGGCGACCCGCGGGTCGTGCAGGCGGCTGGGAAAGGCGTTCGCACGTAACGGCCCGCGGCGCAGTGTCGCGGGTGGCTCCGGAAGACGTCCGGTGAACAAGCCGGTGATTGGTCGCACGCCCGCACGGTAGGTCCGGCGCGCACCCCGCCGGCCCCGCCGAAGCCTTACGGAACGGAGAAACCGGCCGTGAGGGCACCCGGACCGCCGGGAAACGCTGCCAGGGTCGGGTCCATGCCCCGCGCCCTTCGCGTACCGCACGCACCGCCGGCGACCCGGGCCGTTGCCGACCCGGGGCACGGCCACACCCGCACGCGGACGGCGCGGGCGCGAATGTGGACGCGGACGCGGATGTGGACGGCGTTGGTTACCGCCGCCGTCGGGCTGCTGGGCCTTCTCGCGGTGCAGACGGCGATCCTGCGCCAGCCCGGCTACCTGCCCGGCCGGGCGAGCGTGCTGTACCTGACCATGCTCTGGTGGGTGCTCGGCGTGATCACCGCGGCCCTGCTGCTGCACGCCGCCCCTCGCCGGCTCGCCGTCGGCCTGCTGCTCGCCGGCACCGTCAGCATCCACGCCGTGGCGCTCACCCATGGCCCGCAGCTGTCCGACGACCTCTACCGCTACGTCTGGGACGGCCGGGTGCAGGCAGCCGGTATCGACCCATACCACTACGGCCCGCTCGACCCCGCGCTCGCCCACCTGCGCGACCACTGGCTGTTCCCGGACCCGGCCGGCTGCGCCGCCATCGGGCGCGGCCCGGGCTGCATCCGGCTGAACTATCCCCGGGCGCACACCGTCTACCCCCCGGTGGCGCAGGCCTACTTCACCATGGTGCATTTCCTGCCCGGCCCGCCGGGTGAGCACAAGACGCAGTTCTACGCGTCGCTGGCGTCACTGGCCCTGGTCGGGCTGATGATGACGATGCTGGTGGCGCGGGGCCGGGACCCACGCCACGCCGGCTTCTACGCCCTTTCGCCGCTCGCCGGTCTTGAGATCGGCTCCGACGCGCATGTGGACGTCCTCGCCGCGCTGCTCGCGCTCGGCGGCATCGCGCTCCTCACCTCGCGGCGCCGTCCCCGATCCGCCAGCACCACGCGGACAGGCGGAGCTGGTGGCGCCGGTACAGCCAGCGAAACCGTCGCAGCCGGCGAAACCGATGCGGCCGGGGAAACACCCACCCGTCGCCGGGCCTGGGTCGCCGGGATGCTGCTCGCGGCGGCGGTGGCGGTCAAGCTGTACCCGGCGCTGCTCCTGCCGGCAGCCGCCCGACGCCGCCCGGTCACCCTGATCGGGGCGACCGTCACGGTCGTCGGGCTCTCCTACCTGCCCCACGTCCTGGCCGTCGGGCCAGCGGCCCTCGGCTTTCTCCCGGAGTACCTCAACGTCGAGGGATACGGCCGGGGCAGCCGTTTCCTGCTGCTCACAGCCCTCGGCCTCGACGGGGCCGTCGCCAAGGCCGTCGCCGTGTCGGTGCTGGCGATGGTCACCGTGGCCGTCCTGCGCTGCGACCCGCGCCGGGTTCCCCTCGAACGGGCCGCGCTGTGGCTCGTCGGGGCCGCCTTTCTCATCGCCACCCCGGTCCAGCCCTGGTACGGCATTCTGCTGGTGGCGCTCGCCGTCCTCGCAGGCCGACTGGAATGGCTCGCCGTCGCAGCCGCCGGTCATCCCGTGTACGTCTCCCTGTTCACGGATCTGCCAGGCGATGCCCGGACGCTGCGAATCCTCTCCTACGCCGTCGCCGCGCTCGTCGTACTCATCGCCGCCCTGCTGCGCCGACGACAACGTGCCACCCGGCCTCCGCGCATGTTCGGCGCGGGCATGATGGCCCTCAGCTCCCCCTGTACGGACGGTGAGCAAACCACTCGGACGGGCAGGAGATTCCGGTGACAATTCGTAATCTCACCCCGTCACCATGCGCCAGTGCCATACGGATGGAGCGTACGCACCGCTCCTTTGCCTCCCGCCTGTCCTCCGTCCGGCTGGTGACCAGGCGGCTGTTGGATTCGTAGAGTCGTGTCATGGCGGCGCAGGAGGAGAGCGTACGGGTCGACGCCTGGATCTGGTCCGTACGGCTGGTCAGTACACGGTCGCAGGCGGCCGCGGCCTGCCGCGCCGGGCATGTCCATCTCAACGGTGAGCGGGTCAAGCCGGCCCACGCGGTGCATGCCGGGGACGAGGTACGGGTGCGGCACGCCGGGCGCGAGCGGACCATCGTCGTCACCCGCGTTCTCAACAAACGGGTCAGCGCGACCGTCGCCGGAGAATGCTTCATCGACCGCAGCCCGCCGCCGGCGGCACGGGAGAGCGTCGCGGCGACGGGTGTCCGCGACCGCGGCGCGGGACGCCCGACCAAACGCGACCGACGCGCTCTGGAACACCTGCGCAACCGCGACCTGTAGACCTGTAGACCTGTAGACCTGTAGACCTGTAGACCTGTAAAATCCGCGGACCTGCCGTCGAGCCGCACCCGGGCCCGGGCGCCTGGGTGGACCCGGACAGGCGATGCCGCGGGCGACGCGCGGTCACGGATGGATGCCGCACGACCCGGCCGGGTACGACCGTTGCCAGCGGTCACGTACATCCGCGCAAGGGGGAGAAAATGCCTTATGTAACCGTCGACCAGGAGAATTCCGGCGATATCGATATCTACTACGAGGACCACGGATCCGGCCAGCCGGTCGTACTGATCCACGGTTTCCCGCTCAACGGGGCATCGTGGGAGAAGCAGATCCCGATGCTGCTGGACGCCGGCTATCGGGTGATCCACTACGATCGCCGGGGATTCGGCAGGTCCAGCCAGCCCGTAACCGGCTACGACTACGACACGTTCACCGCCGACCTGAACGCGCTGATCGAAACGCTCGACCTGCGCGACATCGTCCTGGCCGGCTTCTCGATGGGCACCGGCGAGATCACCCGCTATATCGGCGCGTACGGCACCGACCGCGTCGCCGCCGCGGCCCTGTTCGCGCCGCTCGCACCATATCTGCTGAAAACCGACGACAATCCCGAAGGCGTGCCGGCAACGGTGTTCGAGGAGACCAAGCAGGCCATCCGTGACGACCGGTTCGCCTATCAGAAGGTTTTCCTCGACAATTTCTACAACATGGACGTCTTCGGCGGTACCGCCCGCGCCAGCGAGCAGGCCTGGCAGCACGCCTGGGCCGTGGCCACCGACGCCTCGGCGCTCGGCACGTTGCGGTGCGTCGACGCGTGGTGCACCGACTTCCGCGGTGACGTGCCCGCGCTGTCGAACGTCCCGCTGCTGGTCGCGCAGGGCACCGAGGACCGCATCCTGCCCATCGACAACACCGGGCGCCGGCTGCGGGCCCTGGTCAGGAACGCGCAGTATCACGAAGTCGACGGCGGCCCGCACAACATCGGCTGGACCCACCCCGAGGTCGTCAACCCGCTCTTCCTCGGCTTCCTCACCAAGCAGTGACCTCCCTTCCGGCGATTTCCTCCCGGCCGATGCCCTTCCGGCCGTTGGCTCCTGGTTTTTCCGGGCCGCAATCTCTTCAGACAGGTTGATAATACTGAGTGCAACAAGTCAACAGCGGAGAGTTCTCATAAACTCTGAACGCTTCCTGAACTCAGGGCTCAGGTGATCAGCCCACGCTAGGAATGGATCAGACGTGCCGCTGGGGTACGTCGAAGGGGGTAGACGACGATGCGACCTCGACTTGGCACCACGCTCACGACGATCGCGACAGTCGGGACTCTGAGCATCGCGGGCGTCACCGCGGTAGCACTCGCCTCACCTGGCAGCCCCACCAACCTGATCTCCCCAGCCGGGGCGGCGACCACCCTGTCACCGGGCGAGGACTCAAGCAAGGACACGACCACGCTGGACTCCGACCAGCCGCGACACAGGCATCACCACTGGCACGGCGGCCCAGGCTGGTGGGGCTACGACGGCGACGGCGTCGACGGCGTCGACGTGTCCCGCCCGCTGCACGGCGACGCGACGGTCCGGACGGACGACGGCTACCAGGTCATCACCTACCAGCGCGGCGAGCTGACCAGCCTGTCCCAGACCTCGGTCACGATCAGCAGCAAGGACGGGTACAAAGCCACCTACGCAGTGACCGGCGACACCGACCTCTGGGCCGACGGTGACGACGCCGGCATCGGCGACTTCAGGACCGGAACCACCGTGGTGGTGGCCGCGACCGTCGACGGCGACACCCGCACCGCCGAGCATCTCGCCGAGCTGCCGGACTGACCCGCGGAGCCTGCTGCCGGGGCCTGCCAGCGGCCCCAGCATGGCTGGCGGCTCCGCACAGGCCCACGACAGGGCCCGGACAGGCGCACCACCGGCCCGTCCGGGCCCTGTCGGACGGCCTGCCGGACTCGAAAGATCCGCCGTGTGCGCAGGCACGCCAGCCTCCATCCCCGGACGCTCCCGCCGTGCTGTAGGCTGTTGTCCAGCATCAGACGGAGCCTTGGTCGACCGGAACCCCGATCAACCTCAGAGGCCCCGGAGGAAGCTTCTCAGGAACATGATCACATGATCCTGGCAGGCTCTTCTCACTGAAGACAGGCAGCGGCAACCGGCAAGGCATGTGATACAACTGAACAGCACAGCATGGTCCCGTGGTGAAGTCTGGAGTTCACGCCGCCCTGTCAAGGCGGAGGTCGCGGGTTCGAATCCCGTCGGGACCGCGCTCACGTCATCGGATGCCAGCAGCGACAGCACGCTGACGACATCCATCGATGTGGCCTGCTAGGCCCGCGTATGACAGGATGGTCGCACCGGGGCAGGTAGCTCAGTCGGTACGAGCGTCCGCCTGAAAAGCGGAAGGTCGGCGGTTCGACCCCGCCCCTGCCCACCCTTTTGACCTGCGGAAATAGCAGGATTTGTCGATCACCGGTTGATCGTTATATGGCAACAGGTGTGGCAGCGGCGTCGCGTGATCCCAGTGGCGGCCCGTCTGTCACCGCGGGTGACCTGCGTAAACGGTGAAGCTGACCATCCGCTTTCCGGATGGGAGGTCACGAGGCCTGTGTTCGCGGACGTTGCCACAAGGTAGAGGTCTCGTATGGCAACGGGGCTCGGCCGGCCCGGTCGCGTCGGGTCTGTGACCTGCAACGGTGCTCAGGATCGGGGCCGGTAGACCGTCCGCTTGTGCGGCGGACGGTCGAGGATCTACCAGTCCTCATCGGTACAAATTCTCTCGTGTCGGGTTACCCGTGGCGGAAGCGGGTGCCGGAGCGGTCCAAGGGGACGGGGCCACCTGGCCCCTATGGGGATCGCCGACAGTCTGATGGCGGGCTGCGTTGGGGTGCCGAGCCGATCTGCACGGATTTTGTCCGAGCACGGCTTGCAGCTCGCCCCGTCAACCTACTGCGACGCGCTACGCCGGGCGCCTACGGCTCGGCAGCTGCGCGACACCGAGCTGGAATCCTTTGGTGAAGCGGGTGCATGAGGAGAACTACGGCGTCTACGGAGCGCGGAGGCGTGGCTGACGCTGAACCGGCAAGGCGTTTGCCCGTTGCACTGTGGAACGGCTGATGCGCAACCTCGCCTGCACGGTGCCCGCCGGGGCCGCCGCCGCCGGACTGACCACCCTGGCTGATCCGGCTGCTGCTCGCCCCGGTGACCTGGTCGGTCCCGGTTTGGCTCGCCCGCTCCGACCTTGCCTCCGGCAAGCACCCGACGCTGTCGGCATAGCATCCCGACGGCGCTTTCCTGAACTCTGCGGGTCGCGTTGTTCTGGTCAGGTGCAGCAGTCGCAGCCGAGTACGCATCCGCAGGCGTCGACGGTGCCACCCAGGTCGACGGGGGTGGGCAGGACCGGGCAGCAGGTGTCTCCCGCCCAGGCGTTACGGCCTTCTTTGACGGCGATGACGGCGATCACCAGGGCGGCGATCGGGTCGGCCCAGGCCCAGCCGAGGGTGGTGTTGGCGATCAGGCCGATCAGGAGCACGACGGACAGGTAGGTGCACAGCAGGGTCTGTTTGGAGTCCGCGATGGTGGAGGCGGAGCCGAGTTCCCGGCCGGCGCGGCGTTGGGCGGTGGACAGGAATGGCATGACGGCCAGGGACAGCGCGGCGAGGACGATCCCGGGCAGGGATCCGTCCGCCTGTCCGGTCCCGGCGAGTACCCGGACCGCGTCGACGGTGACATAGGCGGCGAGCGTGAAGAACGACACCGCGATGATCCGCAGGGTCGTCTTCTCCCGGGCCTGGCGCGAGGCGTGGTCGGCGGCGGAGAACTGCCAGGCGACCGCGGTGGCGGAGGAGACCTCGACGACCGAGTCCAGACCGAAACCGATCAGTGCGGTCGAGGACGCGATTGTGCCCAGGGCGAGGGCGGCGACGGCCTCGATGACGTTGTAGGTGATGGCCGCGGCGACGAGGAACCGGATCCTGCGGGTGAGAGCTGTCCGGCGGGCAGGGGAGGGGCTGAGGATCAGCTGGGACATCAGCAGCAGCCCTTGTCCTCGGTGTCGGGGCAGGCGCGGTCAGCTGCGACCGCGAGGACTGCGGTGCACAGGACGTCGAGGGCCTCACCCAGGCGGGGGTCGGCCAGTTCGTAGCGGGTGCGGCGCCCGACAGGGACGGCGACGACCAGGCCGCAGCCACGCAGGCAGGCCAGATGGTTCGACAGGCGGCTTCGGGAGATGCCCAGCTGGTCGGCCAGGTCGGCGGGGTGGGCCGGGGCGTCGCGCAGGGCGAGCAGGAGCCGGGCGCGGATCGGGTCGGCCAGGGCGCGACCGAACCGGGCAAGGATCTCGATGTCGGGGGCTACGGTCAGCACCACTTAACAGTACAGATAATCCTGAACTCAGAACCAGCTGAACTAGTGGACTGCGGGCTGGCCGCGTTCATCTCGTGGCAGTGCAGAGTCCGGTCCGATCACGCCCACCGACCTGGCGGGAGGATGCCAAAGTCGCTGAACCGGCCTCTATCGGCGTCACCCGCCGTAGCCGGTCACCGTCCGCTTATGGAGCCGCATCCACTGGTAGAACCATCGGCAACCTCGGTGAGAATCGGGCACCTGGAACCGCATCGACCAGCCGTCCACGGCGATCGAGGAACTGCCGGCGCGGATCGAGGAGGCCATGCGCCTTTTTCGCCGCCAGTGTGACCGGCCGGCGACCATCCCCGGCATCGGCCGGCACACGGCCGAAGTCATCACGCGGACCGCCGACCTGTGCGCCGCTGCCGGCGTACTCCACTGGCTCTTCCGGCGAGGCCGAAGGCGGTCGCGGCGCCGATGGCATCGGGCAGCTGCAGGTCGGGCGCGGCCCTGTCGACCACGGTAAGCCCGCCAGCACGGCGGGAACTGCGGCGATCCGGCTGGTTGACACCGTCGCATCACGACGGCTCGGTGGCGGGGATGCGTGCTCCCGGCACGGTGGAGGCGACCACCTCGCCACTAACTTGTAATGGTTTTCATTACCTGCTACGTTAATGAAAATGGATCCTAGTATGGATCGCGGGTCCGGTCGGCTGACGAGCGGGGAGATCGTGGTGGATGGTGCGAGGCTGGTCGTGGTAGGGCGGTGGCGGGTCCGGCGCGGTCTGGGGGCGGTGGCCGCCGGCGTGGTGATGCTCGTGGCCGCGTGTGGGACGTCCTCGTCGGGGGATTCCGGGAGCGCTGATGGTGGCAGCGGGAAGATCGCGGTGGTGGCGACGGAGAATTTCTGGGGCAGTATCGCCGCCCAGCTCGGGGGTGATCGGGTGGCGGTCACCAGCATCATCGACAATCCTGACGCCGATCCGCATGACTACGAGCCGACCTCGGCGGATGGCCGGGCGATCGCCGGTGCGCGGTTGGTCATCGACAACGGTGTCGGCTACGACCCGTGGGCGGGCCGGCTGGCGGCGGCGAACCCGGCGGAGGGGCGGACGATGCTGACCGTCGGTGAGCTGGTTGGTGCGAAGGACGGGGACAATCCGCACCGCTGGTACAACCCGGCGGACGTCACCAGTGTGATCGATGCGATCACCGCGGACTACAAGAAGATCGACCCGGCGGACGCGGCCTATTTCGACCGGCAGCGGGCGTCGTTCACCACGACGACGTTGAAGCCGTACACCGATCTCATCGCGTCGATCAAGAAGACGTATGGAGGGACACCGGTCGGGGCGTCGGAGAGCATCTTCGAGATGCTGTCCCCGGCTCTCGGGTTGGACCTGCTGACCCCACCGGCCTTCCTCCGTGCGATCACGGAGGGCACTGACCCGACCGTCGCGGACAAGACCACCATCGACGATCAGATCAGCACCGAGAAAATCAAGGTATACGTGTACAACAGTCAGAACGCCACCCCGGACGTGCAGCGGCAGGTCGAGGAGGCGAAGGCTGCCGGTATCCCGGTGATCACTATTACCGAGACGCTCACCCCGGCCGGTGCGTCCTTCCAGGATTGGCAGGTCGCCCAGCTGACAGGCCTGCGGACGGCGCTGGCGCAGGCAACCGGGAAGTGACGCGATGACGGTGCGCACACGATCCACCCAGGTGTCCGTCGATGCCATCGACACGGTCCTGCCCGCTGGTACCGACCCGCCGACCGCAGTGAACACGGCGGCGGTGTTGTTCCGGAACGCCGCGGTCCGCCTGGGCGGGCGGCTGGTGTGGAGCGGGGTGGATGTCGAGGTCGCCGCCGGGGAGTTCGTCGCGGTTCTCGGGCCCAACGGGGTCGGTAAGTCCACCCTGCTCAAGGCGGCTCTGGGCCTGCTGCCGCTGTCCGTGGGGCGGGCGGTGGTGCTGGATCGGCCGCCCGGGCGGGCCCGCGCCGAGATCGGGTATCTGCCGCAGCGACGCAGCTTCGACCCGTCGGTACGGATCCGCGGGATCGACATCGTCCGCCTCGGTGTCGACGGCCACCGGTGGGGTCTGCCCCTGCCCGGCGGGGAGCGCGGCCGGGCAGCCGGGCGGCGGGTGGCCGAACTCGTCGAGTTGGTCGGCGCCACCGGCTACGCTCACCAGCCGATCGGCCGGCTCTCTGGCGGGGAACAGCAGCGGCTTCTGATCGCCCAGGCGCTCGCCCGCCGGCCCCGGCTACTCCTCCTCGACGAACCGTTGGACAGTTTGGACCCGCACAACGCCGCCGCGGTCGCGGCGCTGATCCGTACGATCTGCCAGAGAGCGGGGGTGACCGTGCTGATGGTCGCCCATGACGTCAACCCGATCCTGTCCAGCCTCGACCGGGTCGTCTACCTCGCCGGCGGCGGCGCGGTGTCGGGCTCTCCCACCGAGGTCATCACCAGCGCGACGTTGAGCCGGCTCTACCAGACCCCCATCGAGGTGCTGACCGCCTCGGATGGGCGGATGGTCGTTGTCGGCCAACCCGAACCGCCCGCGGCGCACACCGACCGCCACGTCGGGACCGGCCACTCGTGATCGTCGCTGCCGCGGCCGACGCGGGCCTGTCGTGGAACCTGGTCCGCGATGTCCGGCAGATGTTCGCCTACCCGTTCATGGTGAACGCGTTCCGGGCCGGGACCGTCGTCGCGGTCACCGCCGGGGCGACCGGGTGGTTCATGGTCCTGCGCCGCCAGACGTTTGCCGGCCACACCCTGGCCGTGGCCGGTTTCCCGGGCGCTGCTGGCGCGGTCTGGCTCGGTCTGGGTGCGACCTACGGCTATTTCGCTTTCTGCCTGGCCGCGGCATTCCTCATCGCGGCCATTCCCACCGCCGGTGGAGCCGCCGCGGGCCGGGCCGCGGAGTCGGCCACCGTCGGTACCGTGCAGGCGTTCGCACTGGCCTGCGGATTCCTGTTCGTCAACCTGTACAAGGGATTCCTCGGCGGGGTCAACGCGCTGCTGTTCGGCAGTTTCTTGGGGATCACCGACGGCATGGTCCTGACCCTGACCGCCGTCGCCGTGGCGATCCTGGCCGTGCTGGCGCTTTTCGGGCGGCCGTTGCTGTTCGCCTCGCTCGATCCGGCTGTGGCGACCGCCGCCGGAGTGCCCGTGCGGGCCCTGTCGGTGGCCTTCCTGATCCTGCTCGGGAGTACTGCCGCGGAGGTCAGTCAGATCACCGGCACTCTCCTCGTGTTCACCCTGCTCGTCATTCCCGCGGCAACCGCACAGATTCTCACCACCCGCCCGGCGCTCAGCCTTGCCCTCACTGTGCTGTTCGGGCTGCTGGTCACCTGGGCCGGGCTGACCGTGGCCTACTACTCGCCGTACCCGATCGGCTTTTTCATCACCAGCTTCTCCTTCAGCCTGTACCTGCTCGCCCGCCTCGCCGTCCACGCGCATGACCTGCTCGACCGGACCGCCCGCACCCCCCATCCCGCGCGGGCGTCGGCATGACCGCGGAGACGGCGGACACCGGACTGACCGCGATGTTCGACCACCCGTTCATGCAGCACGCCTTCCTCGCCGGAACAGGGATCGCCATGGCGGCGGGACTCGTCGGCTATTTCCTCGTCCTGCGTGCGCAGGTCTTCACCGCCGACGCGCTGTCCCATGTGGCGTTCACGGGCGCGCTCGCCGCCCTGACCACCGGGATCGACGCCCGCATCGGCCTGTTCGCCGCCACCATCACCGTCGGGTTCGCCCTCGGTGTCCTCGGCCCCCGCGGCCACGCCGACGACGTCGTCATCGGCAGCGTGTTCGCCTGGGTCCTCGGCCTCGGCGTGCTCTTCCTCACCCTGTACACGACCCACCGCAGCACCGGCAATGGCACCGTCGGCGTCACCGTCCTGTTCGGCTCGATCTTCGGATTGGATGCCTCCCACGCCTGGGAAGCAGCCGTGCTCGCCGCCCTGCTCTGCCTCGCCGTCATCGTGATCGGACGTCCCCTGCTGTTTGCGAGCCTGGACGCCGCGGTCGCCGCCGGCCGCGGTGTCCCCGTCCGCCTCCTCGGCGTCGGATTCCTCGGCCTGGTCGGGGCGACCGCGGCCGAGGCCACCCAGGCCGTCGGCGCGCTCCTGCTCCTCGGCCTGCTCGCCGCGCCCGCCGGCGCCGCCCACCGGCTCGCCACCCGCCCCTACCGCGGCATGGGGATCTCCACCGCGGTCGCGGTCGCCGTGACCTGGGCCGGCCTGACGACCAGTTACCTTGCCCCGCGGATCCCCCCAAGCTTCGCCATCCTCGCCTTCGCCACCGCCAGTTACGCCGTCGCCCTGACCGTCACCACCCGCACCGCCACCGCCATCCACCCGCCGGTGCAATCACCGGCAACCTCGACGGCGCAGAGGTCTCCGACCTCCTCATGAGCCCCAATCTCGTGAGAGGAGAGAAGGTGCCCACCGACGACGTTCGTGCCCCTGACGAAGCCGACACCCGCGACGCACGGCGGGAACCGCAGCGGTGGCGCGTATCCCGCGGCCCTCGTCCCCCACGCGACACCCCGCAACGCCGCACAGTGCTGGCTGCGCTCACCGCTGCCGGCGGAGGGTTCCGCAGCGCCCAAGCCTTGCACGAGCAGATACGCGCCAGCGGGCACCGCATCGGCCTCACCACGACGTACCGCATTCTGTACGACCTGGTAGGCGATGCCACCGTCGACACGATCCGCGGCGAGGACGGCCAGCAGCTGTTCCACCTCGCCCGAACCACCGGGCACCACCACCACCTGGTTTGCCGCAGCTGCGGACACAGCATCGACGTTGCCTCCGACACCGTCGAGACCTGGACGGCAGACCTCGCTGCCGCACACGGATTCGCCGACCTCAGCCATGCGATCGACCTGTTCGGACTCTGCGCCGGATGTCAACCTGACCGGTGATCCTGGGGCGTCGGGTCAGTGTTCGTCCCAGTGCCCGTCGTGGTCGGCGTGGCGATGGTTGTCGTGGATGTAGTCGATGTGGTCGTGGTGGGGGACGGCGACGTGGCCGCAGCCATAGGTGTGCGGGTGTTCTGAGGTGGTGTGGTGGGCCGGGTGGCTGGTGGTGGTCACGGGCGTTCTCCTTGGCGGAGGGCGTTGAGCGGTGCAGGCGCGTGACATGGCCCGTCGGCGAGGCAAGTGATCATGCGAGGCGTACCGACGCGCGAGTGCCCCCAGTAGCGGGCTCGCCCCTCCGGTGCGCGGCGGAGGGTAAGTGTTCGATCACATGAACACGGTAGGGCCTCTTCCCGTCTCGCGCCATGTGAACGTGCCACTCCAATTGGTATTGACAACGGTTGTCAAGCCGGAGATTGTTGATGTTCCAAGTACCTGCGTCAGGAGGTCACTGATGTCCTTGACCGTGTCCCCGGATCTGCTCGCTCAGGCTGAAGCCGGTCATGTCGACCAGGAGGCGTTTCTCGCGTGTGTGCGGGACTCGCTTCCGTACGCCTACAGCCTGGTGGAGCGGCTCGCCGGTGAGCTGCCCACCGCCGAGCGGGACTTCGCCGACAACCTGGTTCCGCCGGCGGACAACGTGGCGCAGGGGCAGTTGCTGCGGGCGATGGCGAGCACTTCGATCCGGGGCGCTGGAACGGCGTTTCGGGGTGGCGTTGGCGTTCCAGAACTGCCATCGGCTGGCCGCGTTCCGCCCGCAGGCGGTCGGAGGCGAGCAGCACCGCCGGTTTATCTCCGCGGAGAGCCAGGTCCTCAACCAGCAGCCGGAGTTTGTCGACTGCTGACAGACCGTCAGGGTGCATGGCTGTGTCGCGTGACCGGCTCGGCCGGGCGTCGGTTCGATCGGGATGTCGCCGCAGCAGGGGGCGGTTTCTCTGCCGGCTCCGGTTCTCGGTGGGGCGCCCTATGGTCAAGCCGCATGTGGGCTGTGGTCATCCTTGTTCTCCTGGCTATCCGTTCAGGTCCGGTAGCCAGGAGGGGAAGGGGTCCGGTAGCTCGTGCCAGCTGTCCTCGCCGAGAGCGAGCTCGGCGTCGGTGAGCAGGCATGAACGGAAGATTCTGGTGAGGGCCGCCGGGTCGGCGTGCAGACCGATCAGGGCCAGTTCCTGGACGCGGTAGCCGTAGTAGGGGTCCCAGCCAGGACAAGCGGCCCTGTGGTCCGCGGGTGCGGTGTCGACGGCGGGCCAGTAGCCGTCGGGAGCGAGCGTGAGTCCCCGCCCGGCGTGGTCCCAGGCCATCCTTTGGTCGGGTCGGCTGGCGAGCCACAGCCAACCCCGGGAACGCACCACGCCGGCGACCAGGCCGTCCATGCAGTCATGCAGCCGCTGTGGGTGCAACGGCCGGCGGGCAGCGAGCACCGTGGCGGTGATCCCGACCTCGCTGGTCGGCAGGTCGTCCGCGGTGCGTGCGCCTAGCATCCGCAACCAGCCCGCGTGCCGGTGCGAGCCGATCTCGTCGTATCCCGCGCCGCCGTCCGGGCCGGCGGAGGCGAGGATATCGCTGGCCGGTGTGGCTCGGCCGACGACGGTCACAGGTCGGGCCGTCGGGTTCAGACGCCGTACCAGCGTGTCGAGCTGCAGCATGTCGCAGACATCGATCTCGTCGGTGGCGGCGAGGGCGACGACCTCAGCGCGTTCGACCTGGTCGACGAGGGCCGCTGGCACCGTCCGACCGAGACGGGGAACGGCGAGGCCTCGGCCGGCGAAGGAGTCACAGCCGTCCAGGTCCTCGAACGCGGTCGTCGCGTCGACCAACGCCACCGACGACACCACGCTGAGCGCGGGGCAGCCGGCCAGGCCCGGTATCAGGTCCAAGGGAACGTATCCCGGTGGTGCCACCACGACGGCTTCGACGTGTCCATCGGCCGTGAGTTCCGCAGCCGAGGCGGCGATGTCCCGGGAGACGACGTCGACGAGGCTCACGTCCTGGGCGGGTAGCGCGGACCTGCACGGCGATCCGTCACCCACGTCGAGCGATCGGACGACGACTCCTCCCACCGGGTGGGACGGGCACCGGTAGGAGAGCACGGGGACGGGGCGAACCCCACCGCCTGCGGGGGCCGCCACCACCCCGACGTCACCCCCGGCAGTGCACACCAACGTCACAGACAGTGGGATCGGCTGGCGCATAGTGGTCGTTCTCCGGAAGTGGGCTGGCTGGGCTCGGGAACTGGCCGGCCAGGCCGGTCAGCTGCTGCGTCTCGTACCGGTGCCGGGCGGACTGTCCGACGGACGGACCGCGCTCAGCCGGCCGCCCTGGGTTCCCGCCACGACAAGCGCCGCGTCGGCGGTCCAGGTGACCGAGCTGACGGGCGCGCCCAGATCGACCTCGAAATGCGGACGCCGGGAACTACCACTTCCCCGCCAACCGGCCAGACGGCCATCCCTGCCACCACTGGCGAGCAGCGGCGGGGCGGCCGTGCGCTGGCCAGCCCGGCCGGCTGCCGAGCCCGTTCGGACCGGTGGGACGGGGGCGGGGGCGTAGGCGAGTGCGACGACGAGTCCGGCGTGCGTGCGCAGTGAGGCCGGGCGCTGCCCGGCCGGGCCCTTGCCGCCGAGGTTCCACACGGTGACTTCCTCGCCGCCGCCGGCGGCGAGCCGTTGGGAATCCGGGGCGAAGGCGATAGCGGTGACCTTGGCGGGATAGCCGCTCATCTCGTAGTCCTCGCCGGACCACAGCCGCCACAGGTGGATCGAGGCGTCCTGATTACCGGAGGCGGCCCAGCGGGCGTTCGGTGCGACGGCGATGGTGAGCAGCGAACCCTTCCAGTCGAAGGTGCGTACCGGTTCAGTGCGGTTGGGTCCGGGTTCGTACCAGCGGATGCCGCCGTAGCAGGCGACGGCAAGTCGGTGGCCGGCCCAGGCGAGTGCGGTGACGGTGCTGGGCTGGCCGGGCCAGCGGGTGACGATGGTCCCGTCGGGCCGCAGCAGCAGGACCTCGCGGCCTCGGCCGGCGGCGAGGTACTGCCCGTCGGGGGACCAGGCCAGTGCGTGTACCCAACCCTGGCCCATGACGGCGTCGCGCCGGCCGATCGTGATGTCGCCGATGACGACGGTCCCGTCGGCTCCGCCGACGGCGAGGCGGCGGCCGTCCGGCGACCACGCCGCGGCGAGTGCCCCGAGTTCGTGGTGTGGCATCTCGGTGACGATGATCCCTTCGTCCGTGTCGATGACGACGGTGCGGCCGGACAGGGAGGCGGCGGCGACCAACGACCCGCGCGGTGCGGCGGTGACGGTGCTCACCGCGTCGTCGAGGTCGATCGACCAGACGGGTGTGGTCGGTGTTCGACCGGCGGTGAGGAGGTTGGCGGTGCGGCTCACCGTGCGCTCGCGAGACAGCGGCGTAGTCCGGTTTCGAGGGCGGCGCGGTCGAGGTGGCGTCCGATGAAGACCAACCGGCTGACCCGGGCCGCGTTGCCCCAGGGCTGGCCGTCGGTGCCTTCGAAGAGCATGTGGACGCCCTGGAAGACGTACCGGTTCTGCTGGTCGGCGACGGCGAGTACCCCCTTGGACCGGAAGATGTCGGCGCCCTTGGTCGACAGCAGCTCGCCGAGCCAGTCGTTGAGCTTTGGTATGGACAGGTCTCCGGCCAGTTCGATGCCGACGCTGGACACGGTCAGGTCGTGTTGATGCTCACCGTCGGTGAGGAACGCGGGGTCGACGTCGAGTGCGCGCCCGAGGTCGAACGCGCCAACGTCGAGGACCTTGTCGAGGTCGACTTTGGCGTACTGGGCGGGCAGGATCTCCGCAACTTTGTTGATCGCCCGGATCCGGCCGATCACCTCGTCCAGTTGCGCCTCGTCGACAAGGTCGGTCTTGTTCAGCACGATCCGGTCGGCGAACGCGATCTGCTCGACCGCCTCGTTCTCCACGCCCTCGGGCTTGGTGTCGTCGAGGTGGCGGGCCAGGTGCCGGGCGTCCACGAGCGTGAGAATGGCGTCCAGCCGGAGCTGGCCGGCGATCTCGTCGTCGACGAAGAAGGTCTGCGCGACCGGGGCCGGGTCGGCCAACCCGGTGGTCTCGATGAGGATGTGGTCGAACCTGTCCCGGCGGCGCATCAGCGTGCCGAGGATGCGGATCAGGTCCCCGCGCACGGTGCAGCAGATGCAGCCGTTGTTCATCTCGAAGATCTCTTCTTCGGCGTCGACGACCAGAGCGTCGTCTATACCGATCTCACCGAACTCGTTTTCGATCACGGCGATGCGCTTGCCGTGTTCTTCGGTGAGGATCCGGTTGAGCAGCGTGGTCTTGCCGCTGCCGAGGAAGCCGGTGAGCACAGTCACCGGGACCTTGGCGGCCTGACTGGCCGGCGGCGAGGTGGCGTCAGTGGGCATGCGTTTCTCCGGAGAGGTGGAAGGCACGGCGCACGTCGGACTCGGTGAGGCACGCCGCGGGACCGGGCAGGGTGACCGAGCGTCGGCCGGCTGCCGGCAGTGCGGCCAGGACAGTCTCGACGGGTGGACAGCCCGGCTCCGCGCACGCCAGCTGGGCGACGAGCATGGTCACCTCCTCGTCGAGGTCCAGCGCGGCGCGGATCCAGCCGCGCAGCTTCTCGGCGATGGCCGGATCGACTGCGGGCGGCCGTGTTCCACCGGGACTGAGCAGGCTCATCCGGCGGCCACGGTGGCCACGGTGGGCTCGGTGGGAACGGTGGGAACGGGACGGGGCATGGTGCCACCCTGATGAAAACGAAAACTATTGTCAATATTGGGGCGGAGGGTGATCGTCGGGGCGCGCGGTTCCCGCGGCACGCCGGCGAGGTGCCCAGAGCTGTGGTCGACTACGTCGAGCAGCAGGTCGGGGTCGAGCCGGATCCGTTCGGGAAGTACGTGTTTTCCGGCCGAGCCATCGAACGTCACTGTGCGGAGATCCGCCGGGAGTTGGGGTTCCGGAAGTGCGCTCTCGCCGATGAGGACGCGTGGGCGCCTGGATGGCCTTCGAGGTGTGTCCGGTCGAGTTGACCGACGACTGGCAGCGTCGGGCGTTGCTGGCCCGGTGTCGGGCGCAGCGGGTCGAGCCGCCGGGGCCGTCGTGAGTTGAGCGGGTGCTGGGCGCGGCGCGGGCGGCGTTCGAGCAGCAGTTCACCGGCGCTGGTGGTCAGTCGGCTGCCGGCCGCCGCAGTGAAGCGGTTGGAAGAGCTGGTGGCCGTTCCCGACGACGCTGGCGACGTGGCGTGTTGGACCCGCTCAACCTGTTCGAGGACGCCAACACGTCACCGGGCGCCGCGCCAAGGTGACCGTGAAGGGTGGCTACACCGGCTGGGTGGTCTGGGGCCGCGGCACCGCTTTTACCGTGACTGTAAGGGGCGAAGGCCGCCATGGGGTGGCCTCGCATCCTGATCTCCGTTCCGCGGCACTGCGAGCCAGCCCGTCGTGGACTGGGGCGAGTGGCTTGGCGGGCGTCCGCTGAGCCTGTCGGGTCCGGTTAGCGCGGCGTGACGGCCTGATGTGGGTTGCGGGCATGGGGAAAGGTGAAGGTTGGGTCGATCTGGATCGACAGGTCCGTGCCGGTGGCGGCGTCGGCCCAGGATCGGGCGTTACGGAGGTGGAGGTCGTGCATCTGTCGGAGGAAGGCATCGGGGTCGTGTTCGGTGGCGTCGACGGCGTCGCGGATGGTGTCGAGTGCGATGCGGATGACCGGTTCGAGGTCGTCGAGGTGGAAGGGTCTGCCCTGCTCCATCGCACGCACTGGTGCCGACGGTCCGACACAGACGAGGAGGTCGTCGCCGACCTCACGGCGCAGGAACTCCTCGTCGACGTCATCGGTGACCTTGTTACCGATCACGGACAGGGTGATGTCGAACTCGCGGGCGTAGTCGCGGTACTGGCGGTGGACGGCGACGGCTTTGCGGGTTGGTTCGCAGACGAGGAAGGTGTGGTCGAAGCGGGCGAACAGGCCGGAGGCGAAGGCGTCGGCGCCGGCGGTCATGTCGACGACGGCGTATTCGCCGGGTCCGTCGATCAGGTGGTTGAGCAGGAGTTCGACCGCGCCGAGTTTGGAGTGGTAGCAGGCCACACCGAGGTCTTCGTCGGTGAACGCTCCGGTCGCGACCAATCGCACGCCATCGACATCGGTGGCGAAGCGTCGCCACAGCGGGTTGTCGTCGGCGAGGGGGAGCAGCCGTGATCCGGTGCCGGGCGGGGTGGTCTTGACCATCATGTCGGCGGACGGGACGCGGGGGTTGTCGCCGCGGAGGTAGTCCTTGATCTCGTGGAGGTGCTCGCCCATCGCCACGGGCGCGGCCGCGTCGTCGAGGCCGAGCGCGGCGCCGAGGTGCTGGTTGATGTCCGCGTCGAGAGCGAGGACGGGTGCGCCGGCTGCGGCGAGGTGGCGGCAGAACAGCGAGGACAGGGTGGTCTTGCCACTGCCGCCCTTGCCGACAAAAGCGATCTTCATGATAGGTGGCTCCGAGGTCGTGGCGGCGTTGCCGCGATCCAACTGCCTGATGGCTGTCCGTAATAGTAATCGTTTTCGTTAGCAGCGCTGGCGGGGCCCTGCCCCTCCGGGCGTGGGGGTGTCGTCTGTCTCTGCCCTCCAACGCGTGGCGGGCTCTGCCTCGGGTGGTGTGTGCGTCACCTGCTGGGCGGCGGCCCAGGGGATCTCCGGCGCGGCAAAGCTGTGGTCTTCCCGGGCATGGCGCGTTCGCGTGGTTCGGCCAGGCCGTCCACGGCGACGAACAGCCGTCCGACCTCGACTACCGCGACCCGCGTCGAACGGTCCAATGGGCGGTGTTCGGCACCTGGTCGCCGTTTCGAACGGGCTTGATGATCAGAGGCTTGTCTTCGCCGCGATCGGCCGGGCGGGGATGTGGGTGTGGGGTGCCGCCTCGCCGGCCGTGTGGTCGGGCAGGTTCCGGTCGGCGTGGTCGGCGTGGAACAGTGCCTCGGCGAGCAGGGCCTGCACGTGGACGTCCGCGGCGGAGTAGTAGACGAAGGTACCTTCGCGGCGTCCACGGACCAGCCCGGCGAGGCGCAGTTTGGCCAGGTGCTGGCTGACCGTCGTGGGTGCGGCGCCGACGAGGTCAGCGAGGCAGGCAACCGAGGACTCACCTTGTAGCAGCGCCCAGAGGATCTTGATGCGGGTGGGGTCCGCGAGTAGCCGGAAGCCTTCGGCGGCCAGATGGACCTGTTCCTCGTTCGGCATCCGGAAGTCCGGCAGATCGCTGTGCACGTACCAAGGTTAACCGATACACCCTGCTACTCGGCTGTCCAGTAGCCTTCCTGCCTAGCTATATACGTGGTCACGCAGGTAGCGTGATTCGGGTGACGCTGACGACGAGTCCCGCTTCCGCCGCCCTTCATCCGGCCGAAGCGCACGCCGTGGTGGCGGGGCGGGAGCTGGCCGCCCGTCTCTGGGTCCTCACCGAGGTGCGCTGGGCGACGTTGGCGAGTGTGATGTTCGCGGTCGGCGGCGTCATGCAGGTGACCGGCGCCCCGGCGCCGGTCTGGTGGGTGCTGTACCTCGCCTGCTACGCCGCCGGTGGATGGATACCAGCTGCGGCCGGGGTGCGGGCATTGCGGGAACGCGCGCTGGACGTGGACCTGCTGATGATCGTCGCCGCGTGGGGTGCAGCCAGTATCGGGCAGGTCTTCGACGGCGCCCTGCTGATCGTCATCTTCGCCACCTCTGGGGCACTGGAGGCGGTCGCGACCGCGCGCACCGCCGACTCCGTGCGCGCCCTGCTCGACCTGGCACCTGAGCGGGCCAACCGGATACGTCCCGACGGAACGGAGGAGACGGTAAGCACCGTGGACCTTCGGGTCGGGGACGTCATCCGGATCCGCCCCGGGGAACGCATCGGTGCCGACGCCATGGTGGTCGGCGGCGCCAGCGAGGCCGACCAGGCCACGATCACCGGCGAACCCCTGCCGGTCGCGAAGGTGACCGGAGATGAGGTGTTCGCGGGCACGCTGAACGGCACCGGCACGCTGACCGTCCGGGTCCATCGCCCCGCCGGCCAGTCGGTGATCGCCCGCATCGTCGCTTTGGTCGAAGAGGCTTCCGCAACCAAAGCGAGAACGCAGCTGTTCATCGAGAAGGTCGAGCAGCGCTACTCGATCGGCGTCGTGGCAGCGACCCTCGCCCTGTTCGCCATCCCCCTGTTGTCCGGCGCGGCGTTGCGACCCACCCTGCTCCGCGCCATGACCTTCATGATCGTCGCATCGCCGTGCGCGGTGGTGCTCGCGACGATGCCACCGTTGCTGTCCGCGATCGCTCTCGCCGGGCGCCACGGCGTACTGGTCAAGTCGGCCGTGGTCATGGAACGGCTGGCCGACACCACCCTGGTGGCGTTCGACAAGACCGGCACCCTCACCGAAGGCACCCCCCGTCTCCTCGACGTTCACGTCGCCTATGACGGCTCCGGAGACGGCCAGCCCTCCAGAGCACCCGCGATCGACGCGGACCGGGTACTCCAACTGGCCGCTGGCGCCGAACATCCCAGCGAGCATCCAGTCGCCGCGGCCGTGCTCGCCGCCGCCCGCGACCGCAACCTCGCCATCCCCGCCGCGCACGACTTCACCTCAACCCCCGGACGCGGCGTGACCGCCACCGTCGACGGCCATCGCGTGCAGGTCGCAAGTCCGCGCCTGCTGGACGGGCCGCAGGACGGTCCTGTCGCCGCGCAGTTGACCCCTGGGCCGCGAGCCGCGATAGACGCCGTGCAGGCCAGCGGGCACACTGCCGTGGTCGTCACCATCGACGACCATCACACCGCGGTCCTCACCCTCACCGACCGGACCCGCCCGCATGCCGCCGCCACCGTGGCCGCCCTGACCCGACTCACCGGAACATCCCCGGTCCTGCTCACCGGCGACAACCCCGGCGCCGCCAGCCGACTCGCCGCCGAGCTGGGCATCCATGAGGCGCACGGCGGGCTGCTGCCAGCCGACAAGGTCACCCGGATTCATGCCTTGCAGGATCAGCGGCGGCGAGTGCTGCTGGTCGGCGACGGCGTCAACGATGCCCCCGCGCTCGCCGCCGCCGACTTCGGCGTCGCGATGGGCCGCCACGGCTCCGACCTCGCCCTGCAAACCGCCGATGCGGTCCTCGTCCGCGACGACCTGATCGCCCTGCCCGCGGTCATCGAGCTGTCCCGCCACGCCCGCCGTGTCGTCACCGCCAACCTGGCCATCGCGGCGACCTTCATCACCGCACTGGTCGCCTGGGACCTGCTCGGCCACCTACCCCTGCCCCTCGGCGTCGCCGGCCACGAAGGCTCCACCCTCATCGTCGGCCTCAACGGACTACGGCTCCTGCACCCCCGGACCTGGCGCACCACCCAGACCCACCCTGTTCCGGAGCCGCTGGGCAGAACGTGACCATCGTGCTGTCGCGGAAACCTCGGCGCTCGGGACTGTTCGGTCCATCGGGCGCCGGTGCTGCAGGGTCGTGACGCAGAGCTCGACCTGCCTCGCTCATGGCCCTCACCGCGTGGACCACGACCTGACCGTCCCGAAGTGACGATGTGAAGGGTCTTGCGGTCAGCGCAGAGAACCTCTAGCGTCCCCTTATCGGAAATGGTTTCCGATACCAATAAGAGGAGGATGTGTGAGCGAGGTCCTGGTCGAGCAGGTGAGCGCGGTGGCGCCGGTGGCGGCACCGCAGGGTCCGGGCACGAACGCGCTGGTCCACAACCCGTTCGTCGTCGAGCCGGTGTCGGTGGTGGCGCCGGTGGCGGCGCCGCAGGGTCCGGGCACGAACGCCCTGGTCCACAACCCGTTCGTCATCGGGCGCTGACTGTGCGGCCGGGTCCCGGCGTGTTCCTGCCGGGACCCGGTCCCCGGCGCGTGCCTTCTCAGTCAGTGAAGGGTTCTCGATGAAGCTGGCCGATGGCCATCACCTCTATCCGCTCCCGGACGGGAGCTGGCGTGTGGTCGGACCGGGCGAGGTGTTCCTGCGGGTGCTGGGACCGTCGGAGGTGGTCGCCCAGCTGCGGGATCGGCTACGGGTGAGCGGGCCCGTGGGATCGGGGCCTGCGCCTGCCGCGGAGGGGGACGCGAGCTCGGAGTCCGGGCTCGCGCAGCTGGTTCAGGCGCTGGCCGATCGGGGCGTCCTGATCGACGGAGGCGACGGAGCATCGACGCCGGCCCGGACCACCCCACCGCTGCTGCACGTTTCCGGGGACGGTCCGGTCGCCCAGCTTGTCGGGGACCTTGCGGCTGACTGGGTGCGCGTGCGGCGCGGTCCGGTCGACGAGGAGGCCGTGATGGGCGCGGATGTGCTGGTGGACTGCGCACACTGGTTGCCTGACACGCACTGGCGTCAGGTGGAGCGGTGGTGCCGGGCGCACTCCACGGCGTGGACGCGCTGTCACGCGGAGGGCCTGTCGTTGTTCGCCGGTCCACTGACCGTCCCCGGGCGTACGGCGGGCTATGAGGATGTGCGTGGTCGTCGGCTCGCTGCTGCCGATGCGCCCGAGGAACTGCTGGCCCACTGGGCCTGGCTGGACCGGTCCGGCGAGATGCACCCCGAGGTCCCCTGGCCCGGACGGGGCGTGCTGGCCATGGTGGCGGGTCTGTTGCTGGCCGAGATCGAAGCCTGGTGGACGTCCGACCGGCTACCGGAGGTCGACGTCCAGGTGGAGGTCGCCGCACTGGGTTCGGTGGCGCGCCACCCGGTGCTGCCCCTGCCGGTGGTCTTCGACCCGGCCCGACCGGATGGCGGGTCCGCCCTCAGCGTTCCGGCCGCCGCGGTGCACGCATGAAGGCCACGGCCGCCGGTGCGTGGGTGAACCTGACGGTGGCAGGGGGTGATGGCACGCCGCTCGCGGTGGATGCCCATGTTCCGCCACGTGCCACCTGGCCGGTTCCGGTGATCGTCACGCGTACCGCCTACGGGCGCTCCGCCCACCTTGCCGAGGGGCAGGGCTGGACTGAGCGTGGATTCGGCTACGTGGTGCAGGATGTCCGGGGCCGGTACGACTCGGAGGGTACGTGGCGGCCGTACCGGGATGAGCGGGCCGACGGCGCCGCGCTGGTGGACTGGATCCTGTCCCAGCCCTGGAGCGACGGCAGGTTGGTGGCCTACGGCGGCTCGTACGCCGGATACACCGCCTGGGCGCTGGCGGTGGAGCGGCCCGACGCGGTGCGGGCGGTCGTGAGTCTTGGTCCGTCGATGGGTCTGCACCGTACGAAGTTCGAGCCCGGTGGCATTCTGCGCCTGGCTGAGCACGCGTACTGGTGGTTGGAACGCGCCGATGCCCGCACCAGCCGGGATGGTCTGGTCCGGCTGGTGCATGCGCGTCAGCCGGACGTTTTGGATCACCTGCCGGTGTGTGAGCTGCCGGAGCGGATGGGGACTGTCCTGCCGCATTGGGGTGACATTCTGCGGACTGGCACGGAGCCAGGGCCGGAGGCGTTCACCGACGGCGAGCTCGCGGCCGTCCGCGCCGCCGCGTTCCACGTGGGTGGCTGGTACGACCTGTTGATCTCCGAGACGTTGGAGCACTGGCGGCTCGTCGGTTCGGCGGTGACGCCCCGACCGCCGCGGCGTCTGCTCATCGGGGCATGGGGGCACGACCTCGCCTTCGCCACGACGACCCGGGTCGCCGATCGTGACCATGGACCGAGCTCACGTTACGACTTCGCGGCGAGCTGCGTCAGCTGGTTGCGCGAGGTGCTGACGGAGCGCGCGACGCCCACGCCCGCGGACGGAGCCGCCGGCACGGCCGCGGTCACCGTCCCGGAGACGGCCGCGTCCGGCGCCGAGGTCTTCATCCGCGGCGCTGACGAGTGGTCCATTGGCGACGACTGGCCGCCGCAGGAGGTCAGCGAGGCTGTCTGGCACGCCCGCGCTGACGGGACCTTGACCGCGGACCGGCCTGGCCCGGACGCATCATGCGGCTTCCGCTACGACCCGCGGGATCCGTTTCCCTCGACCGTGCCTGGCGCGGACCGTCGAGCGTTGCTCGCCCGTCCGGATGCCGTCCGTTTCGTCTCCGAGCCGCTGGCGGCAGCGGTGACGATGGTCGGCTCCGCCACGGTGGAACTGGCCGTGTCGACGGACGCCGTCGAGGCCGACTGGATTGTCCGGGTGCTTGCCTGGTTGCCTGTCGGCCCTGCCTACGAGCTCGCGTTTGGTAGCGCCACCTGGGCGGCGCGCCCTGGGTCTGTGGTTACCGGGACGATCGTGTTGTCCGGTGCGGCGGAGCGGGTGCCGGCTGGCGCACGGCTGGTCCTGGAGATCACCAGCAGTGATCATCCGAATCTGGCACGCAACCTGGGCGCGGGGCGGAACCGCTACACGACCACGACGACGCGCGTCTGCGCGCAGACAGTACTGGTCGGATCGGGGCAGACCGGCACCCGCCTGGTCCTGTTGACCATGGGAACGGCGGCACGGATGGACGAGGACACCTCGGCCACCCGCGACATCGGTACCCAGCGGGCCGGCGTGGCGATGAGTGTCGGCGGGGGGAGTGCGTCGTGACCGTCGAGGATCTCGTCGATTCCCGGCTGGGGCTGCTGACAGCGGTGGTCGATCAGCCGCCTGCTCCCGGCATGCCGGCGGGCTGGCTGGGGCGTAGCGCTCGGGTGGCCCGCGTCGACAGGTTCGCCGGGTGGCGGGCGGACGGGTTCGGATTCGGTGCCACCCTCGGTGACGCCGGGCGGGCGCGTGGTGCGGCGATCGGTGAAGCGGTGGAGCGCTACTGCGGCAACGCCGTGCCGGCGGTGCTGCCGGTCGCGAGCTGGGAGGCGCTGCGCGCGCGGGGGATTGCCGCGACTGATCCGTGGGAGTTCGCGTTGTACTCCGACCGGCAGTACGCCGCGGCAGGCTTCCCGTTCGTCCGCTTCACCCGCGATCTAGAGGTTGCCTGGGCGACAGGCAGGGATCTGGTCAGCGGTGACAGCGTGCTCGTGCCGGCCTCACTGGTCTATCTCGACTACTTCCACGGCCCGCATCGCGCTGAGCCGCCGACGAACGCTCTCATGTACTCGGGGATCGCGGCCGGGGTGAGTCGGGCCGATGCGGAGACGGCGGCTTTGGAGGAGCTGTTCGAACGGGACGCGACCACGATCTGGTGGGCCTCCGGCGCACCGACACATGCGGTGACCGATGGGGGCGTGGTGACCGGTCAGCTGGGCCGGCCGTACCGGGATCGCCCCCTGACCGTCCGACTGCTCGCCGTCCCCTCCCAGCTGGGGGTTCCTGTCCTCGGGGCCTTTCTCGCGGACGAGGCCGACGGCATCATCGCGTTCGGCAGCGCCTGCCGCGCCGATCCGTCCGCCGCCGCGGTGAAAGCGCTGGTGGAGTCCCTGCAACTGCTCACGCTGACCCGGCAGCTCGCGGCCCCCGACAGCGATGTGTGGCGGGCGGTCGCGGCGGGCGACATCGAAGAGCATGTCTTCCTGCCGTTTCGCGCCGACCGCCGCTACGGGGCGTCGGTGAGCGCGGACTACCGGGAGCTGGTGGACCTTCCGGCGATCGCGCAGCTCTACCTCGACCCGGCCCTTCAGCGAGGCGCCTGGGATCGGCTGTGCCCGCAGACCAGCATCGCGCTTGACGCAATCTGTCCGGTAAAGGCTGCGAGCCCCCACGCCGCCTACCTCGAACACCTGAGCATGGCCGGACTGCATGCCGTGGCCGTCGATCTCACCACGCCGGACGTCGCGCGTACCGGGCTGCGCGTGGTTCGTGTCGTCGTTCCCGGACTGGTCGGCAACGGGCCGCCGGCCTATCCGCTGCGCGGTGGGCGCCGGCTCTACGACGTGCCCGTCGCCATGGGCTGGAGCACGGCGCCGCTGACCCAGGACGACCTGGTGAACCAACCCCTACCGCTGGCCTGACGGTTCCGCGCGTGATTGCGGGACTGCAAGAAACGACGAGACCGCAAGAAACGACGAGACGGCGAGAAGTGGCGAAACGGCGAGAAATGACGAAACGACGAGACAGCGAGAGATGGCGACGGAAATGAGCACCGCTACGGGGGCCGTTCCTGACGCGACAACGGACGGTGTCCCTTATCCCCGGCTCGTCGACGGAAGAACCGGAATCGTGCGTCGCCTGGTGCCACGCGCCGTGCCGTCGTGGTTTCCCCCGTCGTTCGCACTGACCCACGCATGGTTGTGTGACACGACCCGGTTCGGGCCGTGGCCGGCGGACGCCACCGGCGCGGGGTACGGTTTCGCCGACCCACGGCGCACCGTCGCGGCGGCGCTGGGCGAGGCCGCTGAGCGGTACTGCGGCAACCTCGTTCCACCTGGGCTGATCAGCGCCAGCCACGCCGAACTGGCCGACGCGGGGGTCGACGCCGTCGATCCGGGCAGTCTCGCGCTCTATGCGCGGGCGCAGTACGAGACCCCGGGATTCCCCCTGGTCCCGATGACCACGGACCTCGTCCAGCAGTGGGCTCACGGTCGCGACCTGCGTACCGGTGCCCCGGTTCTCGTTCCCGCCTCGCTGGTCTGGGTCTCGTGGAACGCGCCGTCGGCCGGCAACCAGGTGCCCCGGACCAACCCGGTCATGCAGGCCGGTCTCGCCGCGGGCGCCGACCGGCTGTCGGCCGAGACCGGGGCGTTGCTGGAAGTGATCGAACGCGACGCCATGACGCTGTCCTGGTACGGCGGGCGTGGGCTACGCCAGGCCGTCCCACCCCGATGGCTACGTGACTTCTGCCAGGGCCCGCGGGGTGTCCTCGACGTGCGTTTCCTCGTCTTCGACGACGAGTTCTCCGAGCCGGTCATCGGCGCGCTCGTCGCGGACAGGCACACCGGCTACCTCACGCTCGGCATGGGAGTGCACCACGATCCCCTCGACGCGGCGATGAAGGCATACGGCGAAGCGTTGCAGCTGCAGTTGTTCGTCGCGGACTACGACGACCCGACCGGTTCCTACGCCCGGATGGCGACCAGCCCGACCAGCCCGCTCAAAGCGTGGCGGGCCGACCGTGCCTACCGGAAGTCCTATCGCCGGGACCTCTCCGACGTCGTCGACTACGGCTGCCATCTTCAACTGCACCTCGACCCGGCCGTGCGCGCGGAGTTCCACCGCGAGCTCGCGGACGCCGTCACCGGGGAGACCAGCCTGGCGGATCTCGCCCCGCCGGCCACGCCGACCCCGGACCGGCGGCTGTCGGTCCTCGTCGACCGGCTCGCCTCTCGCGGGCATCGGGCCGTGGCGGTGGACGTCACCACCGCGGACGTCCACCGCGCCGGGCTGCACGTCACCCGGGTGATCGTTCCCGGCCTGTACTGCAACGCCCCGATCGGGATGCCCCTCCTCGGCGGCCAGCGGCTACCCGCCGCCCGGTCCCTGCCCCGGACGGCATCCCTGCCGGCAACGCCCCTGCCGCACTGAGCGCCGATCGGACTCCGCCCAACTCCTCGAACTCCACCCGCGTGGACCAGCCGCTCTGCTCGACCGGCCCTGGCCTGCGAGGACTCCGACTCGCTGCCGCACGTCGGAGGTCCTCTCCTTGTGATCAAAATCGTTCTTGTTGGGAGAGGCTCTGTACGCCAACAGCGCGGTCGCCTCGTCGCCCGCACACCCAGCCCCCCGCGCGGCGGTCTCCGAACAGACCCGGTTCAGGCTCGTCCTCTCGGTCCTGATCGTCGCGACACCCCTGATCCTCGCGGTCGCGATCAGTGTGGGCGCGGTCCGGCTTCCGCTGCGTGAGGTCTGGTCGAGCGTCGTCGCCCACGTCGTCGGGCCCGCCTTCGGTGTGGACAGCCGGCCCGGAGCCGACGACGAGATCATCTGGCAGGTTCGCACCCCGCGGGTCCTGCTCGCCTTCGTCGTCGGTGCGGGACTCGCGGTCGCCGGCGCCACGCTGCAGGTGGTCGTGCGCAACCCGCTGGCCGACCCCTACGTCCTCGGCGTCTCGTCGGGGGCGTCCCTCGGTGCCGCCGCGGTGCTCACGCTCGCCGGCGCCGGCGGATCCGGTGCCGCCGGCTGGCTGTCCACATTGGGCGTGTCCGGCGCCGCCTTCGCCGGCGCCGTCCTCACCCTGGGCGCGGTGCTCGTGCTGGGCCGGCGGGCGGGGCGTGTCGAACCGACCCGACTTCTGCTGGCCGGCGTCGCTCTCGGGTACCTGCTGCAGGCCGCGACCAGCTTCCTACAGCTGCGCGTGTCCAGTAATCAGCTCGCGCACCTCCTGTTCTGGCTGCTCGGGATGGTGTCCGGCGCCGACTGGCACAAGCTGGGCCCGCCCGCCGCCATCGTCACGGTGTGCACCTGCTGGCTCATCCTGCGCGGACGGACCCTCAACGCGCTGCTCCTCGGCGACGACATGGCCGCCTCCGCCGGGGTCGCGGTCAGCGCGCTGCGCACCGAGCTGCTCGTCATCGCCGCGCTGCTCACCGGAACCGTCATCGCGGTCGCCGGCGGGGTGCAGTTCGTCGGCCTGATCGCCCCGCACTGTGTCCGCCTGCTGGTGGGCGCCGACCACCGCCGACTGCTGCCGCTGACCGCCCTGCTCGGCGGCAACTTCCTCGTGCTGGCAGACCTCGCCGCGCGGACGGTGACCCAACCGCTCGAACTGCCGCTGACCATCGTCACCGCTGTCGCCGGCGTTCCGTTCTTCCTTGTCCTGCTGCGGCGCGGCAACCCCGGAGGCACCTCGTGACCGGACTGCGCATCGAACGCGTCGAGGTCCGTATCGACCGGGCCGCGATCGTGCGGGACCTGACCGTCGACTGCGCTCCCGGGACCTTCGTCGGGCTACTCGGACCGAACGGCAGCGGCAAGTCCACCGCGCTCAAGACCGTCTACCACGCCCTGCGACCGCATTCCGGAACGGTGCTGCTCGACGGCCGCGACCTGCACCGAGACCTGGGACCGCGGGCCGCCGCCCGACAGGTGGGCGCACTCGCGCAGGAACACGGTGGCGACGTCGCTCTGTCGGTGCGCGACGTGGTCAGCACCGGCCGCCTCCCGCACCAGAACGCCTGGAGCCCCACCTCCCCGGGCGACAAAAAGATCATCGACGAGGCGTTGCGCACCGTACGGATGGCCGAGAAGGCACAGCGACCGTTCACCTCGCTGTCCGGCGGGGAGAAGCAACGGGTCCTGCTGGCCCGGGCACTGGCCCAGCAGCCCCGCCTGCTCGTGCTCGACGAACCCACCAATCACCTCGACATCGGGTCGCGGCTCGACCTGCTCGACCTGATTCACTCGCTGGGGATCACCGTCCTCGCCGCACTGCACGACCTCGACCTCGCCGCCGCGTACTGCGACGTGGTCCACGTCATGGCCGATGGCCGGGTCGTCGCCGCGGGCACCCCCACCGAAGTCCTCACTCCCGACCTGCTGCGCACGGTCTTCGGGGTGCACGCCCACCGCGGAACCCATCCGCTCACCGGACGGCCGCACTTCGCGTTCACCTCGCTGACCGGTGGCCAACCGCCACCGCCCGCCACCCGGCAGCCGCTCGTCCAGCAGCCGCTGCCACCACCACGGGAGCCGTCCACCCCGCCAGCACCGGCACCTGACAGCGCGACCTTCTCCCTGGAAGGAACCATATGATCACCCGCCGCGCCCCGAGAACGGCGCTCGCGTTCGGTCTGGCCCTCCTGGCCACCGCCATGGCATCCACCGCCTGTGGCGACTCCTCCGCGCCGTCCTCGACGCCGGCTGGACAGCAGCCCGGTGCCGTCGGCAGCCAGGCCGGCTATCCGGTCAGCGTGAACAACTGCGGACGCACCCTGCGGTTCGACCGGGCGCCCACCAGGGTCATCTCCGGGTGGCCCACCAACACCGATCTTCTCGCGGCGCTCGGACTCGGGGAGAAGATCGTGGGCCAGTACAACACCAGCAACGGCAGCCCCGAGCCCGCCTACGCCGCGGCTGTCACCGCCATCCCCGTCCTCAGCGAGAGCGCGCCGACACGGGAACAACTCCTCGCCGCGCGTCCCGACCTGATCTGGGCGGACGGCTCGTACCTCTTCGACGGCCAGCAGCTGCCCACCCTCGACGACCTCACCGCCCGAGGAACCCCGGTCCTGATCCTCAGCGGCTTCTGCACCGACGACGCGACCAGGGCGAAGGTCACCGACGTCACCACCGACCTGAACACCCTGGGCCGCATCTTCGGCGTGGAGGAGAAGGCGGCCCAGCTGAGCTCCGACATCGACACCCGCCTCGCCGCGGTGACGGCGAAAGTCGACGGCCAGCCACCCGTACCCGTCGCGATGATCAGCACCTACAACGGCTCGATCTACACCTACGACGGCGTCTACACCGACATCGCCCGGCGCGCCGGTGCCCGCAACATCTACGCCGGTGCACTCCCCGCGGGCCAGTACTACGGCGAGCTGTCGAAGGAAACCATCATCAAGGACGACCCGGCCACACTCGTGTACCTGCTCAGCGGCGGCGAGAGCCAGACCGACGCCCGGACCTTCCTCGCCAGGACACTGCCTACGGTCACCGCCGTCCGCACCAGCACCATCGTCTTTCTCCCGCAGTGGAACTCGACGAACCTCGCCGGCGTCCAAGGCGTCGAAGCCCTGGCCGCGGCCCTGCACCCATGACCACACCCCCCAGCCCGGAGCAGCCGGCGACCGCCCTCGACGCCGACCAGGTTCTCGCCGACCAGGCCCTCGACCGATCCGGGTATCGGCGCTTCCTGACCGCACGGGCGGTCTCCTGGGCCGGATCGGCCGTCAGCCTCGTCGCGCTGCCGCTGCTGATCTACCAACGCAGCGGCAGCGCCGCCCTCACCGGGCTGCTGACCGCCTTCGAAGCCGTCCCCTACCTGCTGCTCGGGCTACCCGCCGGAGCATGGGCCGACCGCCTCGATCCCCGCCGCGTGCTTGTCGCATCGAACCTGGCCAGCTGCCTTCTCCTAGCCAGCATCCCGCTGACAGACGCGATCGACGTACTCACCACCACGCAGCTGCTGATCGTCGCGGCGGGCAACGCCGCAGCTCTGACCTTCTCCGACGCGGCCGGCTTCCGAGCGCTGGCCGCGCTGGTCCCCCCTGGCGCGATGGGGCAGGCCACCGGACGGATGAGCTCCGTCAGCACGGTGATCGCCCTCGCCGGGCCCGCGGCGGGCGGCCTGCTCGCCGCCACCGTCGGCGCCGGCCCCGCCCTCTCCGTCGACGCCGCCAGTTTCGCCGCCTCCGCACTGCTGATGGCCCGGCTTCCCCCGCCCTCACCGACAGTGCGGCCAGTCCGGCGGTCGCTGCGCGCCGACATCGGCGAAGGCCTGCGGTGGGTGTGGGAGCACCGGCTCGTCCGCACCCTGACACTTATCGGCCTCGGTAACAGCCTGACCGCGGGCTTCATCACCGGCCTGATCGTCGTCGTCGCGGTCCGCCGGCTCGGGCTCCCCGACGACGACGGGCGGATCGGACTGCTCTACGCCGCCGCTGGCGCCGGCAGCCTGACAGGCAGCCTGCTGATCGCGCCGCTGCAGCGGCGCTTTCCGGTCGGCTGGCTGACCCTCGGTGGCCTGGCCGCCGGCCTGGTCTTCCTCGGCTGCTGGGCGGTGAGTACCACTCTGATCCCGGGCGCGCTGGCACTGCTCGCCTGGCAGGCGGCCAACACCACCGTCAGCCTCAACGGCATCGTCGTACGCCAGACCATCGCACCCATCGAGCTCCAGGCAAGGGTCAACACCACCGCCAGGATCATCGCCTGGGGCGGCCAGCCCATCGGCGCAGCGGCCGGCGGGCTCACCGCCCAACACACCGGACTCGGCCACGCCCTCACCCTCGCCGGAAGCGGACTCGCGATCTCTCTCGCGGCGGGCTCATTCACCCGGCTGCGGGCCCCGCACCGCCTGGCCGCCCTTGCCGTCGCGGCAACGGCCAGTCGCACACTGGTGTCCACAGGACAGGCGGGAACCTCGCATTCAGCGAAACCAGGGCTCGCGAAACCCTGAACGCCGAGCCCTGTCAGACGGCGCGAACGATCTCGCCGAGCGCAGCTGACGGACGCCGGTGGGGGCCATCGTCGACGCGCATTTTAACGGGCGGTGGGTAGCTGGACCGTATCCGTCCAGCTACCCACCGCCCCTGTCATGGTTCCGAGACTCCGTTGCCTTCACCGCTGGGAATGTCGGTATCGGCTCCATTATCGAGGCGGGCGTGGGTGTCGGTTCGGAGTTGCGTGACGATGTTGCGAGCGGTAGGCGCGCCGACGTGGAGGTGTTTGCGGAGTGTTTCAGCAGAGATCGGGCGGTGGTGGGTCTCCCAATGGAGTGCGTCCTCGGCGCGTGCACGGTGCAGCAGGTCCTGTTCGGAGGCTCTCCTGCGGTGTCCGCGAGACGACGGCTGGTCCATTTTCTGCTGGTGTGGAATGCATGGCGACGCCAGATCGCGCTGGTCGGTGGTGGGTAGTTTCTTTCCGGTGTGGAAACCTGGGCCAAGGTTCGTCGGAAATGACGTCTGTGTGGTGCCGGTGCCGGTGCCGGTGCCTTGCATTGCTTGGATGAGTTTTGGTCCGACTTCTGCCCATCCGATAAGGAGGAGCGGGCCGACTGCGTCGAAGGCAGCTTTGCCGTACTGGCGTGTGATCAGTGGTTCGGCGATGTTCAGCGCCAAGGTGACGATGCTGGCGAAGATGAGCAGGCGTCGTGCGGATCGTTGTACGTCGGCGGGTCCGCCGTGCAGGGCGAGGTGGCGGGTGCCGAGGAGGAGTCCGACGACAGAGAGATCGACGGCGGGTGCGACGAGGGGGGCGACCCAGAGGGAGACGCCGAGTCGGAGTCCGAGCGCGAAGATGTTGCCGAAGCTGAACAGGAACGTCAGTCCGACGACCGTCACGATCACAGTTGTAACGATCTTCACGGGAGTGGCGGCGGATCCCCCGCTTCGGGGGGAAATCGGCGTCGATGCGGCGGCTTCTGCCGCGTCGGCGCTCATCAGAGATCACGCACGGCCGTGTTCGGCCGCCAGGCCGCGGGGGATCTCTCGGGTGGCGCTGCCTGGTTCGCACTGCCTGCTGCCGTAGTCGTTGCCACACATGGGTGCAGCGAAGTCTCGGCAGCGGCACCGCCGGCCCTCTCGGGGGCGGCGGATGTGTGGCAGTGCGTGTGGCAACGCGGGCCGCCAGAGGGGTACTCCAGCAGCCAGAAGTGCACGTCAGGGTACGTGTGCGGACATTCCTGGACGGTATGGACCGGCCTGAAAAGCGGAAGGTCGGCGGTTCGACCCCGCCCCTGCCCACCGCATCTGACCAGGCCTTTTGTCTCCATGTTGAGATCAATTAGAGCTACTTGAAGATTATTCTGTAGCAACGGGTGTAGCAACGACCGTGATGCTAGAGCGGCGGACGGTCAAGGTCGGATCGGGTCTGACCTGCGTGGTTCCCGCCGGGAGGCGTTCACCCCGCACGGTGGAGGATCGGGGCGCGCAGCTACGCCGCCTGGACGACTTCACCAGCGGCAGGGATCTTCATGAGCTGGTCGCGCGCGAACTCGCCGCCACGACGGCCGCGCTCGACAATGCCGCCAACGACGAGTGCCTCAAACGCCGACCGCAGACAGGCTGCGCGGCGCTTCTACCTCGACGGTGCTGCGGCAGCGCCCGCTGCCGGCGCAGTCCGGTCGCGGCGAAGATCTGCACGTTGGCCTCGGCCCCGGGCGCGGGCAGCCGGATCTCGTTGGACAACGCCGGGCGGCCGGCGGAGAAGGCGATGTCGATCTTGAAGGTGGAAGCCGGGGGCGGCGCACGGTGTCGAGAACCTGGATGGCGAGCCCTCAGGCTGGATTCTCCCGGACGGGCACACGTGGGGCTGGCATCCCGGGCAGCTCTGCCAGTTCTGGCCAGGACATCCGGGCGCCCGGGCAGGGAGGGGAACGCCATGGTTGTGGAAACGTCCACGTGTCCGCCGCCAGGGCCATCCAGTGGAACACGCGGAGGCCGCAAACCTTGCGGCTGGCGGCGTACAGTCAGCGCCATGAAGCGGATGGTCCAGATTCCCTACGAGCTGGAGCAGGAGGAGGGCGGCACCTGGGCGGCCCATGCGTCGTTCCCCAGCGGTGGCGCGCACGGGCTCGGTGACACTCCCGAGGACGCTGTAGCGGATCTCTACGAGGCCGTCAGGCTGGTCATCGAGGAGTTCGGTGTCCCACCGGTCCTGACGATCGTGCAGGACGTCGCCTGATGCCTCCTCTTCCCGTGCTGCCTGGCGGGGATGTGGTCAAGGTCCCTGAGAAGCTCGGCTTCGAGGTGGTTCGTATCAAGGGAAGCCATCACATGATGCGGAACACCGAGGGTCGTTTCACGGTCGTACCTGTTCATCCGGGTCGTGACATCCCGGTCGGGACACTGCGTCGGATCGTTCGTGACACGGGGCTGTCGATCGAGGAGTTCGTCGCCGCTCTTTGACTCACGGCCCGTTAGCCGGAGGTGTAGCGGCGGGTGTAGCAATGTCGACGACCAAACAGGTACTTCGGCGGCGCTCCACGGACGGAAATGCACGGCTACGGACACTGGCGACACGGTCGATTCGGCCTGAAAAGCGGAAGGTCGGCGGTTCGACCCCGCTCCTGTCCACCACCCCCGACCTGCGGTTTCACTCCAAGAGTGAGATCTTTTTAAGATCATCATGCAGCAACGGGTGTAGCGACGAAAACTCGAGGCGATGGCGCGGCGACCGTCCTTCGGCTGCGGAGGTAGTAGCGGCTGTACGTAGGCCCACTCCGCGTCGGACATATCGGAGGGATAGCGCGGAGATCGGCCCATGTCCCGACCGTGGCCACCCCGGCCGCCCACCCAGCACCCACAACCGCAGACCAGCACCCCGCCACGACGTCGGGAAAACCGTCAAACGGGACCGGACCATCACCGCCCACCAGCAGCGAAAAGGCTAAAGATCAAGCTGAGCCGGAAGAGGATCTTGCGCTGCTCGGCAGCTGAAAGGGCGCGGAAGGGCAGCCGGGGACTGCCGCGTCTGCCGCGCCGGCACCCGAACCAGCTCGTGGGGAGCCTCCGCCGACCGCTCCACCAACCCCCTACGCGCCGCGCATACGCCCAGCTCCCCGGCGCGGAAGCCGCGTCCACGCCGCCACCGGAAAGGTGTGAAACGGATAATTCAGGACAATTTATCAGCGTTCCACAACTTCCTCGCTTCAGATCGGCGCAAGGGACCACAAGTTCCGCGTAGAAGCGGTCTATAGTCGCCGATAGCTCCGCATCTGCGGGTCTTGTGCAGCGTCGCACACCCTGCGTTACACGCGCAGAAGTTGTCACCCCCGGTGCGGACGGGCGCATCTGCTCGCATCGCGCACCCCTGACGCGAAGGTTGACGTGAGATCACATCTGTCCGTGCGTACGCGCACAGCGGGAACAGCACTGGTCCTGGGCGCCGCGCTGGCGGTGGCCTTCCCGGCCACGGCACACGCCAACACCGTGGGCGTCACGGTGAAGTCACCCGGGGCCACCAGCGGTCCTGCAAACCCTAACTCCGAGATCTCAACCCACGCGGACTGTAGTAGCGGCCTGATCTCCGGCGGTGGGATCAACCAGGCCACCGGCACCGGCAACGGCAACCATGTGATGGGCACCTCACCCAGTCCCGACGGCACCACCGAATACACCGGTTCCACCGGGGTTGTCGGCACCGACGTGACGCACTGGCTCGGGATCGGCGGAAGCGGCGGCCAGGCCGACAGTTCCTTCTCCACCACCCCCTTCGCGGTGTGCTTCACCAGCAACCTGATCAACCACACCCAGGTGGTCATGAACAAGACCAACGCACCCACCAGCGGGTCGACGGTGGGCCTGGTCACCGCGACCTATCCGGCGAACACGGTCCTGCTCGGCGGCGGGGCGCGCGCCACCCCGGCCAGTGTCGGCAACTTCAAGCCGATCGCCAGCTTCCCCACCTTCAACAACTCCGCACATGACTACGGCCAGAAAGCCGCGGCCGACGGCGAGACCAACCCGAACGCCTGGACCGCCGTCGGGTGGGCCAACGGCACCAACAGCACCAACGAGACCTACGCCTACGCGGTCTGCAGCGGAAACAACATCAACATCAGCGGCGTCACCGTCAAAGTCCACTTCAGCGAGGCGAGCGGCCCGACCACGGGGAGCACAGGCCAGAAGACGACAGTCAACTGCCCCAGCGGGGACGGGAAATTGATCAGCGGGGGCGCCGCCATCAGCGGAGGCAGCGTGACCACGACCGACTTCACCGGACCGGGCTCAGGCGGCGACCACCTCAACGGAAGTTTCCCCAGCGACTCGAGCGGCAACCCGGTCAGTGACGGAACCACCACGGCGGCGTACTGGACAGCCTTCACCCATACCGGGGGCACAAGCTCGCCGAACACCTACTCCGACGTCTGGGCGCTGTGCGCCAACGACGGCGTCTGAAGACACCTGTAACCCCGGTCCGCGGGCGGGCGCGGCACCGAGCATGGCCCGCCCGACGTTTCGTCACGTGACGAAACGCGGTTTCTGCAACACCCATAGCGGACAGGTGGTCCCGGTGCCGCGCGCCGGGACCACGAAACTGTACGGGTATACGGACGACGTGGTGAAGAAGATCGTGGGCAGGAAGCGCGGGGGCCCGCGGTGCTGGGCGACCCCACGATTCTGCGTGGACTGTGGAACGGACCTTCGGCCGGTTGATTTCCTATCGCCGCCGCGCGACTACAGAAACCCTGTCCACCGCTCCAAAGCAATGATCCACATTGTGGTGATCAATATCATGGCCCGCCGCCTTGCCGGCACATCAACCCCGACCTGGCAAGAAGCAGTTCGGGACCCTGGAACCCTCGTTCCGGGGAGCATAGCCAAGAGGGTGTCCGGTCTTGGGATTTTTGTTTGGTTCACGAATACGCTGCCAGAGGAGGCTGATCATCATACGCAATCGTCGTGTCTTTGCATGGTCTGTTTCGGTGCTAGGCGTTGTGCTGAGTATGCTGCTGGCCGGTTCCGCGGCAGCGGTGTCCTCGTCGAGCGCCTCTCCGAAAAAATCCTGTGGGAGCTCAGGCGTCCTCGACAAGAAGACATGCACCTACAGCACGGTCGGGTCAGACACCTTCACCGTGCCCAACGGCGCAAAATGGGTCGAGATCACGGTGGTCGGCGCCCAGGGCGGGCATTACTTTATTGCCGGGGACGCCAGTCATGGCGGCTCGCCGGTGGGTGATATCACCGGCCGTCCGGGTGGGGGCGGCAGCCAGGCGTACGGCGTGATAGCGGATCTGTCCGCAGGTCAGGTTCTGCAGGTCGATGTTGCCGGCAAGGGTACTGACGGCACGGCGGCGAGCCGGTCTGGCGGGAAGAACAACGGACCATCCGGAGGACAGGGCGCCGTGGGGGGCTTCGGCGGCTCCAACGGTGGTGTGGCAGGCGGTAAGGGGGACGCCGCCGGGGCTGATGGCGGGACCGCGAGCCTCAACGGTGGCAACGGCGCCGGTGGCGGCGGTTCCTCGGATGTACGGATCGCGGCTGGTGGCTGCGCGACGTTGACGTGCGGTCTGGCGGACCGGGTGCTGGTCGGTGCGGGCGGCGGCGGAGGCGGCGGCACTGGCGGCCAGGGCTACGCGCTGGGCGGTGCCGGCGGCGCCGGTGGCAGTACTGCCGGCGCGGCTGGTGGTGCCGTCGTCGATGGTGGCCACCCGGGGACTCCTGGGGGCGGTGGAACCCAGACCGCGGGTGGGGCCGGGGGGCTCAACGCCGGGCGGCACGCGACTCCGCCTCCACCCGATCCCAACGATCCGCGTTTCGGCGGTGATGGCACCGATGGCCGCTCTGGGTCAGGCGGCGCCGGGGGCGTGGGAAACCAGGCCTGCCTGGGTGTGCACACCCCGCCCTGCCGGAACCCCGATGATTCGGCTGCGGGCGGTGGCGCCGGTGGCGGCGGTGGTGGTGGGTACTTCGGTGGTGGCGGTGGCTCGGGAGGTGGCGGCCTCACGATCGGTGGCGGCGGGGCAGGCGCCGGTGGGGGCGGGGGAAGCTCCTTCGCCGCACCGACAGTGAGCTCTGTCGCCCTGACCGCCGGTGTCAACGCCGGCACCGTCAACAAGGGCGACGGCGAGGTCATCATCACGTGGGGTTCCTCGCAGGAGCCCAGGCCCACGAAGCCGTCCACGCCTCCGACACCGAGCCCGACACCGACACCGACACCGACACCGAGCCCGACACCGAGTCCGAACCCAACGCCGAGCCCTGCTCCGAAGCCGGCAGCGGCCACCGCCTATGTGATCAACAATTTCGGGAACACGGTCACCCCGATCGACGTGACGACCAATACGGCCGGTGCCCCGATCCGGGTAGGTGCAAGCCCCAGAGGGCTTACGGTCACACCTGATGGCAGGACCGTCTATGTGACGAACCGGGCTGACAACACGGTGACGCCGATCGATGTGGCCACCAGCACCCCTGGCGCCCCGATCCCGGTCGGTCAGTTCCCGTTCGGGGTCGCAGTGACTCCCGACGGCCGGACCGCTTACGTGGTGGACAACGCCAGCGATGACGTGACGCCGATCGATGTGGCCACCAGTACTCCCGGTGCCCGCATCCCGGTGGGGGACGACGCACACTACGTCGCGATCACCCCCGATGGCAGGACCGCCTACGTCACCAACGCCGCAAGCAACACGGTGACGCCGATCGATGTCGCCACCAACACCCCCGGCACACCGATCCCAGCCGGGAACAACCCGCAGGGAATTGTGATCACACCCGACGGCAGGACCGTGTACGTCACGGACAACGCCGACGCTGCCAGCGCCACCGTGACACCGATCGATGTGGCCACCAACACCCCTGGCAAACCGATTCAGGTCAGCGACCGCCCGGTCGGGATCTCGATCACGCCCGATGGCCGAACCGTGTACGTCACCAATGAGCGTGACGCCGTGGTGACGCCGATCGATGTGGCCACCAGCACCCCCGGCACTCCTATCTCCACCGGAGGCATCGAACCGTTCTACATCGCGGTCACGCCGGACGGCGTGGCCGCCTATGCGGTCAACCGCGACAGCGACACGGTGACGCCGATCGATGTGGCCAGCAACACCGCCGGCACCCCGATCCCCGTCGGTGACCGGCCGGTGGGGATCGCGATCAGCGCACCACCGAAGGCCGTACCGCCCCCGCCGGTGTGCGGGACGACCGGTGTGCTGTCCGGGACGACGACAATGACCTGCACCTATCACAACATCGGATCGGACACCTTCACGGTGCCCGCGGGAGTGAGCTCGGTCGAGGTCGTGGTGACCGGCGCCCAGGGCGGGCACTACTTCATCACTGGTGACGCGGCACACCCGTCCCCGGCAGGGGACATCACCGGGCGTCCCGGAGGTGGCGGTGGCCAGGCGTCCGGATCACTGACGGGGCTGAAGGGCAACCAGGTCCTGCAGGTGGACGTGGCGGGCAAGGGCGCCAACGGAACCGCGGCCTCGCGCTCGGGCGGAATGAGCAATGGCCCCTCCGGCGGATCGGGAGCACTCGGCGGGTTCGGTGGGTCCGACGCCGGCGTGTCAGGTGGGCCTGGTGATGGCTCCGGCGCGAACGGCGGGACAGCGTTCGACGGTGGTAACGGTTCCGGCGGCGGCGGTTCCTCCGACGTCCGCGTGGCCGCGGCAGGATGTGCCGCACGGAAGTGCGACCAGTCCACCCGGGTGCTGGTCGGTGCCGGCGGAGGCGGCGGCGGCGGCACCGGCGGGCAGGGCAACGCGCTCGGCGGAGCCGGGGGTGCCGGCGGCGGTGACGCCGGCACCGACGCTGGGTCGACCGTCGATGGTGGTAATGCCGGACTCCCGGGCAAGGGCGGCACCCAGACCACCGGAGGCGCCGGAGGACTGAACGCGTGCCGGCACGGCGCCGGGAATCCCCCGACCACCGATCCGCTGGCCGATCCGCGCTGCGGCGGAGACGGTACTGACGGCACGTCCGGTGCCGGCGGTGTCGGCGGTGCCGGGAACCTGCCCTGCAGCGGGGTGCACACCCCGCCCTGCCTGGACCCGACCGCCACCACGTCCGGTGGTGGCGCGGGCGGCGGCGCGGGCGGCGGCTACTTCGGTGGTGGCGGCGGCTCCGGTGGCGGCGGCACCTTCGGCGGCTACGGTGGCGCCGGCGGCGGGGGCGCGGGCGGGAGCTCGTTCGCCGCGTCGACCATCGGGAACCCCGTCCTGACCACCGGGGTCAACTCGGGCACGATCAACGACGGCAACGGTGAGGTCACGATCACCTGGACTCCTCCCGGTATCTCGGCTCCGGCTCCGATCTTGACCGCCACGCCGGCCCCGATCCCCACTCCGACCCCGATCCCGACCCCCACACTGGCACCCACGCCCACGCTGGCCCCGAAGCCCTAATGGGAGACGTATGACAAACCCTCAGAAGTAGCGCACGCAAGCAGAGCAGGACCCTGCGCTCGGCCGGTGATCGACTCAGTCACCGGCCGAGCCAGCGTTCGGCCCAGGCACATCAGGCGGGTCTGTTGGCGCTGTTGCGTTACGGGGATGCGGTGCACGCCAGGGCCCAGGCGATCGCGGTCAGACGGCCTGGGTGAGCTCGGTGAACACGGCCGAGAGCCGCAGCTGTGGGTCGACGTCGATCCCGAGGTCGTCGTGGCCGCGTCGGATGTTCTGGACCAGAGCGTGGTCGCGGTGGTCCCCGGGCCCACGCGTTCTGCGCGAACCACGCGACCTGAGCGTCTTGTCGTCGTCGGCGCCCGCCCGCCGTTCAGGTCAGCGAACGCACATCGGCGACGTCGTACTCGGCCACCAATGCGGCGAGTATCGCAGCGCTCTGTTCGTTGCTGGGGCCGCTGCCCCGGAATGCTTCGACAGCCGCTTGCGACTCCCAGCGCTCGAAGATGACGATGCGGCCGGAATCCACCAGATCCGCAGTGATAGAGAAGTCGAGGCAACCGGATGCGCGGCGGGCCTGTTCAACCACGTTCACACAGTCCACGAGGTAGGACTCGCGCTGTTGCGGATCGACGACGACATGCCCCGCGACGATCACCATCTGCTGCTCCTCTGCTGGTTCGAACCGGCTGTTGCAGAGTACGACCATCGACCGAGGCAGAACTCATCGGTTGACGTACGACGGACACGACGATCCTCGCCGGACAGAAACGATGATCATAGGCTTCGTAGCTGCTTGAACCACACCTGCTGGTCAGCTACTGTCCCATGTCGACGGCATCTGAGCTGGCGCGATGCGGTGGGTTATCTTTGCCGCTCCGGCGACACCCCCGGGAAAGCCAGCGCGGATCTGTTGCGTTCATTGTGGTGGGGTTCACTCGTCACCACCCCCATCCGATGGTCCTCGAAACGAGCCCCGCCGACCCATCCACCATCCAGCCACTCGACGCCAACACGATCATCCTATCGGGACGTCGCTACGACCGTTTGACCCCGCCCAGTTTCGAGGTAAACCTCCACCAGCCCTCGATCGGACTCACACAACCCCCGCCGGGGACGCACAGAGAGAAGTTCCAGGTCAACAGTCCTACTATGGCGACGATCAGTGCGATCCGTCCCGCGCGGCGATGGAGAACGCCGGCCATGGTCGGGGGGATCGCGGCGACCCACAGGCCGACTCCGGCCAGAAAAACGATCACCTCGCTCGGCCAGTACAGCAGTCGCAGACCGAGCCCACGAACCGCGGTCACCACGCGATAGTCGACCCAGAGCAGCGTGTACTCCACCGAGCGGACGATCACCACGCAGGCCCGGGGCTGCCGAGGAGGAGACGACGGATCAGTACGGAACGCCGGCTTCCAGATCCTCCGCCCTGACCACCGTCAGCTCGGGTACGCCGAGGAAATGTCGCCGGTTGCCGGTCAACAGCGGTGCCTGATAGAGGACCGCGCAAGCGGCTATCCACAGGTCGTTGGTGTGCGCGGGCTGGGCGAGTGGATGGCCGCGGCGGCGGGCCAGGTCGCGTAACTGCGCCCAGACCGCGGGAAGCTCCTTGTCGAACGGGATGAGCAGCAGGCGCTCAATTTTCTCCACAAGCGCGGTGGTCCGACGCTCACCCCATCCGCCGTGCCGCGCTCCATAGAGCAGCTCGGCGACCGAGACGAAGGTCAGTGCCTGCGTCTTGTTCCGCAGGACGGCCTCGTATCTCGCCGCCGTCGCCCGGCCCGCGGTGATTGCGGAGAAGACGTCGGTATCAAGAATGACGTAGTCACTCACCTCGGCGGCTGGTCCCCCCGTGCCGACATCGCCGCGGCGAGGAAATCCTCGTACTCCTCGTCGGTCAGCGGTTCCGACATGGCCAGCTCGGCGAGACTCCGCACTGGCTCTACCTCCTGCTCTCTGGCCATGTCGTCCAATGTGCGATGAGGGGAGCTGGGAAGGCGCTCCACCGCCCGCAGCGTGAACGCTCGGATCACGCCACCCGCTGTCGACTCGGCAAGCCCACGAGCACGGACCAGCGAATTCATTGCCGCGAGGACATCCTTCTTGAGCCCCTCGTCGAAGGTGCAGGAGACACTGCTGGTAACCGTGTCGATCCGGCAACGCAATGCGCCCCGTGCGAAGTCGCCCATCTGCAGCCGGCCCACGATCACTTGCTCGGTGATGCTGACAGCGCGCCGAGCGGCGCGGACCGAGGAATACAGCTGCGTGTCGAAGCGGATTGTCGTCCGCCCGCCGCGCTGGATCTCAACACCCGCAAGCGTGCCGTCCGCGACACCACCAGAGAGCTTCAACAGCCCGTCGAGGACGGGGGCGGTGAAGACCTCCGGCGTCGGTCGACCGTTGGCGATGGCGTCGAGCCCTGCTTCCAGCGTCTCCAGAGAATCGATCAGGAGATCGTCTCCCAACATCGGCTGGGTTATCCGACCGACGGTCAGAACCGCGGATCCGCTTGTCAGCGCCCTGACTTCCATGCCGACGGCCTCGACGACATGTTTCGGGCGACGGCCGGCAACGGGGGAGAGCCCACGCAGGCCAAGCGCGATCCGCTCCACGGTTGCCTGGAACTCACCGGCGAGCCGGGCCAACTCGGCCAGCGGCAGGCGACCCCCGGTGGTCGCCGAGCCCGAGGCACGGATGGTCAGCAGCGTGTTCTCGGCCATCCCCTCGCCTCCGCCCCGCGTAGGCGTCCGCCTGGGCGCCCCTCTGCCACCGTTAGATCACTCACAGTGGAGCCACCACCGAAGGTAGCCAAAACAATCGTAGTCGCCAGCGCGAACCTCGGGGGCATAACGGGCCGAAACGAGCGTGTCAAGGCTGGTCAGCACAGGGCGCCCTGGCCGGATGACGCCCTTGAGCGCGATGACATCGGACGCGGTGCGCGGGCTGGTCAATCGTAGATCAGCAACGAGCACGATCCGGATGGCGCCTGGGTACTCATCCGTGCCCGGCGGCGCCCGGCGTGGTCATGCCTGCGTTGAGGACGGCGGCCAGGATGGGATGATGGGCGCCGTGTGGAGGGATGTTCGTGGTGTGCGGCCGCCGGCGTGCCGGGCTGCCGGTCATGGGCGCGATCGGGCGGCCGTCGCGTGAGAACGAGCCGGCTGGAAGCGTTTAGCGACGCTGTCCTGGCCATCATCATAACGATCATGGTGCTGGAGCTGAAGGTTCCAGAAGGGCACGATCTGGCGGCGCTGCGGCACACCACCGGGACCTCGTTGCTCACCTACCTGCTCAGCTTCGTCTATGTCGGCATCTACTGGAACAACCACCACCACACCTTCCAACTGGTCCAGCGCAGCACCGGCGGCGTGCTCTGGGCGAACCTGGGCCTGCTGTTCTTCCTTTCCCTGTTTCCATTCACCACCGCGTGGATGGACGACAGCGAATTCGCCCGCACGCCCGTGGTCCTCTACGGGGTGAACCTGCTCGCGGCCGCGATCGCCTACTTCGTGCTACAAACTGTGATCATTCGGAACGAGGGCGCGGGCTCCCCGCTGCGGCAGGCTGTCGGACGGGACCTCAAGGGCAAGGCATCCGTGATCCTCTATCTCGCCGGCATCGTGAGCGCGCTGCTCACCGGCCACGGGCGCATCGGCATCCGGATCGCGCTCGGCTTCTTCGTCGCCGTCGCCATCCTGTGGCTGATCCCCGACCGCCGCATCGACCGCATCATCCGCGACCAGGGCCTCCCCGACTGAGCACGCGGCCGCGGGCAGCCGCCGTCAGCGATGGCGTGGAGATAATCGTTATTCCGAGGTGGCCGGCGTGATGATGACGGCGACGTCGCCGTACGGCAGTTTCGCCCGGCCGAGACGGCTGAGCGTGTTGAACAGCCTTGACACCGAGACCATCACACCGTATTTCGCGCGGACCTTGCGCTGGACCTCGTCAAAGCCGTCGCCGGAGGTCGCCAACTCGGCGGTCCCCTCGACAGGCGACGAATCGGCCCGGACGCGCCCGCGTGCGTCCGACGGCTGCAGCACGATCCTGGGGCTGTTCCGGAGCCGCTTGTACTTACCGGACACCGACGACGTGTTGAATCCGACCCGGCCCCCGTCAAGCGGAACGATCCACGTGGGCGTGGACACGGCGACACCGGTCTTACGGAAAGTCGTCACAGCAACATACTTCGCATCGCCCAACGCCATGCCGTCAGTCTAGGACCCGGCCCGGGATGCCGGGACCCGGAGCCGGGATGCCGGGATGCCGGGATGCCGGGAAAACCAGCTACCGGGGCCACCCGTTTCCCGCGCGGCCACGCGACGGCCGGCCCGGACAGAACGGTGCTGTCCGGGCCTCGTCGAAGTCCGTCCCAGGCCGGGTGCGGACGGCCGCGCCCACCCCCGCGAGCGGACCGCACCCACCGAGCGAGCATCGTCGTCCGGCGACATCCGGTTCATCCGGCGGCCGGTCAGTCCACCGGATCGGCGGATCGCCGCGAAAGGGGCCGAGAAATTTCGGTGAGGTGCAGGGTCTTCGCGGTCGCGGCCATCGTCTGGGCCGCGAGCTCGGTATTGTCCGAGAGCCGCTGACCGAACGTGGGGATCATTTCGTTCAGCATGGGCCGCCAGACGTCATAACGCTCTGGAAAGCACCGCTGGAGAAGATCAAGCATGATCGGTACAGCGGTGGACGCTCCGGGTGAGGCACCGAGAACTCCGGCGATGGAGCCGTCTGCGGACGCGACGACCTCGGTGCCGAACTGGAGGATCCCCCCCTTCTCGGGATCCTTCTTCACGATCTGTGCCCGCTGCCCGGCCGTGATGATCCGCCAGTCCTTGGCCAGTGCGCCGGGAACGAACTTCGCGAGCTCGGCAATCTTCTTCTTCCGGGTCGCTCGCAGCGCGTTCACCAGCAGGGCGACAAGGGCGATGTTGTCCCTCGCCATGGCAAGCAGCGGGAGGACGTTGTGCCAACGGATGGACGACGGCATGTCAAGGACGGAGCCGTGCTTGAGGAACTTCGGACTCGAGCCGGCGTACGGGCCGAACAGGATCGACTTCTTGCCGTCGACGATCCTGGTGTCCAGGTGCGGCATGGACATCGGCGGCGCGCCGATCGGCGCCTTGCCGTACACCTTCGCGTGGTGCCGGGCGACGACGGCCGGATTGTCGGTACGGAGAAACTGCCCGCTGATGGGCAGCAGGGCGAAACCGTAGGCCTCGGGTATCCGTGATTTCTGCAGGATCTTCAGCGCCCACCCACCCGCGCCGACGAACACGAATCGCGCGGAGACCTCCTTGGTCTTCCCGGTCGTGTTGTTGTGGATGCGCAGCCGCCACCGGCCGTCCGGCTTCCGCGTCAGCGCCCTGATCTCCTGGTTGAGGTGGATACCGACGCCAGAGGCCTCAAGCGTCCGGAAGAGCTGCCGGCTCAGGGAACCGAAGTCCACGTCGGTCCCGGAGATGTCACGGGTCGCGGCTATCTGCTCGCCGGGTTTGCGCTGCTCGATCAGCAGCGGAGCCCACCGCTGGATCACGGCGGGATCGTCGCTGAACTCCATGGCGGAGAACAGCGGCTCGGTACGCAGCGCCTCGTATCTCCTGCGCAGGAAGTCGACATCGGTCGCCCCCTGCACGAAGGTCATGTGCGGCGTCGAGTTGATGAAGGTCTCCGGCTCGGAAAATGTTCCGTCCTCCACCAGATACGACCAGAACTGCCGGCTCACCTGGAACTGTTCGTTGATCCCGACGGCCTTCCGCACGTCGATGGTGCCGTCCGGGAGCTCACTGGTGTAGTTCAGTTCGCACAGGGCGGCGTGACCGGTACCCGCGTTGTTCCACGGATCCGAACTCTCCTCGGCGACCCTGGGCAATCGCTCGTACACGTCGATCGACCAGTCCGGCTGGAGTCTGCGCAGCAGAGTACCGAGGGTGGCACTCATGATTCCCGCGCCGATGAGGACGACGTCGGCGGACTCACGGGCCCTGTTCGTGTCGGGCGACTGCGGATTCATGTGGCTCACTGCCTTCTTTCACGATTCTCGCACCTGACACAATTCCATCGTACGGTCCGCATATACGCACGTATGATTGGAGCGGTGAGTCGTGAATCACGGGACGGAAAGAGCGCACCGGCGCTGGACCCGCCGTCTGCTATGGGAGCCAGCCGGCACCGCGAACTCCCGGATGCCCTGTGAGCTGGGAGGACGTCGCCACTAATGAATCATCGAGGCGGGCCGGTCGACGTTTGCGAAATGGAATTTTTACACACTTCTAACCTGTCGTCCACGAGCGACTTCCGGTCGATTTGACGAACTCCCGGTAAATCGCCTCGGTAAATAGGGAGGAATACCCGTCCCGCCGGGCAGAAAATACCCTGGCGACCAGGAGGAAAGGCAGCCCGGCCAGGGCCCGGCCGAGGCCCGGCGCGGGGGGCTCCCGGCCCGCGGGAGGCTCTGCGCCCGCCCGCCGGACACTCCGGCGCGCCCGGGAGCGGCCCGCCCCGACAGGCGACAGGGGAC
>NZ_CAKKTM010000025.1 GCF_920888515.1 Protofrankia sp. CiP1_Cm_nod1 | reverse complement strand
GTGCAGGAGGGGCCCACCGTTACCGGCCCCGCCGCCGCCGCCCGCGACCAGGAGCCGACCGGACTGGCCGGAGGGGGCGAGCCGCACGTCCGAGCCACCGCCGCCGGACCCGCCTCCGCCGTGCGCGCCACCGCCGCCGGCTCCGTGGCCGATGCCGCCGGGCCGGGCGAACTCGCCGTGCCGGGAGGTTCCGGGGATGCCGGCGGCGCCCACGGTGATCTGGAGGATCTGCCCTGGGCTGACGGCCAGGGTGGCGCGGGTCTCGCCGCCGAGCCCGCCGGCCGCGCCGTCGTTCGGCGGGTGCGGAGCGACGAAGCCGGCCGCGCTGCCGCCCTCGGCACCGAACAGGTCGACGCTCACGGCGGTCACCCCGTCCGGGACGGTGAAGGTGTCCGTCCCCGCAGCGGTGTAGGTGCAGGTGGGCGGGGAGGTGGTGAGGACGCCGCCCGCGCCGCAGGGTTCGGCCGCGCCGGCCGGACCGGCGGCTACGGCGAGGGGCGTCCCCATGACGGCGGCCAGGAGGCCGGTCGCGCCGGCGGCCGCGATCGCTACGGCTCTGGACATGATGAAACGACGGTTCACGGAAATCGACGGCGCCTTTCCGGGCCTGCGGAGGTGGTGGAATGCTGAGATGGGTGATCCGCGGGCAGGCCGTGTTCGGCCCGTGCCCGCCCGCGGGCCGGTGCTGCCGGTTTTCAGACGCCGTCGTCGGCGCACAGCACCCAGACATCGGAATAGGTGCTCGGCGAGCTTGTGCCCCCGGTGTGGGTGAAGGCCGTCCAGTATGCCGCCGTAGTGGTCCCGTCACCGACGGGATTGCCGCTGGAATCGCTGGGGAAGCTGCCGTTGAGATGGTCGCCGCCCGAGCCCGGTCCGGTGAAGTCGGTGGTCGTCACGCTGCCCCCGCTGACGGCGGCACCTCCGCTGACCAGTTTCCCGTCCTGACCACCGCAGCCCACGGTCGCTGTCTGCCCTGTGGTCGCTGAGGCCGGGCCACTCACCTCGCTGTACCGGATTTTCACGGTGACTCCACTGACATCGATGTTGTTCCCGCTGCAGACCGCGTAGGCGTAGGTCGTGTTGTTGCTGTTGCCTCCGCCGCCGTTCCACCCGACGGCGGTCCAGGAGTCCGGATTGGTCTCACCGTCGGCCGCGGCTTTCTGGCCGTAGTCGTGTCCGGCGTTGTTGAAGGTGGGGAAGCTGGCGATCGGCTTGAGGCTGCCGATACTGGCCGGTGTGGTACGCGCCCCGCCGCCGAGCAGGACCGTGTTCGCCGGGCAGGTGGCGGTGACCAGGCCCACCGTTGAGCCGGACGTGGGCCCGGAAATCTTGTTCATGACCACCTGGGTGTGACTGATCAGACTGCTGGTGAGGCACACCGCGTAGGGAGTGGTGGAGAAGGAGGCGTTGACCGCGCCCCCGCTGCCACCGATACCGAGCCAGTGCGTCACGTCGGTACCGACGGCCCCGGTGGAACCGGTGTATTCGGTGCTGCCGTCGGAGCTGGGCTCGGTACCCATCACATGGTTGCCGTTCGACGACGAGCCGGTACCGATGGCCTGGTTGATCCCACCTCCGGAGATGAGGCCGCCGCTACAGTCCGCGTGGGTCGAGATCTCGGAGAAGGCCGATCCGGGGCCGCTGGTGGCCCCCGGGGTTCGCACGGTGACGCCCACCGTGTTGGCGTACGCGACTCCCGGCACCGTGACAGCCAGCAGCGCACCTGCGATCAGCGCTTTTCCCAGGACAGGATGCCGCAGCGACCTCATCCTCATCGGATCTCCCTTTCTGACTTCGACGCGGCGGACATGTGCGCGCAACACCGTCGAGAAACGGCGCGCGCTGAAACAGGACATGACCACCGGATGGACCGAACATTTTCATGGGACGCGTCCGCACCGGTCGGATATTGAGGAACCCGACCGGTCAGCCCACGTTTTTCGGTGGCCTTTCCACACCTCGGACGGCTGATGCCCGTGGACTGAGATGGCCACCGGCTGATCTACTCGTCTACTCGTCTACTCGTCGGAACCGACATGATGGCCGGCGCAGACGGCGAAGGCGTGGGCGGTGGTGTTCGGGGCAGGCTGCCCACCAGTGGCTACGATCCCGCTCCAGCTGGTGGGGTTGACAGTGCCGTCGACAGCCGGGCTGCCCGCGGCGTCACTCGGGTAGCTGCCCCGCAGATGCACACCGCCCTGGAGCGAGCCGGCGGGCTTCGGCAGCGGGTCCGCGGCCGCGGGCGTCACCCACGCCCAGGCGAGGGCTGCCGCGCAGAGGACGGCGACCGAGCCGCTACCGACCGATCTCATGGACACCGTACGTAAAACAATGTTCCCCGCCGAATCCTTACCGATCATCCGGTCATCCGATCATCCTTTGTCGACAGAGCACGTGACCTGGTGGAGGTGCGGCCGCGTCTCCGGCTCCCGGCCACGAGCACCGACCGATGGCCACAAGCCGCAGGAGCCCCCACGAGCCGCGCTCCGCGCCCGCGGCCGCACCTGCGCAGGCGCCCGACCCACCTGGCATTACTACGCAGACGCGAACATTATCAGGCCATCAGGTGCGTATCTACGGTTTTTTTCGCTTCTTCGATCAGTACCTTCGGTACAGGCATGCTCCCGGTCCCCCCGCCCCGCCCCGCCCCGAGCGACGGCACGATCATCGGTAGGGTGACAGGATCACCAAGCCGCCCGCGCGGAGCAGAGAATCGGGCATGCGTATCCGCCGGATCGTCGACCTGTCGGTGCCACTGGACGAGAGCACCCAGGTCTACCCGGGTGATCCCACCCCGCGGCTCCGACCGGCGGCCACGATCGAGACAGCCGGCTTCAACCTGCTCGACCTGCACCTCGGATCACAGACCGGGACGCACGTCGACGCGCCCTACCACGTCGAGCCGAACGGGGCCCGCGTCGACGAACTCGACCTGCGCCTACTGGCCGGCCCCGGGATCATCCTGGACGTGACCGGGCTGGCACCTCGGGAACGGATCACCTGGGACCACATCACCGCCTCCGCACCCACCGGCCGCATCGGCCCCGGAGTCATCACGATCCTGCACACCGGCTGGTCCGCACACTACGGAACACCGAAATACTTCGATCATCCGTTCCTCGACGAGGACGCCGCAACGCGAATGGTCGATCTCGGTGCGCGGACGTTCCTGCTGGACGCTGCCAGCATCGACGAGACGCCCGACGCCGGCCATCCAGGGGCAGGCTTTCCGGTACACCACCTCATCGCCCGCCACGGCGGGATCATCGGCGAGAACCTGCGCAACATCGAGGCGATCGACTTCGACCCCTTCGTGACCGCGCTGCCACTGCGTCTCACCGGCGCCGACGGAGCACCCGTCCGAGCCGTCGCCATGGACCTCGACCCGGTCAACTTGGCTGTCAGGAACGCGACTCGGCTGCCAGGAACGGTGTTTCGGGACCCAGGGCACGGCGGGTGATCGGGGCTCCCGAACGGCTCGCGGGTACGGGATCGACGCTGCTACCGACACCGTGTCCAGCCAACGCCGACCTTCTGGATGGTTAGAGGTGGAGGGCGTAACGGGCCTCGGCCAGCGGGATCGCCCTGGCGCACCAGGTTGACCACTGCCCGGCCTTGTCTCCGGCGACAAACAGGACCGCGCGGCGCTCAGGATTGAAGACGAACAGGAGCCTCGTTAGAGGACAGTCAGGTCGGCGTCCGCCTGGGCGAGTTGCCGGGCCGTGGCGGCTAGCTTCTGCTCAATTTCGGCTCGCGCTTCTGGCCGGAGCTGGCTGCGGCGCTGGAGTTCGGCGAGACCGCGCTGAAGCTCGTTCTCGATGGATCTGCGCCGCCTCTGGTGAACTTCGAGCGCCTGGTCGCGTTCCTTGGGCGTAGCAGGGTCATGGGGGTTGTAGCGGAAAGCACGTTCACAGGAGTCACGCCAAGCGACCAGAGCTCCAGTCTTCACTTCCCCGAAACCGGGGATTCCTATTATCTTGGAGCGGTTCACATCTGCAGCGGTGTTGACGCCGTACGCTGCAAGCCGCTGCTTGAGACTCGGGCCAACGCCGCTGATCGAGGCCCTGCTGACGTACTGCCGCTCCAAGTGACGGCGCAGCTGGCGATCCCGCACGGTGCGGTCAAATTCCGCGAGTGTCCGCCTCTCCTGTTTCGGGATCTCGACGGTGTACTCAGAATAGAGCCTGGCAAGCGGATCACGGAGAGTCTGAAACCCTGCTGGGCCAGCTTCCTCTGCCTCACGGATCGCGGCTGCATGCGCATCTCGCGCCTGTTGCCCTGCCAGCAGGCGCGCGTCCTTCTCCTGACGCCTGGGCTCACCGTAGCGTTTGAGCCACCGACCCACAAAAACGGGCAACACCAGCGCCAGGAGCCCGAGCGCACCTGCGATTACCATCAGTGCAATAACCAGGCTGACCACGATGGGCCAGACGACGAATGGTGTTGCCTTTGAGCGCACCGCCGCCGGGAGCGGCCGCGCAACGGGCTTAATCCCGGCGCTGGGGGGTACGACGATTTCCGCCGGGGGCGGGACTGCAGATATCTGCGCCCACAGCGCCGCGATGGTGACCCCCGCCGCTTGCGCCTTCGCGGCGACCTGCGCCTTGACGAAATGCACGATTCCCGAACTGTCGAGGGAACACCAGGGGCACGCCCTCACGTGTGCCGGGTAAGCGTGGTGTGGGCTGGCGTGGCACACGGCTGTCTGCGGTCGCAGTTTGTCGAGAGCCAATACCCACTCCCGAGCAGTCGGCCGGTGCTGGATCCCGGGCTCGGTGAACGCCTGGGTGAACATGCCGTGGATCACAGCAGGAAGGATGGTCACCGGAACGGCTGTCGGTGGCGGGACCAATCCGCGGCTGCTGTTGTCCGGGGCGTCGGCAAACCGAAAGCCGCTGATATCAGTGGACATATCGTTGCCGACATCGTTACGGAGCGGACGACCCGCGAAGGGATGGCGTCCGCCGAGGAGCAGCTGGAAGATCAGGATTGCCAGACCGAAGTTGTCGTGGTTGGCGGTTCGGACCATCCGGCTGAAGTCACCGACCGCGTGCAACTCGGGCGGGGTGAAGTCCGGAACCCCGACCAGGCAGGGAAAGACCCGGCCATCTGCGTTCACCTGAAATGAATCCGCGTCGATCAGCATCACATGCCCGTTATTTGGGGCGACCATCACCGAGTTCTCGTTGACGTCACCCACGACCAGTCCACGCTGGTGGACCGCGGCGAAGCCGTCCGCCGTGTTCCGCGCCGTGACCAGCAAATTCTTCCACGACAGTTGGGGCTGCTCCTGCTTGCGGTGGCCGGGGTTGTAGAGCTGATGAACGGGAACGCAGGAGCCTGCGGTTGGCATGACAAAGCCCCGGACGGGACCTCCCCGGTCCACATGCAGGGTCTCCACTGGCCAAGCGACAAATTTCCGGATGTCGGCATCCCTGAGAGACGCCATCAACCGAAGCTTCTCCTGCCGGTCGCCGTCAGGGATCTTGTGGTACACTTTTGCGACGTGATTTGAGTCTCCGTTGATCTGGTGGACGGAACCTTCGCCGCCCTTGCCGAGAGTCGGGCCGAGCGACAGTTCGTCTCCCGTTGACGTGAACAGCCGGGTGGTGCTCATGCCCGTGCGTCCGAGTTTCCCAGTTCGTCACTGGCCGTGGCTGGGTCGACGTCGCCGAGCCAGACTGCGATAGCTAGTGTCTTGTCGTCGTCGGTACGTTCGTTTACCAGCGATCCTTGCAGGAACCGTCCCAGAGCCAGGCTGAGTTGGTCGAGCAGAACTTCCTCGTTTTCGGATCTGGCATCCTCGAGCGCCTTGAAAAAGGGCCTGAAGAATGGTTCATGGGGTACGTCCGTGGCGAGATCGAGCGCGATTCGCTGCAGGCCATCGGTGAATGCTGCGATCTTCGTAGCCAGTGGGTCAAAGGTTCGGACGGCGAGGACCTCGCGGAAGTTGTCCTGCGTGACGAAGTGCGTCATGTTGGCGTACTCCCCAACCATGGGTACTACGGCGAGTTCCAGCCCGCTCCCGACGTCGAGGACGATGCCGCCGTCTCCGATCTGGAAAGCCATCGTCCCGAGCGTCGGCGCGGCGAGCACACCAAGCAGGGTGCAGGCAAAGTCTCGAGGACGGAGGTTGTGGCTGGTGGCCTTCGACGCGATTCCGTCGTGTGCCGCCGTCACCAGGATCTCGGCCAGGCCGGCATCCAGCATGATCTCTGATTCGCCCAGGCGCGACTGGAGAGCCGCAGCCACCGCTGCTATCGCGACCTGTGCCCCTTCGCCACCGTGTTCGGCGCTGCCCGCGCCATCCGCGACGACGACCGCGAGCAACTCGTCGCCACACGGAAGCCGATATTGCGCGAAGAGGCAGTCGTCGTCGCAGGGCAGGCTTCGTTTGATGTGCGAGGTGCCGGCTTCGGACCTCGCGATGACGCGCCAGGTCAAACGGCGGCCCACCCTGTAGGTGCCGCGAGCAGCGTCTCGGTGCCGACGGCCGAACGGGACACCGATCCCAGGGAACTGGACAGCCACTGGAAGAGTTCCTGAAACTTGAGTCCCTGCAGCGCGAGCGGCTGGCGGACAGCGATCTGGCGGAGGATTTCCATGTTCGCTCCCCGCACGCCGACGGCGAAAAGCGCGAACTCCTTCGCAGCCTCACCCGCCTGCACAGCGTGGGCGGCCGCATGCCAGTTGTCTGTCGGCTCCCCGTCTGTGATCAGGAAGATCCACGGGCGGTAGTACTTCACCCCGTTGTTCCTATATTCAGTCTTGCGGTCACGGAGCAACGACAGACCTCGGGTGATGGCTTCGCCCATCGGGGTGGCTCCCTGCACGTGCAACTCGGGCGCTGTGAACACCGAGGCAGACACGAAGTCGGTCGCCACCTGCACCGGTCCGAAGGTGATGATCCCGACCTCGACGCGCTTCGCGGCGAGGTCGTCTGAGGTGAGTTCATCCTGGAACGCCCTGAGACCGGCGTTGAGTTCTCGAATGGGCTGACCGTTCATGGACCCAGACACGTCCAGCAGCAGGAGACAGGGACACCGCGGCTCGGGGTTCAGGGCGAAGTCCACCTCAGGCTGGTGTCCGAAGTCGAAGTTGTCGTATCCGATCTGCTCGGTCATCCCCATCTCAATCCTGGTCGGGCGGGCGTTGCCGGGGTGCTCAACAACGAGGTGCCAGCTTGCGGGGCGTCCACCGCCGGACCCGGTGGGCCGGACCTGCGGGTGGGCGCGTCGAGGCCGCCAGCCGGTCTCCACGCGCGTGGCCACGTACACCCGTACATACCTCACGACGAGCGACGAGGCGTAGGCCGGGCGTCGGACCGAAAATGCAGTGTCAATAGTGCCAGAACTGCGCTCGCGACCGCGGTCGGCCCGGCGCCGCAAGATGTGGAGACGGCATGGCGACAGCAGCGCGATGGCGAAGCCGCCCGTGACGCCGTGCTCGCCGGCCTCGCCGAACCCCCAGCTCCGGCGTCGTCAAAGGCAACGTCAACCGTATCAAGACGGTCAAACACCATTTGCACGGCCGCGTCAACTTCGACCCGCTCCGCAAACACGCCCTCCTCGTTCGATGATCACCAAGGGGATCGGAACGGTTACAAGATCAGCACCGGATCCAAGTCTCGCTCTCATAGTCACACCTCGTCGTCGCCGGTGGCCGCGGCGAACCCGAGCGCATCGTGGTAGGCGCGTTGTACAGCGGCAAGGGTGGTCTCGCCGCCCGTTCGGCTGAGATCCTGCGCGCGGAACTGGGGCGCGATCCCGAGTGATTGTCTGGGACACCGGGCCGCTGATCGCCGCCGTCGACACCGACGACGTGTAAAACGATCATCGTGTGGGTCCCCCGGGGGTAGGCGAGACATCGGTGTGGCCACGCCGGGGCGCCGGGACACGAGGCAGGATCCGCTCGCCGGCCATCCACCGTGTGAGCACCTCCCGGTCGACCATCTGGATGCGGTGACGGTGGCCGAAGTCCGCGGCCGCAGCGGTGAACCGGCCCGAGGTGACCAACAGCGCAACATCGGCACGATGATCCGTCCACGCGCAGCCGTTGAAGTCCCGTACCGCGGACGGACCCACAGCACGGTCCGGGTAGTGCTTGCACTGCACCGCGATCCGGGCCATCCGGGGGGTACGGGCGAGCGAAACC